>NZ_JAPVZT010000003.1:0-197310 GCF_041432495.1 Streptococcus sp. 27098_8_73
CTACAACAAAATAGACTCTATAATTCCTATGGTGGCTTTACCTACTACAGAAATTATAGAGCCAAGAACTTTAGCTTGCATACCCAATAGCTAAAGTTCTTTTGGTAGTGTAAAATAAGTTGTGTAAACACAAAAAGGAAGAAATCCGTTATAGTAGAGTTACGAAACATTACTAGAACGAGGTTTATTCCTATGACTCAGTTTACCACAGAACTACTTAACTTCTTAGCCCAAAAGCAAGATATTGATGGATTTTTTCGTTCATCCCTTGAAACAGTTATGAACGATCTGCTTCAAGCAGAGTTATCAGCCTTTTTAGGGTATGAGCCTTACGATAAAGCTAATTATTTTAAAGCCAACAGTCGTAACGGAACGTATTAAAGGAAATTCAAGGTTCAAATATTTGGGGTGAACAGAAAAAGCATCCCGTATTTTTGATACGAAATGCTTTCAATAAGTGTAAATAAGTTTTAACGTTTACTAAATTGTGATGCTTTACGAGCTTTCTTAAGACCTGGTTTCTTACGTTCTACCATACGAGCATCACGAGTAAGAAGGCCTGCGCGTTTCAATGAATCGCGGAAATCTGGGTCTACTTGAAGAAGGGCACGAGCGATACCGTGACGGATAGCGCCTGATTGACCAGCGTAGCCACCACCATCAACGTTTACGAAAACGTCGTATTGACCAACAGTTGAAGTAACTGCGAATGGTTGGTTGATAACCAAACGAAGGTCAGCGTGTGGGATGTACTCTTCAACATCTTTTTTGTTTACAGTGATTTTACCAGTTCCTGGAACAAGGCGAACGCGTGCAACAGCGTTTTTACGACGTCCAGTACCTGAATATTGTGCTTGTGACATACTTTATTGTTCCTTTCCTTAGATAAGTCCTGAAATATCAAGAACTTCTGGTTGTTGTGCAGCGTGAGTGTGCTCAGCGCCTACAAATACTTTCAACTTCATACCTTGAGCGCGACCAAGAGTATTGTGTGGAAGCATACCTTTAACTGATTTTTCGATCAAACGAACAGCGTTCTTAGAGCGAAGTTCACCAGCAGTGATAGACTTCAAACCACCTGGGTACATTGAGTGAGTGTAGTAAACTTTATCAGTTGCTTTTTTACCAGTCAATTTAACTTTTTCAGCGTTGATAACGATTACGAAGTCACCTGTATCAGTGTGTGGTGTGAATGTTGGTTTGTTTTTTCCACGAAGTACGCTTGCTACAACTGCAGAAAGGCGTCCAAGAGGTACATCAGTAGCGTCTACTACATACCATTTGCGTTCAACTTCACCTGGCTTAGCCATGTATGTTGTTTTGTTCATGATTTCTCCTATATGAATATCGTTTTTGTTTACAGGGCGGATGTTCCGGTCCGCGGGTTATTTGAAAGGTTCCGGGGCCTTACAAATGGGGTAAACAATACCGCCTACTATCATACCAAATTTTCTAACCAAAAGTCAATATATTTGATGCAATTATTTATAAAATAACGATTTCATTTCCATTTAGTCTGAAAGTTCACTGCCAATGCTAAAGAGTCCTAGAGTCCCTGGGCCAGTATGCGTCGAAATAACCGGACCAAGAGGCAGGATAAGGACTTCTGTGACCTGCCCAGAAGCTAAAAGTTGCTCCTTGACATTTTCAGCGACTTCTTTTTCGCCTGCATAGGCAATGACTACAAGTGACTCAGAAATGGTCTCTAGAGTCATCCGAACTACCTCAGCCTGCGCCTTCTTCTTACCTCGCACCTTAGCGACCGAATCCAGACTTCCATCAGCTGTGACTGCGATAATGGGCTTGATATTGACCAAGCTTCCCATGAGAGCCGCTGCCTTGGAAATGCGGCCACCCCGCATAAGGTGATTGAGGTCATCTACTAAGAAATAGGTCTTTACTCTAGGCACTAGACTTTGAAGCAAAGCTACCGTCTGCTCTAGGCTCTGACCTGCCGCTCTAGCTTCTACAGCCTTCATAACCAAGAGCCCTTCACCCATCGAAGCCGCCTTGGTATCAAGGATTGTAATGATTGCCTCAGGATAATCCTCTAAGACCATCTCCCGCGCCATGACTGCACTTTGATAGGTACCAGACAGGGCGGAAGCAAAAGCCACATAGAGAACTGCTGTGCCCTCCTGAGCATACTGGCGGAAAACATCTTCAAATTGGCCAACATTGATCTGGCTGGTAGTCGGCTTGCTGCCCGACTCCATCTTGGCTAAAAGCTGCTCACTGGTCAGCTTATCCGGTCCGACAGTCTCGTAGGTTTGGCCATCCAACTGAATGGTCAAGCCCAGAACCTGCACATCATGTTCCTGAGTCCAGCTTTCTGGCAAATCTGCCGTCGAATCCGTTAAAATTTTAAAGGTCATCTTTTTTCTCCATCATTTTTTAGTTGCCACAGAGAAGGCTTCTCCATGAACATAAGCGGGCTATTCCTGGTGATTTTCCTACCAACATGCCGGGACTAGCTATTAGAAATTTCTTGCTTTTTAGGAAAGCTATTTCGCTCGGTCAGTCTAGAACAGGACTGACACCTTGAAAACCTTTCAAATCAAAAATATATTGGAAATATTCATCGTGTGAAGCTTTTAAAATCAAGTTTGCCTTACCATCAAGTAATTCAATACAGGTCCATTCCCCATCTAAACACTCAACATCATATTTTTTATCTTCTAAAAATAAATTTGATAATTGCACCTCTGGATATTTATTTTGAAAAGAAACCATCCCAGAGTTATCACTTCGGTAAGCAAGCACAGGAACTTCCACTTTTTGGTTCCCCATATAAAAGGAACTCATACACCTCTTTTCAGCAAGGCACTCATATTTTCCTTTTACATAATTCACAATCTCTTTATTTAAAATTGTAGAAAAATTGAGAATGCTGATCAAATCCGCCTTATCAGTGGATAAGGTTTCTACCTCAACCAGATATTTCAAAGTGCCATTTACCTGACTTTCTTGACCGTATAAATCCGTGCAATTCAAGGAATATTGGGTCAATAAGTCCTCTAAGGGATACTGATCTGCTTCCTCAGTGATTTCAAAGCAAAAGCAATAATTATCTTCTCTTTTATTATGGTAAATATCATAAATGATCGGCTCAAACTTTTCTGTTTGATATTTTTCTAACAGATAGCTTCCTAGTACTTGCATTAGCCCACCCGATTTCTAAAGACTTCATACATGAGAATGGCCGCTGCGACGCTGGCGTTGAGGCTTTGGACATGACCATTCATAGGAATGGTCAGCATTTCGTCCACCTGCTTCTTAATGTTGCTGGAAATCCCCTTGCCTTCGTTGCCGATGATGAGGGCTAGCTTGCCTGCCGTATTCCACTTATGAACTGGCGTCCCCTGCATATCCGTCCCAAAAATCCAGAAGCCAGCTTCCTTGAGCTTGTCCAGAGTCTGGCTGAGATTGGTCACACGGGCAATAGGAATGTGCTCGATAGCGCCTGTAGAAGTCTTAGCCACAACTGGTGTCACGCCGACTGCTCGGTGCTTGGGAATGATCACTCCAGTCACATTGGTCGCGTCAGCCGTGCGCAAGATAGAGCCCAGATTATGCGGATCTGTCAAGCCATCCAAAATCAACAGCAGAGGATTCTCTTCCTGCTCCGCTTTTTTCAAAATATCCGCCAAATCTGCATAGGCAAACTCCGATACCCGCAAGACAAAGCCTTGGTGAACGGCTCCATCCGTCATCTCCTGCAAGGTTTTCTTGGGTGTCCAAGAGATAGAAACCTTCTTTTCTGCCGCCAAATCTTTCAGCTTGCTCACGTTTTTGCCACGCAAGTCGTCCTGAATGTAAAGTTTATTTCCCGTATTGGCCATCAAGGCCTCGGTCACAGCATGCACGCCGTAGACAATATCATTTTTTTCCATACTAACAGTATATCACAAGCTCCCCAAAAAAATCTGTCTAAAAGCTAAATATCTCCCTATGACAGCCTAGCATTTCTCAGCAATCAGCTAAAAACTACTTTTCGTTATCCTATTTGTTTTTGTTGTCTTGCAGTGATTAGGTACAGAAAAACAGGCCTAAGCCTGCTCTAAATCTAACTTGATTTTCTCAAAAACTATTAAATTAAAATAAGTTGAGAAAACATAAAGGGTAACAAAAAAGGACTTAAAATGATGAGTTCAGCAGGCAAGAAACTAGCACGGTCAAACGTGCTTTTTTTATTCTTTCATATTCTCTAGGAGGGATAACAGCTAAAGTTTTATCTGTCTCCATTCTAGTAATAAGCATCTTTCAAAAATACTTTTGAATCTGATGAAGCTTTCTATGATTATACTGCTAGAGGATTTGGCAGATATCTAGTAGACTTGGTAAACAACTCACTTACTAAGTATAATCAGCAGAACGACATCAAATCAATTTGAAAAGATCGGCATTATTCTTAACATCATTGCTAATAATCTCAATATAGTTGCCTACTCCTCAACTAAAAAATAATATAAGAAGTAAAGCCATAATATAAGACAAAATCTCTTAGGAAAATCCGAGTGTATATATTCTACAATATATTGTGTTCATTTTTCAAGCTCTCTCAAAATGTAGTGATTGACACATATGGTATAATAGAATAAAAGGAGGTATGGGTGATGGAAAACGCATTATTTGTGGCAAATTATATAATTGAATATTCAAATAACAAAAATTATGAAATCAATAATTTAAAATTGCAGAAATTATTATACTTCGTAAATGTAAGAAATATCGTTGAAAATGATGTCGAACTATTTTCAGAGAAAATGGAAAAGTGGAAGTATGGTCCTGTTGTTCCTAGCGTATATCATGAATATAAAAGATTTGGGGCATTTACTATACCAAGTAGTGATATAGTAAATGAGTACATTGAATTTAGTACCGATTCTTTTGCCAATCTCACAGATATTAAAA
The DNA here is from genome assembly GCF_041432495.1 of Streptococcus sp. 27098_8_73. Taxonomy (NCBI): domain Bacteria; kingdom Bacillati; phylum Bacillota; class Bacilli; order Lactobacillales; family Streptococcaceae; genus Streptococcus; species Streptococcus sp. 27098_8_73. The sequence continues at coordinate 4,915 of NZ_JAPVZT010000003.1, forward strand.
TAGAAGAATACAATAGAAATAAGATTAGCAATACTTATATTATTGAAGACACTGTTGATAAACTTTCAAATTTAAGTGCTTTTCAACTTGTAGATATTACTCATACCCATGATCCATGGAAAAAAGACGAAAATCACATCATGCATGGTATTCAAGGTATCAAATATACTAATGAAGAAATTAAAACTTACTTTACTAATCACCCAGAGGCTAAACTATGGGAAACACAGCAATATTAATAAAAATATTATTAGGTAAAAATTTATCGGAACTAGGAGATGATGATAAACAAAAAGTCTTAGAAGTATTTCGACAAATGTTCTCTGATAGTGCTCTCACAATACCTTATAATGATATTGCAGACTATGTATATAAAAATGAGAATAGTGATGAGGATAATGAGGTTTTAAACGAAAACATCCGCCTTATTTTAGATGGAAGTCCTAATGAAACAAAAGAAATTTTGTCAAAAAATTTAGATAAAATCAAGACGAATTACTCTCTCTCAAGTTCAAAGAGAATATATATTAAAAAATTCAAAGCAAGCCCAAGATACTGTATCGGAATTACATCTTTTTGTAAAGGAATTTCGTCCTTTAATTACAGAAGTTGAAGAGCAAATTAAAACTTCAAAGGAATCGATGAACAAGATGAATTCAGATATAGTTCATATAACAACTAGGATTAAAGAAGTTAGAGATATGAAATCTGGAATCTATACTGACTTCATTGCTATTTTAGGAGTGTTTTCTGCATTTGTATTCGTTATGTTCGGTGGTATTGAAATAGCGAGAGCAGTATTTGATGTTGGTGATGATCTTCAAACAATGGATCTATCAAAAATCATTACAGTATCTAGTTTAATGATGATTGCGATTTTAACTTTGATGTATTCGTTATTACTTTGGATTGCCCGAATTACAGGTAAAGAATTCGGGAACTGTATGTCATGTGATAAAGGGTGCAAACACAAATGGAGACATCTTTTTATGAGACATTCTTTTTATTTCTGCTTATTAATTCTTTTGGGTATCTCAGCTTTTATTGCTTCTACTTTTTTCTAAAACTTCTTTGAGGTTTTCCATCTCCCATTGAAACAGTTCATTCTGCAGTAGGAGGTGGGACACCTCTATTTTTATAATTGCTAACCTCAGATTATACTTGTACTAGAAATTTTTTTGAGTTATAATCAAGTTAAGGTAAAGGTGGTCTAACGCCCATGAAGCAGCTTGCTGTGGAGGCGGTGGGTCACCTTTATTTTTTTATATCACAAAAGCCCCCAGATTCGTTTCTAAGGGCTTTTAGTTTATCCGTAATGATTTAAGTCGTCCAGTACGAAACAAAGCGAAATAGGGGCAAATATAAAGCCTAGGGTGCCCTATACGAACTAGTCTCTGTGCTAAGGTTAAATCAATCCCCATTTACTATACCTGTTAAGTGTTCTATAGCTTTTTGCCTTACTCGATATACCGAGGCTGTAGATACAACTATTTCCTCAGCAACCTGCCAAACGTCAAGAATATTCAAGTAAAACAACCTGAGAACAGAACGCTCAAGCGGATTGGCTAGCTTATCGATCAGCCTAGATATTTCCATTCTCTCTTCAGTAAGTCGCTCAATTCTCTGTAAAGTGTCCTCTTTTAGTTTTAGAACGCTTATAAGGTTATTCTCTGCTGTATTTACCCTGCATGTTTGTACTCTAGTAGTGCTCAGTTCTTGCTTTTTGATAATACCACTTTCTAAAGCTGCAAGCTCCAAATATAAGCCTTCTATTTCTTTATTGATCCACTTAGCGCCCTCTAGTTTTTCTTTTACCTGCTCTGGTGTCATGCTGACGCTCCTTTTATGATATAATAATCTTATTGTGATTTTAGCCAGGGCAGAGAGTGTCTTGGTTCTTTTTCTATTTTTCTATGTTCGCTCTAGCTTCAAGTTCGTAGGTAAGGGATAGCCCCCGTATCTCCTTATGGTTTGATAGGCAATTAAGGGACGTTTTTATCTCCCTTATTTCCTTGTTATTCTGCATGCAATTAAAAAGGCTTATTGTCATCCTTATCTGCTTGTCATTTCTCAGGGTGTTAAGGTGACTTATTATTGCTCTTATCTGCTTGATAAATGATAGGGGAATATATCCCACTTTCTCGGCGTTCGCTCGGAGTTCAACACACATAACCCTGCCATTTGTCAGGTATATTTTTTGCCACTACCTAACCAAAACCTCACTCTTGGAAAACTAAGATACCTAACCAAAACCTTACCGTTCTACGACTCTAAAAACTATCTGTACCTTGGTAAAAACTTAGTATTTTTAAATATTCAACCTCACCCTTACCTAACCCTTTTTTGGAACGCTCTACTTACTTAAATCCTTGATATATCTAGCTTTTTTAACATTTAAACCGTCTAATATGTAGTATTTGTTTGTTTTGTAAATTGCACCCTACTACAAATTATCGGAGTGATCCTAAACCATTAACTTAATTAACAAAAGGGGATTGCTCCCCTCTACACACTTGCTTAAAGTATTGCATCCATATTGTCGTCTAGGTAATCAGATTTTAAGAAGGTGATTGCTCCATCCACTCTTTGTTTTACAAACTCAGGATCTTCCATCAATCTCTTGTAATTCAGCTCATCGACTGCTCTAGCAAATTTATTCAACAAGTCTTTTGTCCGATTGCTATTGTCCGACGGGATATACTGTGCTAATCCTGCACTATTGGGGTTGTCATTTCCAAAAATATCTCCCAAGGCATTCTGATAAGCGATAAGGCCATATAATCGTTTTTGTAGTAGTCTATCAGTGCTTTACCAGTAGATACAGCTAACGCCCCACTCTCAAAAAGTTTTACAGTATTTTGAAATAATTCCTTATTTGAGACTTAGAAACCAGCTAAACTAGCCAGTTCTGCTAGCTAGTTTCCAAATAGAAAGAAATCACCCCTCGTCAGATACTTACTTTTGTCCAATAGCTATCTCAAGTATCATTTACCTTAAAAACTAAAGGAAAGTGACCGACCGAGGCCTAAGTTGCCATGAATCTATAGGAAAAGTGACCAGCCGAGACCTAGATTACCAAGAAACTATAGGAAAAGTGACCAGCCGAGGCCTAGGTTGTCCGCATCTTCTTGAACAGTTCATATTTCGAAACGACCTCTCCAACATCAAAAAAAGAGAGAACAAATCGTTCTCTCTTGTGCTTGCATTTGTCATCCACTGAGGCTGACTGGAAGCTATTATTTTACTTTAGCAGTGCTTGTGATGACTTCAACTGCTTTCTTAACAGCGATATCATGTTTAAGCATTTCTTCTGAAAGCAATTGGCGAACGCGGTCTGCTTCCATGTTGTAGTCTGTTGCCAATGAAGTGATTTCTGCTTCAACTTCTTCAGCGCTCGCTTCAAAGCCTTCTGCTTTCGCAACTGCTTCTACAACAAGGTTCGTCTTAGTGCGTGCTGCAGCATCTGCTTCATATTGTTTGTGAAGGTCTTCTTGAGTTGTACCAGTGATTTGGAAGTACATATCAGGAGAGATACCTTGACGTTGCATGTTGCCGAGGAATTCGTTCACAGCGCGATGAACTTCTTCGTGAATCATTTCTTCTGGAAGGTCAACGATTTCTGCATTTTCTACTGCAAGGTCAATCGCTGCTGCTTCAACTGCATCGTTGTAAGCTGCTTCTTTGGCTTCTGCTAATTCTTTACGGTATTTTTCTTTCAATTCAGCAAGAGTTTCAACTTCTTCGTCGATGTCTTTTGCAAGTTCATCATCAAGAGCTGGAACTTCTTTTTCTTTAACTTCATGGATTGTTGTAACGAATTTTGCTTCTTTACCAGCAAGGTCAGCTGCTTGGTAGTCTTCTGGGAAGGTTACAACAACGTCTACTGTTTCACCAGCTGAGTGACCAACCAATTGGTCTTCGAAGCCTGGGATGAATTGACCTGAACCAAGTCCAAGTGAGAAGTTATCGCCTTTTCCGCCGTCAAATTCAACACCGTCAACAGAACCAACAAAGTCGATGACAACTGTATCACCTTCAGCTGCTGCTCCATCTTTCAGAACCAATTCAGCCAAGTTGTTGCGTTCACGCTCAATGCGCTCATCAACTTCAGCATCAGTCACTTCCTTAGAAACTTCTACAGATACTTCAAGGTCTTTGTAAGCACCCAATTTCACTTCAGGTTTTGTCACAACATCAGCAGTGATGACCCAGTCTTGGCCTTTTTCCATTGAAGTTACATCAATTTTTGGTTGTGCAACCACTTCAAGACCAGCTTCTTTCACAGCTGCTTCATAAGCTGCTGGAAGCAATGCATTCAAGACATCTTGATAAAGTGACTCTTCACCAAAACGTTGGTTGAAGACTGGACGAGGAATATGACCTTTACGGAAACCTGGTACAGCGATATTTTTCTTAACTGCATTAAAAGCACGATCCAAAGCAGGTTTGATTTGGTCTTGACCGATAGTAAAAGTCAATACTCCACGATTTGTTTCTTTGTTTTCAAATGATACAGACATTCTGTCAGTTCTCCTTCAAATTTTTTGCATACAATCCATTATAACATAAGTAGCAGTTTTTTCAAGCGACACCTTTTATTTTTCGCCTTTTTCCCCTTTCATAAGCCAAAACCCAAGCCACATTTTGCTCTTTTTTGACCATTTCCCCAGCTCTTAGCAGACAATATTCTCCTATCACTGTGGGTTTATCTCCCTCGCCAGCACGAGAATCGACTGGTAAAGTCTACCATTTGGGAAAAGAGAGTGGGACAAAAATCGGTCATTCGTTAGAATTCGATTTCGTCGTCCTACCTCCGCACAGTTGAGTAGGGCGGTAAAAGCTGATGAAATCAGCCTAGTAGAGCCCACTCAACCACTGCGTCTTGCTCGACAATCCAAAGATAATTGAGAGGCTAGGACTTTTGTCCCAGCCTCTTCTCTTCTTCTACTAAGATTTTCGAATTCTATCCTCAATATAAGACGCTCTAGCTCCGCCAATCAACTTGGGACGACTGGCAAGGGCAGTAACGTGAGCCTGACCTAAACTGCGTAGCTGAGGGCGAATCGGAACCTGAACATGCTTGACATGCATTCCGATTGATGTATCCCCCACATCCAAGCCAGCATGAGCTGTAATGAATTCAACCTCCACAGGATCTTTCATATAGTCAAAAGCTGCTAGCTGGCCACTCCCGCCTGCATGTAGACTGGGCAGGACATTGACAATTTCTAGGTCTTTCTTTTCTGCCAATTCTCGCTCCACGACCAAGGCACGGTTGAGATGCTCACAGCCTTGAACGGCCAAGTAAATCCCCCGAGCTTGCAGAATATCTAACAAGGTCTTGACAATGACCTGACCGACTTCCCTACTGGAGTGCTGGCCAATGTGTCCCCCCATGACTTCACTAGAAGATAGACCTAGGACAAAAATATTTCCCTTGACCAAACCCGCCTTGTCCAAGACATCTGTGGCGATCTGTCTGGTCTCCTTTTCAAGCTTCTCTAAATCCATCTCTTACCTCACTTACTCTGGCTGAAGGGCTCTTTTCAAGACAAGGGGAAAGGCTCTATAAAGGGCATAGCCGACCACCAAGCCAAAAATATTTTGCATGACATTGCCCCAAATCGCTGCGATAGCTGCACCCGGTCCACTCAAAATGCTGCCAAAGAGAGCATAGCCACCGACCATGGCAAGTCCGGCCAAGAGCAAACCAATATAACGCTGCTTTCCAGTAAAACCAGCAAAGTAGCCTTGAAGGCCATGGCAGATGAGGCTAAAGACCATCCACTGAGGATAGCCGGCCACTAGGTCAATCAAGAGACCGGATAAGCCCCCAACCAAGGCTCCTTCCTTACGACCAAAATAAAATGCGGTAAAGTAAATCCCTGCATCTAGCAAGGTCAGAAAGCCAGTTGGCGTCGGGATTTTGAAAAAATTCCCCAAAACAATGGATAGGGCTGTAATGACAGCCAGCAAAGCGATTTTTCTTGTCTGATTATTTTTCATATTGAATAACTCCATACTGATCTGAGCGCTGGATAGCGCGGTAAACAAAATCTTTTGAATAGTTGACGGCTTCAAGAGGGGATTGACCTGCCAAAAGCTGACTAGCTATGCTAGAAGCAAAGGTACAGCCTGCTCCTGTATTATTATTTGGTAAAACAGGACTTTCCAACAACACAAAGTCTTTGCCATCATAAAACAAATCTATAGCCTGATCTTGGCTAAAACGATTTCCTCCCTTGATCACGACATTTTGAGCTCCCAGTTCATGGAGAGTCACAGCCGCAGCCTTGAGATCATCCAAAGTCTTGATATCCGACTGGGTCAGGATCTCTGCTTCTGGTAGATTGGGCGTGATAATGGTCGTATAAGGGAAAAATTTGATCAATTCATCTCGGAGGGCCGAAACTTCCACATCATGGGTTTCCTTGCAGACTAGGACAGGGTCTAGCACGACTGGTATGCCCGCTTGCTTTTTGATGAATTCCAGAGCCTGGTCTGCAATGACAACCGTCGGTAACAAGCCCAGCTTGATAGCCGAAAACGGCACATCTTTGAGCGAGGAGAGTTGCTGCGCAAAGACCTGCTCATCCGTCGGAAGGACTTCAAAGCCCTTGTCCGTCATCGCAGTCAAGCAAGTCACTGCGACAAAGCCATGCAGGCCATGGACCGTATAAGTAGCCAGGTCTGCATGAAGACCACCACCACTAAAAATATCATTGCCAGAGAGGGCTAAAATCAGCTTATTCTTCATAGATAATCTCCTTTAGATAAAGACCATTAGGTGCTGCGGTTGGGCCAGCTAGCTGCCGATCCTTTTCTTCTAAAATCCGTTCGATTTGGTTTACTGGCATCCGCTTATTTCCAATCTTGAGCAGGGTTCCCACCATGTTGCGGATTTGCTTATAGAGAAAGCCATTGCCAGAAAAAGTAAAGACTAGAAAATTGCGTTGCGCATCAAAAGTCAGGCTGGCCTTTGTAATCGTACGAACCTTATTTTCCACACTGGTACCCGAGGCTGTAAAACCTGTAAAATCGTGCGTTCCCTCCAAGGCTTTAATGGCCTGCTCCATTAGAGGAAGCTCCAAAGGATAAGGGTAGTGGGTCGCATAGTGGCGCATCATCGGATTTTTGGGCCGACCAATATCTACCAGAAACTCATAGGTCTTACTGTGCGGCTTGTAACGGGCATGAAAATCTTCCGTCACTTCCTCCACAGAAATGACATCAATATCTTCTGGCGTCTGGGTATCCAAGGCAAAACGTAGCTTTTCTTCATCACTAGCTGACGGGAGGTCAAAGTGAATGACCTGCCCAAGCGCATGAACGCCGCTGTCGGTCCGACCAGCTCCGTGGATGACAATGGGCTGACCTTTGTTGATACGAGTTAAAGTTTTTTCGATTTCTTCCTGAACGCTCCGAGCATGAGGCTGGCGCTGAAAGCCAGCAAAGTCATGTCCGTCATAGGAAATAAGGGCTTTATAACGAGTCATGTCATTATTTTAACAGGAAAAAAAGCCTGTCGCAAGAAAGAAAGAATACAACTGTCCGGGTACAGAAAGTGTTGACAGGAAGCTCTAAATCAAGTAAACTAAAAAATGCAAGGAGGGTACTATGGCAAAGGATATTTCTTATACCCAAGGGCAGGAGCGATTTCGCTATCGGGCTGCTGCACTCATCATTGAGGAGGAAGCCCTCTGTGTCATGGCTTCTTCTAGCGAAGACTATTTCTATTCAGTGGGAGGGGCGGTCAGATTTGGAGAGACCACCAAAGAAGCTGTCCAGCGAGAAGTTTTCGAAGAAACAGGACAAAGGTATGAGATTGAAAAGCTGGCTTTTGTTCATGAAAATTTATTTTCCAACTCAACTGGCATCCTCAAAGGACTAGACTGTCATGAGATTTGCTTCTATTATCTGATGAAATCTCACGGCAAGCAATTTCACTACCAGCATAACCAAGAACAAGTCTACTGGATTCCCCTGACAGACTTGGAAAACTATAAAGTATTTCCAAAGGAAATTACACATATCCTCCAGCACCTCCAAACAGGTATCCAGCATATCATCAGCAAAAAAGAATGAAGTGAACAGTACCACTTCATTTTTTTCTTTATTCTCCCAACATGACCTGCTTAATAGTCAGTTGATCTAGCCTCCTGTTGGATAAATAGATTAAACCTTCATAGACTAAGACAAAAACTAGCAAAGTCATCAGGCAGACTCCAAAATCAAAATCATAGTCAACTTTCTGAGCTATTGATTTTTCCATCAATCTGAGTAAAAGCTGCATAATCCCGTATTGATAGCCCGTTCCTAAGACAAAGCCCAAAAAAGCAAGAATACGATAAGGAGCAAATAAACTCTTATGGCACTCATTTCTGCTATAACCAAAAACCTTCATAATAGCTAGGGTTTCTTGATTTTCCTGCAGGAGTACTCCCAGAGACAGATAGAGGATTGCCACTGACAGGACAGTACCGATTGACATCATCATGATCTGAATGGTCTCATCTGTCAATTCTTTCATACCAAATGATAGCTGAATCATAGCTGAAAAGCACATCGAACCGAAAATGACAAAGAATATTAATAATTTTCTAGACCAGAGCAGGCTGGCAGAAAGGTCTTTTAAAAAGGGGCGGTCTTTCCTTATTTGCTTTACTGTTTTCCTTTTTGGTGACTTTCGACTAGGGCTGACCCGCTTGAGCAAGTCTAAAGCAGGCAAGCGTAGACAATAACTAGCGTAGAGAACGGCTAAAGTAGCAAAGGCAAGAGTCGGCAAGACAACAAGAAACAGGAAAAGGGACCAATGTTGCTGAATGGTAATTTCAGGCAAAACTCCGCTTTGATTACGCAACTGATAAAAATGTGGCATCATGACAAACGAAGAGAAGTAGCCAGTGCCTGTTCCCAAACCAATTGGAAGACTAAAAAGCCAAAACTTTCGAGCAATTTCCCAGTTTTTATAGCCCAGAGCTTTTAAAACTCCTAATTCTGGCTTATGCTGGTCAATAAATTGCCGAATGTAAAAGAAGAGAAGGAGTATCGATGTTAGGGATAAAACAGCTCCGCTAATGGATGCAATTAACCAAGAAATCGCAACTTGAGCATCGTAAACAGCTCGAATCTCAGGCAACCAATTTGTTTGATCTAGTAAACGGATATCCAGATAAAAATTTAGGAAGAGATTGGTCACAAAGACCGCACAAAAGCTAATAATTGATACAACGACTAATCTATACAAATCTTTTATTGAAAACATAGCTTACCATCCAATCTCATAGGCCGTCTTGGGCTGACTATTTGTCTCTAAGCTTTGAATCTGACCGCTATTGATATGGACAATGGTCTTAGCCATCTGAGCAATATTTGCATTGTGGGTCACCATGACCAGTGTAAAACCTAGCTCCTCTCGAAAACTTGAAATATAGGCTAGAATCTGACGACCTGTTGCTTCGTCCAAGGCTCCTGTCGGCTCGTCCAAAAAGAGGACATTCGGTCTTTTAGCTAGGGCTCGTGCAATAGCCACCCGCTGCTGCTCACCGCCTGACAGTTGACTTGGATAATGCTGAAGTTTATCACCTAAACCTAAAGCCTCTAAAATACGGACGTAATCTTGATTGCCTGCTAGGTTGGCTCCCATTTTGACATTTTGCTCCACTGTAAGATTTGGAAGTAAGAAATACTGCTGAAAAATAAAGGCAATCTTCGCTCGACGAAAAGCCGTCAATTGAGCTTCTGTCAGCTGGGATAGATCTTCCTCACCATAGTATACATGACCACTGTCTGGTTTTTCTAGGCCTGATAAAACGTTGAGTAAGGTTGACTTTCCAGATCCAGAAGCTCCCAAAATGACCAAGTAATCTTGGGCAGCAATCTCTAAGTCGATCCCTTTTAAAACTTCTCTTCCATTGTAGGACTTACGAATTCCCTTTAATCTAATCATTCTTGCTTTCCTTTCATTTCCTTTAAGAGGGCAGTAAATACTTGCGTTAAACGTTCTGTCACTTCCTCCTGACTAAAAGAATAAATACCTGATGCTATCATGCTAGCCAAACCATGAGAATAGATAAATAAATGCTGATAGACAAACTCTGCACTCTCTATGGACATAGGATAATCCTCCACAATCGACTCTAATATCTGCTGATAACTATGGTCTTTCTGAGGTAAAAAGTCTTTGAAAGACTCAATGGGGTGCTTGTGAGGATTTAGATAGAGAATTTTAAAGAGCTGAGGTTCCTGACTGGCAAAAAGGATATAGGCCATACCAACTGCTCTGAAAGGCTTGGCTCGCTCCAAAGCCGAACGGATATATTGGACCAGAACGAATTCAGCCGCCCGAACAACCGAATGACTTAGATCCTCCATATTTTCAAACTGACCGAAAATAACCTTGGAACTAGACTGTAATCGTTCCGCTAGAGAACGAGCCGTCAAACCAGCTAAACCGTCTTCCCTGACAATCCCTAGAGCTGCTTGGATAATTTCATCACGAGTAAATTTATTTTTAGGTGGCATGGAAACTCCTTTTAGATACAATCGTTGCGCAACATTTGTTTCTTAAAATATAATATCACACAAAACATTAAAAAACAAGTATAAAAAGAAGCCTTTCGGCTTCGATTTTTTATTTGATAAATCGCCAAATAAAACGGGATCCTCATTTAGTCAACAAAGGGGTAACAATTCCTCTATCTTTTAGGAATCCGTACAAACCATGGCACAACCATGGTTTTTTCATATTTGCGAGATAAGAACTTCAATCAAGACTTATTAAACATTCTTTCTTTAGTCTCTTCTCAAGAATTGATCCAAGTAATAGTCAAAGTAGGTTTTGCTTCCTGTGATGACTACTGCACGACCTTCAATACCGTAACGTATCTTCTTGGCTTGGGCATCCGTTAAGCTTATTTCAGCTTCCACCTTAAAGAAATTGCCTTTTTCCGTTTTCGTCGCATTGTTGTCAATGTTTGAAATTTTAGATTTGAGAACAAATTCTTTATTATTTCCATCCATTGCAGTGAAACGCAAAGTCTCACCTTTTTTCAGACTAGCCACATCTTTTGAGGTCACATAGGTTGTGATAACGACCTTTTTTTCCTTGGTCAAAACAGGATACAACTGAGCCAGCAACTTCCCTTCGGGAACCAGATTCGCTCCTGCTGTTTCAGGATTTAGGTGGAGAATACCATCTTCAGTTGCTGCGATCATGCCCTTTTGAGTGATACCACCTTGTACCTTGAGATTGTTTTCAACTTCTAAAATCTTTTGATTCAAGGCCGTCAATTCTTGACCAACTTTAGTCAACTGCTGAGCTTTCAAAGACTCAAGCTGACTATCCAAGCTCCCAGAATAAGCCTGCTGAGCACCAGAGCCCGCATACTGCACTCGATAACCTGCAAGAGCTGATTCAAACTGAGAAATCTGACTATCAATTTGCGAAAGAACCTGACTCTTTAGCTGACCTTGACTATCTGCAGCAGCTTGTGTCTCATAAGCTTGATAGATGCTATAGCCAGCATTAGTCGAAGGAACACTTGTCCCATTTTGGATAGCATTTCTAAGAGTCTGGTAATCTGCTAATTTGGCATTTGTTTCATTGATCAAATTCCCCAGTTCTGCCTGTGAATTGCTAGCTGCTGAATTTTGAGAAGCAATGGTCGAATTTTGCTGCTCGGTATTACTACGGATACTCGCTGCTTGATTCTTGTAATCATTAAATGCTTGCTCATAGCCGAAGCGATCCTCTCCTGAAAACTGGCTAGTTCCCGTCTTCAGACTTTCTTGCAGCAGCTCCAACTGACGTTTTTGCTCCTTCAAGCTTTCTACTTGAGAGGAGAAGGTTTCTTTTTGAGTATTTTCACTATCAGACTTATACTGAACTAAAAGATCCCCTTTTTTAACAACCTTGTTTTCCTTCAAATTATTAGTGACAATAGCATTGTTACTGGTTGATTGGATGTTAGCTAGAATCTTGCTAGGTTCAATAGAAGCACCTGAAGTAATAGTGATTTCTTTTTTAGCAAAGAGGGAGAATAAGACCACAAAAATCAACAAGAAGAAAGTCGGTAAAATCACGCGCACAGAAAAGCTAGAATATCTACGGTTATAAAATTCGGCACTCTCTAAGTAATGTTCTTCCATCTTCTTTCTCCTTTCTAACTATTCACCAGATGAGCATAGAAGCCATCCTGAGCAACCAACTCTTCATGCGTTCCTTGCTCCACGATTTCACCCTTGTCCAGAACAACCACTTTTTCAGATCGCTCCGCAATGGTCAATCGATGGGCAATGAAAATGATGGTCTTGTCCAACTCCAAGAGATTGTCAATAATCTTTTTCTCTGTCAAGATATCCAAGTTGCTGGTCGCCTCATCGAGAATCAAAACAGGAGCATCGGTCAAAAGAGCCCGAGCCAAGGCCAAGCGCTGACGCTGACCACCTGAAATCCCTGAACCATCTGATGTCAATTCTGTTTGGTAATTCAAAGGCATCCGTTCAATATCTTCACGAATTTCCGCAATTTCCAGCGCTCGAATGATCTCTTTCTGAGTCGTTCCAGGCTTGGCACCTAGGAGAACATTCTCCAAGATGGTACCATTAAAAACATAAGGCTGTTGTGGCAAGTAATTGATATGACGCCGCAAAACATGCTTGTCAATCTGATTGAGGTTGATATTATTAACCAGAATTTCTCCCTCGTTCGGATCATAGAAATTCACAATCATCTTAGCAAGGGTCGTCTTTCCAGAACCAGAAATTCCGACAAAGGCCACCTTACTGCCTCTTTCAATGGTCAAGTTAATATCCGACAGGACATTTCGTCCATAGCCATACTTATAGCTGACATTTCTCAACTCAATGTCACCCTTAGTCATGCTCAAATCACGGATCGCTTTTTTATCCATAAATTCAGAGTCAACCAGATAAACCTCGTTCAAGCGATTATTGGCAACTTGTGCAGTCTGAAGCTTAGTCTGTAAATTGATAATGTTCTCCAGCGGATTTGTGAAATAAACCAGCAAAGTATTATAAGTAATCAGCTGCCCCAAGGTCATTTTATTGTCCATTACCAAAAGGGCTCCCATCCAAAGGATTGCAACATTCAGCAAGAGCTGAGCTGTCTTCTTCAAGCCAATTTGGATATTCTCCATCCGACTATAAGCGAATGATTTCTTCAAATAATCCACAAATTCTCTATCAATCTTTTGATAGCGGAAATCTTCACTTGTCAAGGATTTGATCGTCTCAATACCATTGATATCTTCGATAATAGAAGAAGACAGAATGGCATTGGATTCCATCGTATCGCGATTCATTTTTTCAAATGGCTTCATGAAAGCGAAAATCACGACGATATAGATCGGCAGCGAGAGCAAACTGATAAAGAATAAGTAAAAGTTTTGCGAGAACAAAACAACCGCCATGACGACAACGATAGACACATCCAAGAAGATGGACAGAATAGTACTAGCCAAGGCATCAATGATACTATTGGCATCGTTGAAGCGCGATACGATTTCCCCTGTCCTTCTCGTAGCGAAAAAAGACATGGGTAGATGAAAGACATGCTTGATATAGGACAAAATCACATCAATCGAAAGGCGTTGTCCCAAAATAAGAAGCAGATAGCTCTGAGCATAAGTTAGGACCTGTTGCAAAATGTAGACGACTATTAGACCGAGAGAAATAATTCCTAAGGTATTCCTCATCTGATTCGGTACGTAAGTATCAATAATCCCCTGCATGTAGTAAGAGCCCACGATATTGATGATCGTCACCAGCATCGTTGCGATAACGATATTGGCAATCAGTCCCTTTTGTTTCATTAAAATTGGAACAAAAGACCAGAGACCGTTTTTCTTTTCCTTGTGCGGTCTATATTCTGGCGCTGGGGCTATGAAAATAGAGACACCTGTCCACTCTTGCGCAAACTGTTCCTTAGAAAGTTTGGTCATTTTAACAGCCGGATCTGGATCCGCAATATAAACCGAATGTTTATCGTGCCCAGTCACAACATAATAGTGAAGCAATTTCTTGTCTTTGATAACATGGGCGATAAAAGGATAAACGATCCCCTTCATGTCAAATAAAGACATATCCGCTTTAAAGGCTCGTGTTTCAAAACCTAACTCTTCCGAAACCTTCACTAGCCCAAAAGCAGTTGTTCCTCTTAAAGTTGTCTTGGCCATTTCACGCAAACTAGCCAAAGAATAATAGGAACCATAATAACCATATATCATGGCTAGCGCTGCTACACCACAATCTCTCGCGTCAACTTGAGCCCTATAATGACGCTTTGTAAATCTCATACAAACTCCTTTATTCACACAAAAGTGTAAGTTTGCTTTTATGGAGGGCAACCCTCGCATAAAAACTCCTAATTAGTAAACATACTATTCAACACAAACTGCTTGTCAACTTTATCCATAGCGGTTCTCTCCAGCAAAAAACAAGTATAAATTAGGAAGGAGAACTTTCATAACAAGCAAAAAATAGATATCTCTATCATACACTAATGTGGCGTATTTTTCCAATGGTATCAGTCGTTTTACTCCATGTAAACATAAAATTACTTAAAAAACAGACATAAAGTAACTTTTACACTAAAAAGCCTCTTGTCCAAATCAAGACGAACAAGAGGCTCTATGTCGAAACACAAAATATTAGTTAAAAACGTCTGGGCTTGCAGCACCACCGTTGTTAGCGCCACCACGATTGCTAGAGCCAGAACGTGATCCAATTCTAGAACGAATACGACCATATGCACGAATAGCAAGTCCACGTACAGTGCGACCAACTTCACGACCGATATCAAATACGGCACGTACAAGGTCACCACCGACCCATCCACCTTCTACTTCAACCAATTCAGCTTCAGTAAGAGGCATAAATTTTTGATCTAATGATTTAAAATCTTTGTTCATAAAATTCACCTTCTTCTATTTGAAATATTAAATTAGTTGAAAAGTCCTACTAAGAAACCTGAAACCAATGAGCCACCCAAAATAGCCAATGATACTGTGAAAATATCAACAGGGATACCGTAGAATGCCCATCCACCGTCGATCATCATCATTTCTTCTTCAGTCAACGCAGCGAATTGGTTGTCCATCATAGCAAAGTTTTCCATATGTGTTCTCCTTTTTTTACAAGGCTTTTTTAACCTTGTTAATATATTGTTTGTGGTCAGTTTTATTCAAACATCGCTTCAACACCTATATTATACAACAACCCTATCGGGTTCAACATGACATTTATGTCATGTTTGGAAGAAAAATATGTAATTTTTTTATAATATTTGAAATATCCTCTTTTTCCCATTCTCCCTAGTTTCATTTTGTGGTACAATAGGGGCTATGGAAAGTATAACTTTAAGTCCTAAACAAGAAGAAATTCAGGCTTTTGTCCAGAAATATCGAGACAAGCTTGTGCCCAGTAAAAATCAGTATATCCAATATCTACTGAAATTGAACCAGGCAACTGTCAGCATCTATACTTCTGGTAAGGTTCTTTTCCAAGGAGAAAAAGCTGGTCACTATGCTACTTTTTTCGGCCATCAAGCCGAGGAAACAAGCAAGACCGATCAGAACATTTCCCTTATCGGTACTGATGAGGTCGGAAATGGCTCTTACTTTGGTGGTTTAGCAGTTGTTGCTTCCTTTGTCAGCCCAGAACAACACACTTTCCTGCGTAATCTGGGCGTGGGCGACTCAAAGACCTTGACCGACCTTAAGATTCGGCAGCTAGCACCTATTTTGAAAAAAGAAATCCAACATCAGGCTCTGCTCTTGTCACCAGAAAAATATAACGAAGTGATTGTCTCTGGTTACAATGCCGTATCTGTCAAAGTGGCTCTTCACAATCAAGCCATTTATCTGCTGTTGCAAAAAGGGTTGACACCAGAAAAAATCGTCATTGATGCCTTTACCAGTCAGCAGAATTATGACAAATACCTGAAAAATGAGAAGAATCATTTCCCAAATCCCATTAGCCTCATTGAAAAAGCTGAAGGGAAGTTTCTAGCTGTCGCCGTTAGCTCCATTATCGCTCGCGATCTCTTTCTGGAAAATCTGGAAAATCTGAGTCAAGAGCTTGGTTATACTCTTCCGAGCGGGGCTGGGAGTAAGAGTGATCAAGTTGCTTGCCAGATCCTCCAAGCCTATGGAATGGCTGGCCTCCAGCATACCGCTAAACTTCATTTTAAAAATACAGAAAAAGCTAAAAAGCTCTTAGAAAGGTAGACTATGAAAAACAAACGCTTTGACTTCCATGCCTTCCTCAAGGAGTGGGGAGTCTTTACCCTGATTGTCTCCGTCATCTTACTCACTCGCTGGCTGCTCTGGGCACCTGTCAAGGTAGACGGCCACTCTATGGATCCAACCTTAGCCAATGGTGAGTATTTGATGGTTTTGAAACACCAGTCTATTGACCGTTTCGATATTGTTGTAGCCTCCGAAAAGGATGACGATGGCAAAAAGAAAGAAGTTGTCAAGCGAGTGATTGGCCTTCCGGGCGATTCCATTCAGTACGAAAACGACACCCTCTATATCAATGGTAAGAAGACTGATGAACCTTATTTAACAGATTACATCAAGAAATTCCAAAAGGACAAGCTCCAGTCTACCTATGTGGGCAAGGATTACACGGACAACGGAACTTTCTTCCGCAAGCTAGCCTCTCAAGCCCAAGCCTTTACAGTGGACAAAGAAGGTAGCCCAGTCTTTACCATCAAGCTCCTAGATGACGAGTACCTGCTTTTAGGTGACGATCGTATCGTGTCTAAGGATAGCCGTCAAGTAGGTGCCTTTAAATCCAGTCAGATTCAAGGCGAAGCTAAATTCCGCATCTGGCCAATCCTACCTTTCAAGACTTACTAATACTTAAGAGTATACCCCATCCAAACTCAGTTGACTACTCAGCTGGGTTTGCTTTTTAAAGAGCACATATAGAAACAATGACAGAATTTTATTTTTCAGGCACTATTGAGCGCATCATTTTTGAAAATCCTAGCAACTTCTTTCGAATCCTCCTCTTGGATATCCAAGACATGGATTGTGAAGATTTTGATGATTTTGAGATTATCGTGACCGGAACCATGGCCGATATTATCGAAGGCGAGGATTATACATTTTGGGGAAACCTAGTTCAACATCCAAAGTACGGACAGCAGCTAAAAATTTCCCGCTACGAGAGGGCAAAACCAACTAGCAAGGGGCTGGTTAAATATTTTTCCAGTGACCACTTTAAGGGTATCGGGGTTAAGACAGCTCAAAAAATAGTGGAACTCTATGGGGACGAAACCATTGACAAGATTTTAGCTGAGCCAGAAAAACTTAAAGAAATCACTGGCCTTTCTGCCAAGAACCGAGAAGCCTTTGTGGCCAAACTGCAACTCAACTATGGAACAGAGCTGGTCTTAGCTAAACTGGCCGCCTACGGCATTCCCAACAAACTAGCCTTTCAGATTCAGGAAACCTACAAGGAAGAAACGCTGGAAATCGTCGAGCAGTATCCCTACCGATTGGTTGAAGATATCCAAGGTATCGGTTTTAGAATCGCTGACCAGCTGGCCCAGCAGTTGGGAATTGAAAGTGATGCTCCTGAGCGTTTTCGGGCTGGCTTGATTCATACCCTCCTGACCCAATGTATGGAAACTGGAGATACCTATTTGGAAGCTAGAGACCTATTGGCTCATACTATTGAGCTTCTGGAGAGTTCGCGCCAAGTAGAGCTAGACCCCAATCTAGTAGCCAATGAATTGGCTCACCTGATTGAAGAAGACAAAGTCCAAAATATTGAGACCAAGATTTTTGAAAACAGCCTCTTCTTTGCCGAGGAAGGTATCCGCAGCAATCTGGTCCGCCTCTTGGAAAAAGGCCATCAGGATCGCTTTGAAGACGAAAAAATCCTCAATGCCATCAGCCAAGCTGAAGATGACTTAGGCATCCACTATGATCAGATTCAGAAGCAAGCCATTTTCGACGCTATCACGCAAAAAGTCTTTATCCTGACGGGTGGACCAGGAACAGGAAAAACAACCGTTATCAATGGTATCATCGCCGTCTACAGTCAGCTTCGAGACTTAGATTTGAAAAAGAAAACAGATCTGCCCATTCTTTTGGCTGCACCGACTGGTCGAGCTGCTCGCCGTATGAACGAGCTGACTGGCCTGCCCAGCGCTACGATTCACCGACATCTCGGTATGACTGGAGATGATGATACCAGTCATTTGGATGATTATCTGGATGCTGACTTTATCATCGTGGACGAGTTCTCCATGGTAGATACCTGGCTGGCCAACCAGCTCCTCAGCAACATTTCCTCAAATACCAAATTACTCTTGGTTGGTGATGCGGAGCAGTTGCCCTCTGTCAGTCCTGGTCAGGTATTAGCTGACCTATTGCAAATACCGAGCATTCCCCAAACCAAGCTGGAAAAAATTTACCGTCAGAGCCAAGATTCGACCATTGTCACCTTGGCTAGTCAAATCCAAAAGGGACTGCTACCCGCAGATTTTACTGAGAAAAAAGCGGATCGTTCCTATTTCGAAGCCCGAAATGAACACATCCCCCCCATGATTGAACGAATTGCCAGCGCAGCTATTCGCAGCGGGATCCCAGCTCAGGATGTGCAAGTGCTGGCTCCCATGTACCGCGGACAGGCCGGCATTGACCAGATCAACAGCCTCATGCAAAATCTCATCAATCCTGTGGAAAAAGACCAGCTGACCTTTGAGGCACCTGACTGCCAATATCGACAGGGAGATCGGGTCATCCACCTCGTCAATGATGCTGAAAGCAATGTCTTTAACGGTGACTTGGGCTACATCGTCGACCTGCTGCCAGCTAAGTACACCGAGTCCAAGCAGGACGAATTAACCATCAACTTTGACGGAAACGAGATTAGCTATCAGCGCAGCGAATGGTACAAAATTCGCCTAGCCTATGCCATGAGCATCCACAAGTCTCAAGGTAGCGAGTTTCCCGTGGTCATCCTTCCCATTACCCGAAGCAGCCACCGCATGCTCCAGCGCAATCTGGTCTACACCGCGATTACCCGAGCCAAGAGCAAACTGATCTTACTTGGGGAAAAGTCAGCCTTTGACTACGCTGTAAAGAATACTGGAACAGCCCGCAAAACCTATCTGATTGAGCGCTTTGGAGATGTAGAATCCCCTCAAGAAATTATCCACATTCCTGTGGACAATAACAAGCCTCCTGTGGAAAACTATATCTTGACTGATGAAAATATCCTAACAATCGATCCTCTAATCGGACTGACTAAGGAAGATATCAACAGTATATTTAGCAATGACAACCAAATAGAAACAGATGCCTAGGTCTACCTTTGAAGCTGTCATAAAAGTTTACAGAGTACCTTATCAATTATTTCCTATAAAAATAGAGTCTGGGACAAATTGCCTCAGACTCTTTTCTATCTTATCCAAACCCTGTCACTGTCAGTCCTAACAAGCGAACGCCTCGCGGCTGCTCTTCCAGGCTGTCATAGATTTCATGACTAACCCGCTCAATCACTTCGACTTCCCTCGTTTCTTGCTCCAAGGTTCTCCTTTTGGTTAGGGTTGAAAAGTCAGCATAGCGGATTTTGAGGACAACCGTCTTGCCAGCTTTCTGGTGTTTCTCTAAGCTGAGAGCGACCTTAGCTGCCAAGCGAGATAGTTCTTTTTTTATATCCTCCTCGCCATGGAGCAATTTGGCATAGGTTCGCTCCTTACCGATAGACTTGCGAATACGATTGGACTTGACCGGACTATTGCTGATGCCACGCGCTTTCCGGTAGAGATCAAAGCCAAAGCGGCCGAACTTATCAATCAAGGTCATTTCTGGTATTTTGAGCAGATCCGCACCAGTATAGACCCCCATATCATGCAGTTTCTCGACACTCTTCTTGCCCACCCCATGAAACTTAGCAATGTCCATAGATGCCAAAAAAGCCTCAGCCTCTTTAGGCAGGATGACTGTCAGACCGTGCGGCTTCTCATAATCACTGGCAATCTTGGCTAGAAACTTATTATAAGAAACGCCTGCCGAAGCCGTCAGCTGCAATTCATTCCAGATATCGTGCTGGATCAGCTTGGCAATTTTGACTGCAGATTTGATACCCAACTTATTTTCCGTCACATCCAGATAAGCCTCATCTATACTCATGGGCTCAATTTTATCCGTGTAGCGCTTGAAAATCTCTCGAATCTGCAAACCAACTGTTTGATATTTTTCATAATTTCCCCAGATAAAAATCCCCTGCGGGCACCGCTCATAGGCTTCCTTGGAACTCATAGCTGAATGAACTCCGAACTTTCTGGCTTCATAATTACAAGTCGAAACCACACCACGTCCACCCGTCTGACGCGGATCACTACCTATAATCACAGGCTTTCCCTTGAGCTTAGGATTGTCCCGCTCTTCGACCGAAGCAAAAAAAGCATCCATATCAATATGAATGATCTTTCGCGATGTGTCATTAATTAGCGGAAAAATTAGCATGCCGTCTCCTATAAGTTAGAATAGCTCTTTAGCAAATTTTATCATTTTTAAAGCAAGTTTCAAAGGATTTTTATTCAAAAGCAAGACCGGAAAATATAAGACACTTTCTGAGGTACATAGACAAAGTATTAAAATAGGAATTTCAGTATTGGACACTTTTCTCCATAGTAACGTTCAAAACAAGTACAAAATAATTCAACTTATCAGCTTCTTTCTACTATTTTCATTTACCATTTTCAAAATTATAAAACAGTTTACGATAAAATATCAATCTGTATTATAAAAGAAAGCCTCTTTTAGCACCGAAATTCGTTTGTGAAACCGATTACCTTATGATATACTTTAATTATAAATGTAACAGTTTATTGTTGCTAGAATAAAGAGGAAAATCTAATGGTTGTTAAAACAGTTGTGGAAGCTCAAGATATTTTTGACAAAGCTTGGGAAGGCTTCAAAGGTGAAGACTGGAAAGAGAAAGCAAGTGTTTCTCGCTTCGTTCAAGCCAACTACACACCTTATGATGGAGATGAAAGCTTCTTGGCAGGTCCTACTGAGCGCTCACTCCACATCAAGAAAATCGTAGAAGAAACAAAAGCTCACTACGAAGAAACTCGTTTCCCAATGGACACTCGTCCAACATCTATTGCAGATATCCCTGCTGGTTATATCGACAGAGATAACGAACTAATTTACGGTATTCAAAACGATGAACTCTTCAAATTGAACTTCATGCCAAAAGGTGGTATCCGTATGGCTGAAACAACTTTGAAGGAAAATGGTTATGAACCTGATCCAGCTGTTCACGAAATTTTCACAAAATATGTGACAACTGTTAACGACGGTATTTTCCGTGCTTATACTTCAAACATCCGTCGCGCTCGTCACGCCCATACTGTAACTGGTCTTCCAGATGCTTACTCACGTGGACGTATCATCGGTGTTTACGCACGTCTTGCTCTTTACGGTGCAGACTATTTGATGCAAGAAAAAGTAAACGACTGGAATGCAATTAAAGAAATCGACGAAGAAACAATCCGTCTTCGTGAAGAAGTAAACCTTCAATATCAAGCATTGCAACAAGTCGTTCGCTTGGGTGACCTTTACGGTGTTGACGTTCGCAAACCAGCGATGAACGTTAAAGAAGCAATCCAATGGGTTAACATCGCCTTTATGGCTGTCTGCCGTGTGATCAACGGTGCTGCTACATCCCTAGGCCGTGTGCCAATCGTATTGGATATCTTTGCAGAACGTGACCTTGCTCGTGGTACATTTACTGAATCAGAAATCCAAGAATTTGTTGATGATTTCGTTATGAAACTTCGTACAGTTAAATTTGCTCGTACAAAAGCTTATGACCAATTGTACTCAGGTGACCCAACCTTCATCACAACTTCTATGGCTGGTATGGGTAACGACGGTCGTCACCGTGTTACGAAGATGGACTACCGTTTCTTGAACACTCTTGACAATATCGGTAACTCTCCAGAGCCAAACTTGACAGTTCTCTGGACTGACAAACTTCCATACTCATTCCGTCGCTACTGTATGCATATGAGCCACAAACACTCTTCTATCCAATACGAAGGTGTAACAACAATGGCTAAAGACGGATACGGAGAAATGAGCTGTATCTCATGCTGTGTGTCACCACTTGACCCAGAAAACGAAGATCAACGTCACAACATCCAGTACTTCGGTGCTCGTGTGAACGTTCTTAAAGCCCTTCTTACTGGTTTGAACGGTGGTTACGACGATGTTCACAAAGACTACAAAGTATTTGACATCGATCCTATCCGTGACGAAGTTCTTGAATTTGAATCAGTTAAAGCGAACTTTGAAAAATCTCTTGACTGGTTGACTGACACTTATGTAGATGCTTTGAACATCATCCACTACATGACTGACAAATACAACTACGAAGCGGTTCAAATGGCCTTCTTGCCAACTAAACAACGTGCTAACATGGGATTCGGTATCTGCGGATTCGCTAACACTGTTGACACATTGTCAGCTATCAAGTACGCTACAGTTAAACCAATCCGTGACGAAAATGGCTACATCTACGATTACGAAACAATCGGTGAATACCCACGTTGGGGTGAAGATGACCCACGTTCAAACGAATTGGCAGAATGGTTGATCGAAGCTTATACAACTCGTCTACGTAGCCACAAACTTTACAAAGACGCGGAAGCTACAGTATCACTTTTGACCATCACATCTAACGTTGCTTACTCTAAACAAACTGGTAACTCACCAGTCCACAAAGGTGTCTACCTCAACGAAGATGGTTCTGTGAACTTGTCTAAACTTGAATTCTTCTCACCAGGTGCTAACCCATCTAACAAAGCGAAAGGTGGCTGGTTGCAAAACTTGAACTCACTTGCGAGCCTTGACTTTGGTTACGCAGCTGACGGTATCTCATTGACAACTCAAGTTTCACCTCGTGCTCTTGGTAAGACTCGTGACGAACAAGTGGACAACTTGGTAACAATTCTTGATGGTTACTTCGAAAACGGTGGACAACACGTTAACTTGAACGTTATGGACTTGCAAGATGTTTACGACAAGATCATGTCTGGTGAAGACGTTATCGTACGTATCTCTGGATACTGTGTAAACACTAAATACCTCACTCCAGAACAAAAAACTGAATTGACACAACGTGTCTTCCACGAAGTTCTTTCTATGGATGACGCACTTAGCTAAGCCTCTTTCCTAATTGTAAAACCAGCTGATTTTCAGCTGGTTTTCTTTTGCTTTGGAGAGATAGCTTTGAGCATTTGTGTTATAATAGAGTTATTGTGAAATGAAAAAGGGGATATAATGGCTGAGAAAATGTCTACAGATGAAAAAAATCTTAATCTGGCCGTTGATGTTATCATGCTAGCTGGGACCTTGCTATTACAAAGCGGCTCAGAGATTTATCGGGTCGAAGACACCATGATCCGGATTGCCCATTCGCAAGGCATCATGGACTGTAATGCCTTAGCCATGCCCGTTGCCATATTCTTTTCAATTGAAAACACTAATATTTCTCGAATGAAGCGAAATATCCATATGAACTACAATATCGAGAAAGTCTGCGATGTCAATCAAGTTTCTCGGCAATTAGTCAGTGGAGCAATCAATTTGGAAGAAGCTCTTGAACAGCTAAAGGCTCTTAAAACAAAAGGAGTTCCCTATAGCAAGAGAGAACTCATTACAGCAGCTACACTCAGTGCTCCTTTCTTTTCTATCATGTTTGGTGGAAATTTCTACGATGCTCTTGGAGCCGGTATCGCGACTCTATTTGGCTTCTCTTTCTCCCTTTATGTCGATAAATATATTCGAATTCCTTTTGTTTCGGCCTTTGCTGGAGCTTTCGTCTTCGGATTGTTGGCCCAGATTTGGGCTCGCTACTCAGGTTTCGATTCAACAGCAGACTTGATCATCGCAGGAGCTGTCATGCCCTTCGTCCCAGGGATCGCTCTGACCAACTCAGTTAGAGATATCATGACCAACCATATCAACTCTGGGATGAGCAAACTCTTTGAATCACTCCTCATTACCCTTGCTCTCGGCGCCGGCACCTCTGTCGCCCTCATTCTTATGAAATAAGCCTATGACAATCTTGACTTTCTTACTACAAGCTCTGGCCAGCCTACTGGCTATCATCACTTTTCTAATCGTTCTAAATGTCCAGCGTAGTATGCTGATTCCTGGCGGAGTTTTAGGAATGGCTACTTGGCTACTCTATCTTCTACTCAAGGGACCGACTAATGTTATCATTGCAACCTTCGTGGCTGCTATTATTGGTTCCTGTGCCAGCCAAATCCTCAGCATCATCTACAGAACGCCAGCTGTTGTCTTTATTTTGGCCATTCTAGCTCCTCTAGTGCCTGGTTACATTTCCTATCGGACAACTGCCTTCTTTGTGACAGGTGATTACAGTCATGCTATGGTCAATGCTACTTTGGTCGTCATCCTAGCCTTGGTCATCTCTATCGGCATGGCTAGCGGGACGGTTGTCTTAAAGATTTACAGCTACCTTAAAAAACATCCTCTTCACTATAAAAAATGAGTCAATACATATTGACTCATTTTTCTTTACGAATTTTAGTTAGAATTTCCTTAGCTTTTGCCTGATTAAATTGCTTCTCTTTAAGAAGTTCTGCAACGACAGTAGCAATCTCATCTTCCTGAGCACCGGCCAATAAAGCTAGGGATTTAGCTTGGAGCTTCATGTGACCAGCCTGAATTCCCGTAGTCACCAGCGCTCTTAAAGCTGCAAAATTTTGCACTAAGCCAACAGAAGCGATAATCGAAGCTAATTCTTTGGCTGTCGGTTGCCCCAATAAATCAAAACTGGCGACAACCATTGGATTAAGCCCAATGGAGCCTCCCTTGGCCGCAACCGGCATGGGTAGAGTCAACTGGCCATAGAGTTTTTTTTCCTCTAGATTGGCCTTCCAGTTACTCAATCCTTGATAACGGCCATCGCGAACAGCATAGGCATGAGCCCCTGCTTCAATGGCGCGCCAGTCATTTCCGGTCGCCAAAAGAACTGCATCAATGCCGTTGAAAATGCCTTTATTATGCGTGCTGGCCCGATAAGGATCCTGCTTTGCAAACTGACTAGCTAAAGCGATTCTTTGAGCAGTTCGTTCAGCTTCTGCCTTGTCTCGACTGAGTGAGTGGAAATCAATTTCACAAGAGGCTGTTACAAGCGCTTCAGTCGCATAGTTAGACAGGATGGCCATCAAGCTCTGTCCACCTGTTAACTCCTCTAACCGTTCTTTTAGGGCTTCTAGCATTGTATTAAGGATATTGGCACCCATGGCTTCCTGAGTGTCCACGACAAGGTAGACAACTAGAAAGTCCGTCTCTCCCTCCAGGAAATCCGTTCTCAAATCACGCGCCCCACCTCCTCGCTTGACGATGGAAGGATGGGCTTGATTTGCCAATTCTAATAAAGCTGACTTCTCATTTTGGATTTGCTCTAAGGCTTTAGCTACATCGGGCACATCATAGAGTGCGACCTGTCCAACCATCTGCCGATTATGAATCTTGGTCTTGAAACCGCCGTTGCGCTGAATGATTTTTGCTGCAAAACTAGCAGCAGCAACGACAGAGGGCTCCTCTGTTGCAAAAGGTACCTGATAAACCTGCCCATCTATGAGAAAGTCCGGTGCAATCGAATAAGGCAAAGCCAAAACAGAAAGCACATTTTCACTCATTTGATTGGCTGTCTCCAGCGGCAAATGGCTTTGATTAGCAAGATTTTGCCAATTCTCAGCCTGGAGTAGCTCATGGGCTTTCAGAAACTCTAGTCGCTCTGCAGGCGTTTTTTTAGAAAATCCGGTCCAATTTATTTTCATGATGATTTCTCAACTTTGATATACTTGCGCTGGTGTTGATCGATTTGAACCAAGGCGTAAACTTGGTCATCGTAGTCAGAAAAAACAGCTGAGCCGTTTTCATCCAGCTGGGCTTCTGCAAAGAAAAGCTCTTCATAAGCAGCAACCGTCAGTTCTTGACGTTGATTTAATTTTTCCAAACGATGAGTCGTCAGCTGTTCTTCATAACCTTCTACCAGATTGGCACTAAAAATCTCAGCCACAGCACCACTACCATAACTAAAGAGGGCAATCTTATCACCAGCCTTAAGATTCTCAGAGTTTTCTAAGAGAGACAAGAGCCCTAAAAAGAGGGAGCCTGTATAGATGTTTCCGACCTTTTGGCTATAGAGAATAGACTTGTCAAAGTTTTCTTGCAGGCCTTTTTGCTCCTCCTGAGACAAGTTTTTATCCATAATTTTATTCAGCCCCTTCAGCGCCAATTTGGGATAGGGGAGATGGAAACAAACCGCTGCAAAGTCTCCCAAAGCTAAACCATGACGCTTTTGGTATTCGTTCCAAGTTGTCTTGAGGCAATCCAGGTACTGCTGGGTTGAGTAAACACCATTGACGTAAGGAGTCGTCGAATAATTTGGACGCCAGAAATCCATAATATCACGAGTCTGAGCCACATTATCTTCATTGAATTCAAGGATGCGTGGATTTTGACTGATCACCATAGCGACAGCGCCTGCACCTTGAGTCGGCTCGCCTGGCGTCTCTTTCCCATATTTGGCAATGTCGCTAGCGATAACCAAGACCTTGCTTTCTGGATATTGTCTGATATGCAGCTTGGCATAGTCTAGAGCAGCAGTTGCTCCATAGCAAGCCTCTTTAATTTCAAAGCTACGAGCAAAGGGCTGAATGCCCAAAAGACCATGAATAAAGACCGAAGCTGCCTTGCTTTGGTCGATGCTAGACTCTGTTGCAACAATGACCATATCAATGACCTTCTTGTCCTCGACAGTCAAGATTTGCTCAGCCGCTGTCGCACCCAAAGTGACAATGTCCTCAGTTAAAGGAGCAATACTGATCTCCTTCATCAATAATCCCTTGCTGAGCTTGTCGGGATCAATGCCCCGCTCCTCAGCCAGATGATCTAATTTCAAAACATAATTGCTAGTCGCAAAACCGATTTGATCGATTCCGATTTTCATCATAAAGACCTCATTCAATTCATTTGATAGCTAATAGTATTCAGACATTATTTTACCATAATTAAGGCTAAAACTCTTTTAAAAACCATTTTTTAAGCTCAAATCCGACCTGAGACGGAGAAAGCTCATCATCAAAAAATGAGAGAAACCCAATTTTCCAATTCAGTTTCCCTCATCAGTCTATTCCAAATTTTGAGCTAGCAAGTTTAGGGTTTTAAGGATAAGCATCCGCCCATGAATTCCCTGAAATCGCTCTTGTTTTTTTCTTTATAAACAGTCCGAAGCAAGTCCTACTTCCGCTTCCTTGCAATCAAGTGAATCGGTGTTCCTTCAAAGACAAAGGCCTTGCGGATTTGATTTTCTAAGAAACGCAGGTAAGAGAAGTGCATAAGCTCTTCTTCGTTGACAAAGATGACAAAGGTTGGCGGTTTGGTTGCTACCTGAGTCGCATAGAAAATCTTGAGACGCTTGCCCTTGTCAGTCGGCGTCGGATTAATCGCGATAGCATCCATGATGACATCATTGAGTACCGCTGATGGAATTCGGGTATTCTGACTCTGACTGATTTGCTTAATCATGTCTGGCAGCTTATGGAGACGCTGCTTGGTTAGGGCAGAGACGAAGATAATCGGCGCATAAGACAAGTACTGGAACTGGTCGCGGATATCTTCTTCCCAGTCTTTCATGGTATGGTTGTCTTTTTCCAGCGTATCCCACTTATTGACGACGATGATCATTCCTTTTCCTGCTTCATGGGCGAAGCCAGCGATTCGCTTGTCGTACTCACGAATTCCTTCTTCAGCATTCAGCACCATCAGAACGACATCTGAGCGATCAATCGCCCGCATAGCCCGCATAACAGAGTATTTCTCCGTATTTTCATATACCTTGCCCGACTTGCGCATACCAGCCGTATCGATCATGGTAAATTCCTGACCTTCACTATCCGTAAAGACCGTATCAATAGCATCGCGCGTGGTACCAGCCACTGGACTGGCAATGACCCGATCCTCGCCCAAGATGGCATTGATCAAGCTAGACTTGCCGACATTAGGACGGCCAATCAAGCTAAACTTAATCATATCAGGATTTTCAACCACTTCCTCATGTGGAAGATTTTCAACGATAGCGTCTAGAACATCCCCTGTACCAATCCCATGGACAGAAGATACTGGAAATGGATCGCCCAAGCCCAGAGCATAGAAATCATAGATTTCATTGCGCATTTCGGGATTATCCACTTTATTAACCGCCAAGATAATCGGCTTGTGGGTCTTATAGAGCATGCGAGCGACATACTCGTCCGCATCCGTGATACCTTCCTTGCCAGACACGACAAAAACGATAACATCAGCCTCGTCCATAGCAATCTCAGCTTGGTGCTTGATTTGCTCCATAAAAGGCGCATCAACATCGTCAATTCCGCCTGTATCAATAATACTAAACTTACGATTCAGCCAATCTGCCGTCGCATAGATGCGGTCACGAGTAACCCCTTCCACGTCTTCCACAATGGAAATCCGCTCACCCGCAATCCGGTTAAATAGCGTTGACTTGCCGACATTGGGACGGCCGACAATGGCAATAGTTGGTAAAGCCATGTTTTTCCTCTTTCATTCTTTAGGACCGAGCTGAGCTCCGCCTTATTTTTCTAATTTCTTTTCTTTGAATAGTTGGTCAATCGCTTGATTCGGCTCCTGACCAAATTGGGCTGCCAAACGCTGGCTCCAAGTATCCTGTGCTCTCTCACCAGCATACTCAGCCTGCACATGGTCATAAGCCTCAATGACAGAGCTGAGTTGCTCGCAGTATTCTTCCTCAAAGACCACCGCTTCATACGGTAGGCGTGGCTTGACAGCATGGTTTTGATTGGGTTTTCCTAAAGCCATACCAAAAACTGGATAAGTATAGTCTGGCAGATTAAAGAGCTGGGCAATTTTTGAAGCTTCATAGCGGACTAAACCAATAATAACGCCGCCATAACCCAGACTTTCAGCTGCTAAGAGGGTATTTTGCCCTGCCAAAGCAGCATCTACCGAGCTAATGAGAATATTTTCGGTTCCTTCAGGGTAAAAACCATCCGTGTGCAATTGAACGCCCTTTTGAGCACGATTGAGGTCTCCTACAAAGAGCAAAAATGCTGAAGCCTGAAGAATTGCTTTCTGCGGAACTAAATCAAAGAGGGCTTCTTTTTTCTCTTTACTGCGCACCACAATGATCGAATAGGACTGGAAATTCTTCCAACTGGAAGCAGCACGTCCAGCATCGATAATGGCGCGTAGTTCTTCAGCTGAAATCTGCTCTTCCGTAAAGCGCCGAACAGACGTATGAGCCTTCATCAAGTTAATTGTTTCATTCATCGACGGTTCTCTCCTTCTAGATGCACTTCTTGAGCCAGAAACTTAATCCGCTCCATAACCCGCTTGGCTTGCCAGGTCTCATCGCCATTCTTAGAATTAGCAAAGTGACGCTCCAAATCTGCAAAACTAAAGTTAGAAGTAAAGAAAGTTGGCAGATTTTCCTGCATGCGGTGCTGGAGAATGACCTGCAAAATCTCATCCCGCATCCAGGGACTAGACTGCTCTGCACCGATATCGTCCAAAATCAGCACTTGAGCTGTCTTGACCTGGTCAATCTTGTCCTTGACCAAACCAGAGCTGATAGCATTCTTAACATCCAAAACAAAGCTCGGATAGTGAAGCAGAGTCGTTGAGACACTGCGTTTTTCTGACAAATCATGCGCCAGCGCAGCCATCATGTAGCTCTTACCCACGCCAAAATCTCCGTAGAGATAGACAGCCTTCTGATAATGCGGAAAATCCGCAACAAAACTGGTCAAGAGCTCAAAAGCCTTGTAACGACCAATATCGTCTAAATCCACTTTGGCCAAACTAGCCTCTTTTAGACTGACTGGCAGATTGATAAGGTTGAGACGGCTTCTAATCGCCTCCTGTCTCTCCTGCTCAATCAACTCAGGCGTCTCTTCATAGGCAACATCCGCATAGCCTTCATTTTTCACCAAAATTGGCTTATAACCCTTAGCAGTATAGTTCTGATCTTCTAGCAGGAAACGATCTCGTTCGGTAATGTATTGATTGAACTTAGAAATGCTCCGCTGAATTTCAGTTGGAGACAGTTGTTCTCGACTGATAAAGGCAGCGATATCTGGATCTGCTAAAATCTGTTGGACCAATTTTTGATAATCAAACTGCTTCACCTTATTCATATGAGGCATTGCCTGTCCTATTTTTTCCATTTAATCGCCTCCCTCTTCCAGTCTCGCTAAAAGTCTTCTTTTTTGTTCTTCTAGTTCCGCTTGTTTTTCTAAGCTGGTTTCATTCTTGTAATCCGGCTGACTCCAGTTCGGCACATTGCTTTTAGCAGAAGCTGGGCTGACTTGCGCAGGACGACTGTTCGTCTGCTGGTTGCGCTCACGGATTTTCAGGACTGCCTCTTCAGCCGAGGTCACCTTTTGATAAGAAAAGTCATTGGCCACCTTGAGGGCATACTTCTCATTGAGGTTGGCTGAATCCACCTTGTTAAAAGTCAGTAGCAGGATGATATTGATAACTTCATCCAACAGTCCCATCTCTGCCAAATCCTGAATCAGCTTCCGTTCACTACGCGTAATGGCCGCTTGACGGGTTTTCTTGATTTCTGCCAAAAAGAACAAGGGCTGCTTGCTTTTAGCCTCACGGATAATAGACTGCTCTTGTGGAGAAAAATCTCCCGAAACTGGTCTTTGCTGAATCTTTTGCTGCATCCGTTTCGTCGAAATCACATGTGACACAGCCGTTTCACGCGCTAAGACATAAGTCTCGTACCAAGTCCATTTCTTCTGCTCCGCAATAGCAAACAAGTCCAAGAGATCCGATTTTTCATCTGCAAAACGCAAGCCATCCTGAGCCATTCTCTGTTTAAAATGCGTCAAGTCAAAATCATTCTGGCGACTGTCTCTCATCGGACTGACTTCTTCCATGCCATAGATCTGGCTAAAAGAAGCACCGATCTTTTGCCCAGCTGGATTTTCCGGTCGTAGCTTATCTACCGCCGCCTGACCAATCTTTTTCTCCAAAAGACTACTGTACACATGGTGAGCAAAGAAGTCCTCAGCGGACAAGGTTGGATAGAGTCGGATGAAAAATCCCGTCTCCGTCTGGAAAAGCTCTAGCAACCCAATAGCTGATAGGCGCTCCAAGCTCCTCTCCAACGCTTCCATACCAAAGTCAAGATGATTTAAAATATGGCTGAAAAGTCGCTGCTGAGTTCCATTATCCCAAAAAGAAACCAGATAAAGATAAAGCGCGACTGCATCCTTGCCCACAATAGGTAGATAATAACGGGTCAGTCCGCTCATATCTTGACTGACCTGGTTATTAGACAAGAAAGAAAAATGATCATTTGGTTTCATAAGCCATTATTTTTCCTTTTTCTTCTTAGAACCCTTGGTAATCTGCTTCAAAAGGCTTTCCAACTCGCCAACATCCTTAAAACTCCGATAAACACTGGCAAAACGGACATAGGTAATTTCATCCAGCTCGGCCAGCTCATCCATGACCAGAGAGCCAATATATTCGCTGGCAATTTCATTTTCGCTCTGACTGCGAAGTTTTTGCTCAATCCGATTGACCAATTCTTCGATCTCGTCACTTGAGACTGGACGCTTCTGAGCGGAGCGGATGATTCCATTAAATATCTTATCCCGAGAAAACTGCTCACGCGTTCCATCTTTTTTGACAACGACTAGGGTTCTTTCTTCCACGCGCTCATAAGTTGTAAAACGATGCTGGCATTCCTCGCATTCACGGCGGCGACGGATTGTATTTCCATCTTCTGCCTGCCGGCTGTCAACCACACTTGATTTGCTTCCACCACATTTGGGACAACGCATGTCATTTCCTCCTAGAATCTTAATACTTCATTATACCATGTTTTGGGCAATAACAAAAGACGAGAGATTTCTCGCCCATAAAAAAACTAAAGCTGACAAAGCAGCTTTAGCAAGGTAACCTTCTTTCAAAAATCAAACAAATGAGAACTCAGCCCTTCTTGTCAAAATACTTTTTGGTTTCAGCAATAATGACAGGAGATAAGGCCAAGAGAGCAATCAGATTTGGCAAGGCCATCAAGGCATTGACAATATCGGCAATGACCCAAACTGCTTCTAGCTCAATAAAGCCCCCTAAGAGCACCATAGCAACAAAGATAATTCGGTACAAGCGAATATATTTAACACCAAAAAGGAACTCAAAGCAGCGCTCACCGTAGTAGTTCCAGCCTAAAATAGTGGTAAAAGCAAACAGAACTAGAAAAACGGATAGAAGGATTGGACCAAAATTGGCAAAGACAGTCGCAAAGGCTGCCTGAGTCAAGGACACGCCGTTAAGATTACCATCCCAGACACCTGTGATTAAAATTGTTAGACCTGTCAGACTACAAATAATCAGAGTATCGATAAAGGTTCCCGTCATAGAAATCAATCCTTGTTCGACAGGCTCCTTGGTCTTGGCTGCCGCCGCAGCAATGGGTGCTGATCCTAAACCAGATTCATTGGAGAATACTCCGCGTGCAACCCCATTTTGAATCGCCATCTGGATGGTTGCACCAGCAAAGCCACCAACAGCAGCCGTCTGACTAAAGGCAGAACTAAAGACTAGCTGAAGAGTTGGCAGCAAACGATCTAGATTGACTGCTAATACAGTCACAGTCCCCAAGATATAAATAGCCGCCATAAAAGGCACAACTTTGGTCGACACTCGAGCAATCGACTGAATACCGCTAAAAATAACTAGAGCCACCAAAATAGCCAAGATAGAGGCAGTCACAGCTGGAGGCAACTGAATCGTATTCTGCATAGCTTCTGTAATGGAATTCACCTGTGTGAAGGTCCCAATCCCTAAAAGAGCCACCAATACACCTGCTACAGCAAAGAAGATAGCCAGCGGACGCCACTTCTCGCCCATTCCTAGTAAGATATAGTGCATGGGACCGCCCGCCATGGCTCCATGAGCATCCTTGCGCCGGTACTTGATAGCCAAGAGGCCTTCGGCATACTTGGTTGCCATTCCAAAGAAAGCTGCTAGCCACATCCAAAATAAGGCGCCCGGTCCACCAACTTTTATGGCAGTCGCTACACCGATAATATTCCCCGTGCCAACCGTGGCTGCCAATGCTGTACAAAGAGCTGCAAAGCTAGACACATCTCCATGATGATCCTCACCGGAAACAAAAATTAAGCGAAAGGCGCGAGAAAGGCGCGAAATCTGTAGCAACCTCAGACGAAGTGTCAGATAAAGCCCTGTTCCAACTAATAAAATCAAGAGGGGAGGCCCCCAGACCAGAGAATCAATTTGATTCAGCAATTTCAACATAAATCTTCTGCTCCTTTTCCACACCGAGAAAAAGAAAAGTACATGTTTACACATGTACTCTGGATGCCTGAGAATGACCCTTTCCTGTCCTTCCCTTGCTCTGTCCTTTTACCTGAGAGTTTGAGCAGTTGCCTGCCTTGCCCCTTCGGTGCCAATCATGGTCTCTCCAGAGTTCCGTCCATTTCACAGTCATAAGGCTCAAACACTTATTTCTGAAAAACTTCATTCGGTGTTTATTCTAAATTTTCTATTATTTTAAAATAATATTCGGTTTTTGTCAATGTTTTATGAAAAATTTTGAATATTCTATAACCCCAAAAGGTTAGATAGAAAATTTATTCAAAGGTAAGATGATAGTAGCTCATAGAATCTCCTTGGTTACCTGTTGATGTAGTTATTTATGGTTCACACTGTTTGAAGTTCTGTAAGTTTTTATTGCACTATATTTTACAATTTTTCATTTCTTAAAGTATTGACAACATTCTTCCAAGAGTTAGTCCAGAGAAATTTTAGAAAGTCCTGTTAGTTCAGCACTGCTTTCTTGCTTGACTTGTAGGCAATGAAAAAGAATGGGTCGTTCTACAAAGCCCTTCTCACCTCCTCAAAGACTAGGCATAAGGCTGCAATTCTGGATTAATTGGTGTGTTGGCCAGATTATTGGCATAATTGCAGAGGGTCGCAAGGCTGACACCTAGAACTACATCCAGAGCATTCTCATGTGTATAGCCCGCTTCTAGGAAGTCTGACAAAGCCTCATCTCCGACCCGTCCCTTGGTATTGATAACAGCAATGGTAAATTTAGCAAGTGTATCTAGCTTCGGATCTGTATCAATCGGAGTACGATTGCGCAGAGCCTCCAAAAGATCATCATTCATTTGAATCTGCTTGATTGAAAAAGCTGTATGACCCGCCACACAGAAAGCACAACCATTAGTAACTGCAGCCGTAATCTGCACTACTTCGCGCTCAGTCGGTGTCAGGCTGTTACGGCGATTGATAGCTCCAACCGTCCGATAAGTTTCCAAAGCCGTTGGTGCATTGGCCAAAAGACCGATAAGATTAGGAATGTAGCCACCGTTATCTTTTTGAACAGTTTCTAAAGCCTCTTTCACCTCAGCTGGTGCAGACTCAATCGTATGGATAGTAAATTCTGACATATGAAACCTCATTTCTTTTAATTAGAAACTATCTTAACATAGGACCAATGACTTGTATAATATATATTTTATATGGCCTCTATAAAGAGAATATATTGCTACATGTCAAACCTAAATATATTACCTGCCTTAACTGCCTCCATACCTCTCTCAAGCATGAAAAAGAAGCCCTAAGGCTTCTGGCTAATATTTTCTAAAACGTTGATAACGCTCTTCTAAGAGTTGGTCAAGGGAAAGTTTAGAAAGTTCCGCTAGTTCAGTACTGATCTCTTGCTTGACTGCAGCTAGGAGCTCATTTTTATTAAAGCCGCGTTCGGGGATGACCTTCTCAACGACACCCATCTGCAAAAGCTCATGCGAGGTGATTTTCATCATCTCAGCCGCCTCCATTGCTCGGCTGCCATCCTTCCATAAAATCGAAGCAAAGCCTTCAGGACTGAGAATGGCATACATAGAGTTTTCCAGCATCCAGACCTTGTCAGCAACTGCCAAGGCTAGCGCCCCACCAGAGCCACCCTCGCCGATGATAATGGCAATAATGGGCACTTGCAGATCGCTCATTTCCATGAGATTACAGGCAATTGCCTCACCCTGTCCGCGCTCTTCAGCACCGACGCCAGGATAGGCACCAGCCGTATTGATAAAGGTCACGACTGGACGGCCAAATTTCTCAGCCTGTTTCATGAGACGCAAGGCCTTACGATAGCCTTCAGGATGAGGTTGTCCAAAGTTTCGTCGCAGATTGTCTTGCAAATTGCGACCTTTTTGAATACCGACCACTGTGATCGGCTGACCATTTAATGTTCCGATACCGCCAATGACAGCACCATCATCACGAAAACCACGATCTCCGTGCAATTCCACAAAATCATCAAAAATTCCTTGGGCAAAATCTAGAGCCGTCAAACGGGACTGATCACGCGCCGCTTTTATAATCTGACTGATTTTTGTCATTGGTCACCTCCATGAAAGCTCAAGAGAGTAGCAATCCGATCCCGCAATTCACCACGTTTTACAATCGCATCAACAAAGCCATGCTCCAGCAAAAATTCTGCCTTTTGGAAGTCATCTGGCAATTTTTCCCGTACAGTAGACTCAATAACCCGGCGACCGGCAAAGCCTACCAAGGCCTGCGCTTCCGCCAAGATAATATCGCCCTCCATAGCAAAAGAGGCTGTGACACCGCCTGTAGTCGGATCTGTCAAAACGGTCAGGTAAAAAAGACCAGCCTTTGAATGACGTTGCACAGCAGCAGAAGTTTTAGCCATTTGCATCAAGCTCATGATCCCCTCCTGCATGCGGGCACCGCCAGAAGCCGTAAAGAGGACGACTGGCAGCTTATACTCTGTCGCATACTCAAAGAGGCGGGTAATCTTTTCACCGACAACCGTTCCCATTGAAGCCATGATAAAGTTGGAATCCATAATCCCAAGGGCTGTTTTTTGTCCTTTGATACTAGCTGTCCCCGTCAAAACGGCCTCATCTAGGCCAGTCTTTGCCCGTGTCTCCGCCAGTTTTTCTCGATAATTTGGAAAACGCAAGGGATCTGTCGTCTCAATACCAGTGAACAATTCCTCAAAGCTTTCTTGATCCACCGTCAAACTCAGGCGCTCAAAAGCTGAAATCCGAAAAGTATAGCCACAGCTTGGACAGACACGCTCTGCCCCCAAATCCTTTTGATAAATGGTATGCTTACAACCTGGACACTTGGAAAAAAGCTCATCTGGAACTTCTGGTTTGGGCTGAGGCAAGGCACGTGAGGAACGATTAGGATTGATCCGAATATATTTATCCTTTTTTGAAAACAAAGGCATTGCTTACTCCTTCATCAAATTGTAGAGTGATTCTGCTTCTTTCAAACAGAATCACTCCTTGTCATCTATTTTTTCTCTTGATAAGCCGGAAGGAACTTCTCCATGAGAAAAGCTGTATCATAATCACCAGCAATCACATTAGGATCTGAAATCAAATCCAGCTGGAAATTGCTATTGGTCACAACACCGTCGATTTCTAGCTCATAGAGAGCCCGTTGCATCTTCATCAGGGCATCAAAGCGATTTTCCCCGTGAACGATGATTTTGGCAATCATGCTGTCATAGTAAGGAGGAATGGTGTAGCCAGGATAGACCGCCGAATCCACACGCAGTCCCACTCCGCCACTTGGCAGATAAAGATTGGAAATCTTTCCTGGGCTCGGTGCAAAGTTAAAGGCTGGATTTTCAGCATTGATCCGACACTCAATCGCATGTCCTCGAATCTCAACATCTTCTTGACTAAAGGACAGCTCTTGACCATCTGCAATCTTAATCTGCTCTTTAACAATATCCACACCGGTAACAAACTCAGTCACTGGATGCTCTACCTGCACCCGAGTATTCATCTCCATAAAGTAGAATTCACCCTTGGCTTCATCCAGCAGAAATTCAATCGTTCCAGCATTTTCATAGCCGACAGACTCAGCAGCCCGAACAGCCGCTTCCCCAATCTGCTGGCGCAGGGTTTTCCCAATCGCCACAGACGGACTTTCTTCCAGCACCTTCTGATTATTCCGCTGCAAAGAACAATCCCGCTCGCCCAAGTGGACCACATGCCCCTGCTGATCTGCTAAAATCTGCACTTCAATATGGCGCGCTGGATAGATAACTCGCTCCATATACATGGCACCATTACCAAAGGCCGCTTTGGCTTCACTAGAAGCAGACTCAAAGGCCGCTACTAAATCCTCAGGCTTTTCAACCTTACGAATACCCTTGCCGCCGCCGCCAGCAGAAGCTTTAAGCATGACTGGATAACCAATCTTTTCGGCGACTTCCAAGGCTTCTTCAGAGGTATGGACTTCCCCATCAGAACCCGGGATAACTGGCACTTTGGCCTTAATCATCTGAGCCCGCGCATTGATCTTGTCCCCCATCAAGTCCATGACAGCACCTGAAGGTCCAATAAACTTAATGCCGACTTCTTCGCACATAGTCGCAAATTTAGAGTTTTCGCTCAAAAAACCAAAACCAGGATGAATGGCTTCCGCACCTGTCAGAACAGCAGCAGACAGGACAGCGTTCATATTCAGATAAGAATCTGTAGACTTGGCTGGCCCGATGCAGACGGCCTCATCAGCCAGTAAAGTATGGAGCGCTTCCTTATCAGCCGTTGAATAAACAGCGACAGTATCAATTCCCAGTTCGCGGGCTGCACGAATAATTCTGACCGCAATTTCCCCACGGTTAGCAATTAAAATTTTACGAAACATGGTGAAATCTCCTCTTTCTTATTGACCAATCGCAAAGGTCAAGGTTCCGCTTGCTGCAAGTTTGCCATCAACTTCAGCCTTGGCCTCCACCACTGCAATGGTTCCGCGGCGCTTGACAAACTTAGCCGTCATAATCAGCTGGTCGCCTGGCACAACTTGCTTCTTGAACTTAACCTTGTCCATGCCAGCATAGAAGACCAGCTTGCCCTTATTTTCTTCTTTAGACAATTCCAGTACACCAGCCGTTTGAGCCAGTGCCTCCATGATCAAGACACCTGGCATAACTGGATACTGAGGGAAATGTCCGTTAAAGAATGGCTCGTTGATCGTCACATTTTTCAGAGCGACAATCTCATCTTCGCTGACTTCCAATACACGATCCACCAAAAGCATAGGATAGCGATGCGGAAGCGCCTCTTTTATTGCATTGATATCAATCATTTGATGCGTACCAGCCCTTTCCCAAACTCAACCATTTCTTCATTCTGAACCAGAATTTCTGTAATCAGACCATCTTTTGGTGCTGGAACTTCATTCATGACCTTCATGGCTTCAATAATCATCAGAGTTTGACCTTTTTTAACTTGGTCTCCTACACTGACAAAAGCTGGTTTATCTGGACCTGCAGCTAAGTAAGCCACGCCAACCAAGGGACTTTCCACAACATCACCCTCAGCAGCTGGTGTCGGGGCCTCTGGAGCCACCTCAGGTGCTGCAGTTGGAGCTGCTTGGGAAACTGTCTCAGATACAGGTGCACTTGCTGGCCGCACTGGAACTACAACAGGAGCTGCACTGACTGATGGAGTTGCTGCGACTGCGGCAGAACTTTCATTCTTACTGAAAGTCAGCTCATCACTTTGATTTTTATAAGAAAATTCACGTAGGCTTGATTGGTCGAACTGAGCCATCAAGTCTTTAATTTCATTGATATTCATCTAGCCCTCCCAACGCTTGAATGCCAGAACAGCATTGTGACCGCCAAAACCAAATGTATTAGAAATCGCATAAGGAATTTCTTGCTCCAAACCTTGTCCATAAACAACGTTCGCTTCAATATAGTCTGACAATTCACTTGTTCCGGCTGTTTTTGGTACAAAGTTATGGCGCATAGCTTCGATGGTAGCGATTGCTTCTACCGCTCCTGCAGCCCCAAGCAAGTGTCCTGTGAATGACTTGGTTGAAGATACAGGTACTTCTTTACCAAGAACAGCTACGATAGCACCACTTTCTCCTTTTTCATTAGCAGGAGTTGAAGTACCGTGGGCATTGACATAAGCCACTTGCTCTGGAGAAATCTCTGCCTCTTCCAAAGCCAATTTGATTGCCTTGATGGCACCTTGACCTTCTGGATGAGGTGAAGTCATGTGGTAAGCATCACAGGTATTACCGTAGCCAACTACTTCAGCCAAGATAGTCGCTCCTCGTTTTTCAGCGTGTTCCAGACTTTCAAGCACCAACATACCAGAACCTTCTCCCATGACAAAGCCATTACGGTCTTTGTCAAATGGAATAGAAGCACGAGTTGGATCTTCTGTAGTTGATAGGGCAGTCAAAGCTTGGAAACCAGCAATGGCAAATGGAGTGATAGACGCTTCTGATCCACCAACTAACATGACATCTTGGAAGCCAAACTTGATAGAGCGGAAAGCATCTCCAATGGCATCATTTGATGAGGCACAAGCTGTATTGATTGATTTACAAATCCCGTTTGCTCCGAAGCGCATAGCAACATTCCCTGAAGCCATATTTGGCAAA
Source organism: Streptococcus sp. 27098_8_73 (assembly GCF_041432495.1). Classification (NCBI taxonomy): domain Bacteria; kingdom Bacillati; phylum Bacillota; class Bacilli; order Lactobacillales; family Streptococcaceae; genus Streptococcus; species Streptococcus sp. 27098_8_73. The sequence continues at coordinate 44,493 of NZ_JAPVZT010000003.1, forward strand.
GCTTTTGGAAGAGTCATTGGCTTAACGCGTTTTGGACCTTTTTCATGCAAACGGATAACTTGATCTTCGATTTCCTTGATACCACCGATACCAGAAGCCACGATGACACCAAAGCGATCTTTGTCAATTGCTTCTACATCAAGATTCGCATTTGTTACCGCTTCTTGAGCTGCATATAAGGCATACAGAGAATAATTGTCAAAACGATTGGTGTCTTTCTTGATAAAGTATTTATCAAAAGGAAAGTCTTGGACCTCTGCCGCATTATGAACAGCAAAATCGCTGTGATCAAACTTGGTGATGGGACCAATCCCAATCTTACCTTCTTTTAAACTATTCCAAAATTCTTCTGGTGTATTTCCGATGGGAGAGGTTAAGCCATAACCTGTTACAACAACTCGATTTAGTTTCATAGTGAACTCCTTTATGATAATTGGTAAACTGTCAAATCCAAATGCATGCAATTACTGCATTGTCAGTCCGCCATCAATCGCGATGACCTGACCAGTAAGGTATTCCTGACCTGCTAAGAATAGGGCAACATCCGCTACTTCTTCGGTATTGCCGAACCGTTTCATTGGGATTTGAGCCAGAGAAGCTTCTTTGATTTTTTCAGAAAGCCCGTCCGTCATATCCGATTCGATAAAGCCTGGGGCAATCACATTGACACGAATATTGCGTCCAGCTACCTCACGAGCAACCGACTTAGAAAATCCAATCAAGCCAGCTTTAGAGGCTGCATAGTTGGCCTGACCAACATTGCCTGTCAAGCCGACAACACTTGATAGGTTGATGATTGCTCCCTGACGAGCCTTGGTCATTGGTTTCAAGACAGCTTGCGTCATATTGAAGGCTCCAGTCAGATTGACCTTCAGCACTTGCTCGAAGTCTTCCTCTGTCATCTTGAGCATAATCTTATCGCGGGTAATTCCAGCATTATTGACTAAGACATCTACAGAGCCCAAAGCTGCAATCGCCTCTTCAATCATTCGCTTAGCATCAGTACCATCAGACACATCGCCTGAAATAGCCACGACTTTGACCGGATAGCCAGCAAACTCAGCCAAAACTTCGTCTGAAATTTGACCACGCCCATTCAAAACAATATTGGCACCCGCACTTGCAAACTTATGGGCAATAGCCAGACCAATCCCACGGCTAGAGCCAGTAATAAAAACATTTTTATTCTTTAATTCCATTGGTATTCCCCATTATTTTTCCATTAGGGCTGTCAAAGTCTCCACACTTTCAACATGATAAACAACTGCTGATTTATCAATTTTTTTCAGAAAGCCAGACAATACTTTCCCTGGACCAATCTCGATAAACTCAGTCACACCAGCTTCCTGCATTTTAGCGATACTATCGTAGAAACGAACCGGCTCCATAACCTGACGAGTTAACAATTCCTTAATTCTGCCAGTTTCCATGATATCCGCCTCTGTATTGCCCACTAGCGGAAGCTGAAAATCAGCAAATTCTGTTTCAGCCAAAACCTGAGCTAATTGCTCACTGGCTGGTTTCAAGAGAGCTGTATGGAACGGACCAGAAACGTTTAGCGGAATCAAGCGTTTCACACCTGCTTCTTTGAGGAGTTCCACCACTTTATCCACCGCTGCCACATCTCCTCCAATGACGATTTGACCTGGAGTATTGTAGTTGGCAGGAGAGACGACTCCTAGCTGACTAGCCGTCTGGCAAGCTTCCTCGATAAGAGATACGTCCGCATTTAGGACCGCAACCATCTTTCCAGAACCAGCAGGAGCTGCTTCTTCCATGAAAGCTCCACGTTTTGCGACTAGAGCCACCGCTGTTTTGAAGTCCAGCGCGCCAGCAGCTACCAAGGCAGAGTATTCGCCCAGAGAAAGACCAGCTACCATATCAGGTTGGATTCCTTTTTCAGCCAGCAGGCGATAAATAGCAAGAGAAGTTGTCAAAATTGCTGGTTGAGTATAGCGAGTTTGGTTGAGTTTTTCTTCATCTTGGTCAATCAATGCCCGAACATCATAGCCCAGAACTTGATTTGCTTCCTCAAAAGTTGCCTTAACCACATCATACTGCTCATAGAGGTCACGAGCCATTCCCAGATATTGGGCTCCCTGACCAGCAAATAGAAAGGCTGTCTTAGTCATTTCTAGTTACTCCTGCCCAACGTTTTGCTTCTTGCTGAATCTTCTCAGCAGCGCCATAATAGATATCCTTGAGGATTTCTTCGACGGTTTCTTCCTTGCTGACCAAGCCTGCAATCTGACCAGACATGACGGAACCATTTTCCACATCGCCACGGACAACTGCATTGGCCAGAGCACCAGCACCCAGATTTTCAAAAACAGTCAAGTCTGGATTTTCTTGCTTGAAGGCTTCTTTTTCAGCCTTTTCAAAATCGCGAGTCAGCTTATTCTTGAGCGCACGAACCGCATGACCGAAGTGTTGAGCAGAAATTGTCGTATCGATATCACGAGCTTTCAAAATCATATCTTTATAATTTTGATGGGCATTAGATTCCTTAGCTACAACGAAGCGTGTTCCGACCTGAACCGCTTCTGCTCCTAACATAAAGCCAGCCGCAGCACCAGATCCATCCGCAATACCACCAGCCGCAATAACTGGAATGTTAACTGCTTCTACAACCTGACGAACCAAGGTCATGGTTGTTAACTTACCGATGTGACCACCAGCTTCCATTCCTTCAGCAATGACGGCATCTGCTCCGATTTTTTCCATCCGTTTAGCCAAAGCCACACTTGGTACAACAGGAATCACAGTAATACCTGCTTCATGGAAACGAGCCATGTACTTGCTTGGATTGCCCGCACCAGTCGTTACCACTTTTACACCCTCTTCGATCACCAAATCCACGATGTCATCTACAAAAGGCGACAAAAGCATGATATTGACGCCGAAAGGACGATCCGTCAAAGACTTAATCTTATCAATATTGGATTTCACCACTTCCTTAGGCGCATTTCCACCACCGATGATCCCAAGACCACCAGCCTTTGAAACAGCACCAGCCAAGTCACCATCTGCGACCCAAGCCATACCACCTTGGAAAATAGGATATTTAATATCTAATAATTCTGTAATTCGTGTTTGCATAATACCTTCCTCTAATCATTGCTTAAGTAATAGCTTGAGCCCAAACCGCTAGATAGCAACCTTTTTACTTTGAAATTCAAACTATTACCTAAACAAGAGAGAATATCTTGCGATACTCTCAAATCTTTATTATTTTGTTTTTTCTTCTACGTAGGTAACCAAGTCACCAACTGTTTTCAAGCCTTCTTCAGTTTCGATTTGGATGTCAAATGCATCTTCGATTTCTGAAATTACTTGGAACAAATCCAATGAATCTGCTTCAAGATCATCGAAAGTTGACTCAAGTGTAACTTCTGATGGCTCTTTACCAAGTTCCTCAACGATAATTTCTTGTACTTTTTCAAATACTGCCATGGATAGACTCCTTTAAAAAATATATTTTTTATCTATGTGTTTCCACATGATTAACTAAATTGTAACAATAAGCGTGCCCCATGTCAAACCTCCACCGAAACCTGACAATAAAATAGTCTGATCTCCGTTTAGCTTAATCAAGTCCTGTTGGACACACTCAGATAATAAAATCGGGATGCTAGCTGCACTAGTATTGCCATATTCCATCATATTAGCAGGTAGTTTTTCCCGAGAAACTCCGAGTTTCTTAGCCATTTTATCTAAAATTCGGATATTGGCCTGATGCAAGAGCAGATAATCAAGCTCCTCCACTGAAAATGGACTCTCTTCAATGGTATTTTTGATAGACTGTGCCACATCACGAATAGCGAAATCAAAGATTGCTCGGCCTTCCATTTTCAAATAGCGATCATCAACTTGCTTTTCCGAAAATGGAGAGGACAAACCAAGTCCACCACAAGTCAAACTCTGACCTCTCAAGCCATCAGTAAACTGACTTTCAGCCCAAAAATGCTGCTTTTCTGCCGCTTCAAGCAAGACTCCCCCAGCCCCATCACCAAATAAGACTGACGTCGCACGATCCGACCAATCAACGACTTTCGAAAGCGTTTCGCTACCGATGACCAAACCTCTTTGATAGCGACCAGAGGAAATGAACTTTTCTCCAGTTGATAAGGCAAAGATAAAGCCACTGCAAGCTGCCGTCAAGTCAAAAGCAAAAGCCTTGGTAGCTCCAATATTGGCCTGCACTCTAGCTGCAGTTGACGGCATCATAGAATCCGGAGTGATCGTCGCAACAATGATAAAATCAAGCTGATCAGCAGACAGTTGGGCCTTTTCCAGTAATTGCTCAGCAACTTTTGTAGCTAAAGCACTGGTTGACTCAGTCCGAGATAAATGTCGCTGTTTGATACCCGTACGACTTGAGATCCATTCATCACTTGTATCCATCATCTTAGCCAGATCATCATTTGTGACAATCTGCTCTGGAGCATAATGAGCTACTTGAGTAATTCTTGCATAGTTCATTATTTCAACTCCTCTAAAAAATTATACAAGTTCTGCAAACCTTTTTGCATTGCATTTTTTTCTTCTGAGGACATTCCTTCCACTACTTGCATGACCATGCGATTGTGGAATCGTTTATGAAGGCGATACAAGAGCCTCCCCTTCTTAGTCAAACTCAGATGAACTACACGACGGTCAATGGATGAACGGCGACGCTCGATATACCCTTTACGCTCCAAGTTATTCAAGCTGGTTGTGACAGTCCCCAAAGTGACTAACAATTCCTTTGAAATATCGCTTGGAGTCGCATTAGGCATGGTACCAATAACATCAATAGTGTGCATTTCTTTAATGGAGACGTCTTTAAATTGACTGCCTCGGAGGCTGGACTCTTCAATAACCAAAACATTATTAAAAATGGATGTTAAATAATCATTGACTAATTGATAATTCAAACCAACACCTCCTTCATAAATACTTTGACATTCAAATTTTATCAGATCTCAAAATAATTTGCAAGTCCTTTTGAAAATTTATTTGATTTTCAAACAATTTTCTTATCCTACAAATCCTTACTTACCTGTGAATTGTGGACGACGCTTCTCAGTATAAGCCTGAACGCCTTCTTTAAAGTCCTCTGTGAAAGCCAGGGATTTCTGCAAAGCCAACTCCAGCTCTGCATACTCTTTCCAACCGCTAAATAAACTCTTCCAGACCATTTCTTTCATAGCTCTGTAAGAATTCAGCGAGCCGCGTTTTAGCTTCTTCAGCAACTGTTCCGTTGTTTTTTCCAGTTTTTCTGCTTCACAGACCTTATAAAGCAAACCATAATCCAGAGCCTTCTCAGCAGTCAAGGCATCTCCCGTCATGACCAAATGAGTCGCCCGAGTCACACCAATTGCCCGAGTCAGAAGATAAAGCCCACCGGCATCTGGCGCTAAGCCCACTCCCACAAAAGCTTGAATGAATCGAGATTTTTCCGTCGCAATGCAGAAATCTGCAGCCACGACCATATTGGCAGCTGCACCAGCAACAGGGCCATCCACACTCATGATAACTGGCTTGGGTAGTTGTTTCATGGCAAAGGAAATGTCATTGACCAGCTCTGCAATTTTTACCAAGGATTGAATATCGTCAGCACTGACAGCTCTTTGCATCTCAGCTAGGTCGCCACCGACAGAAAATACCTTCCCATTGGCATTGATCACTAGAAACTTCACTGCCTTATCATTTGCGGCTAGCTCAATCGCTTCTAAAATCTCCTCACACATAGGGATATTGAAACCATTTGAAACTTCAGGACGATTGAAGGTAATAGTCGCCACTTCATCAACTACCTTATAAAGAATACCATTAAAAGTCATTCTAACTCCATTCTAGACTGGGTAATTACAGTCATTTTATTTCATAATTAAATAATTTGATAGTCAAATTACATTTATTCTAGCATAAAAGATGTAAGAAAGAAAACAAAAACTGGAAAATTTGATTTTATATTCGTTTTTTGCTTATTTTTGAAACAAATTTACGTAAAGCAGTGCTTCTGATAGATTTGCAAAATTTTCAGAATTTTGTTATAATTTTTCCTAAATCATGTTTAGGAGTTTCTATGAAAGTTGTAAAATTTGGCGGAAGTTCACTTGCTTCTGCTTCACAATTAGAAAAAGTCTTACATATTGTAAAGTCTGATGCTGAGCGTCGCTTCGTTGTCGTTTCTGCACCAGGAAAAAGAGATGACCAGGATACAAAAGTCACCGATGCCCTGATTAAGTATTATCGCCAGTATATTGCAGGAAATGATGTCTCCAAGGAGCAAAATTGGATTATTAAACGCTACTCCGATATGGTTTCTGAGCTAGGCCTGAAATCTGCAATTATTGAAAAAATCTCTAAGAGCATCATCTCCCTAGCTACTCTGCCAATTGAAAATAATGAATTTCTTTACGATACTTTCCTAGCAGCTGGTGAAAACAACAATGCTAAGCTCATCGCAGCTTACTTTAACCACAATGGCATTCCGGCTCGCTACGTCCATCCTAGAGAAGCTGGACTAGTGGTTTCAAGCGAACCAGGAAATGCTCGGATCCTTCCTTCAAGCTATGATAAATTGGAAGAACTAATTCATTCCGATGAAGTCCTTGTCATCCCTGGCTTCTTTGGTGTCACTCAAGATGGACAGATCTGTACTTTTTCTCGTGGCGGGTCAGATATTACAGGATCAATTATTGCAGCTGGTGTCAAAGCTGACGTCTATGAAAACTTCACTGATGTGGACGGCATCTTTGCTGCTCATCCTGGGATTATTCATAAGCCACGCTCTATCGCTGAGCTTACTTACCGTGAAATGCGAGAATTAGCCTATGCAGGTTTTACTGTCCTTCACGATGAAGCCCTGCTTCCAGCCTATCGCGGAAAAATTCCACTCGTTATCAAAAATACCAACAATCCAGAACACCCTGGTACGCGCATCGTCCATAAACATAGCGAAGATCATCCTCCTGTTGTAGGAATCGCTGGCGACTCTGGCTTCGTAAGCATTAACATGTCCAAGTATCTCATGAACCGAGAAGTTGGATTTGGCCGAAAGGCGCTTCAGATTTTGGAAGATCTAAATATCGGTTGGGAGCATATGCCAACAGGAATCGATGATCTTTCCATCATTCTTCGCGAACGTGAATTAACTCCAATCAAAGAAGAAGAAATTCTGCGCCAACTTGTACAAAAGGCAGAAGTAGACTACGCTGAGATTGAGCATGATCTTTCTATCATCATGATTGTCGGCGAAAAAATGAAAAGTCATATCGGGGTAACTGCTACTGCGACTAGAGCTCTTTCTGACAACAAAATCAATATCCAAATGATGTCACAAGGTTCCAGTGAAGTTTCTATCATGTTTGTTGTCAATAAGAACCAAGAAAAAGAAGCCATCCGTGCTTTGTATAAAGCATTCTTTGGCAACTCAGAAAGCGATGAATAAACCGAATAAGTAAACAACAAGGACCTAGCTCTATATGGAGCCAGGTCTTTCCTTATTCTTTCTTGCTTATAATAAACCTTTTTTCTTTTCCAAGATTAGGTCTTTGACAGATATCAACAGGACAGCTAGCAAAATCATGCCCATACCTACAAAATCAAGCAGATAAAATCGTTCATTCATAATGACAAAAGCAAAGAAGACCGCTGAAATTGGCTCTATTGAAGCCAAGAGACTAGATTTGACAGGACCAACCAAGCTTGTTCCCTTCAAAAAGACGGTGTAAGCAAAGATTGTCCCGATGACAATGATGCCGACCAAGGCTAAAAGGATATCTAAACGGAATTGCCACTGATGCTGGAAAATACCGCTGAAAGGAAGGAGCAAGACACCTGCAATGGTCATCCCAATCCCGATTATCAGCATGCTTCCCCACTTTTTAATGAGCCCAATCGGCAAAAGAATATAAAGTGCATAAGTAAAAGCTGAGAAAATACCTAAAAATAAGCCTTTTGGTGTCATCGAGAGCTGATTGACCTGACCGTGGGTCGCAATCAGAAAGGTTCCACCTATAGCTAGAATCATTGAACAAATCTGAGCCACAGTCGGTGCTACTCTGTCTTTGATACAAGTGTATGCCAAAACACCAACAGGACAGAGATACTGTAAAACCGTTGCTGTTCCTGCATTCGTCTCATGAATGGCCGCTAGATAAGCATATTGATTGATGAACAAGCCTAAGACTGCAAAAAGTAAAATGTGTAACAGAGAGCTCTTGTCTTTCCAAATCTCTTTAAAAGAGTCTTTATTTGTCGCATAAGCCAACATCATCAAAACCAAACCCGCTAGCAACAAGCGCACATTGGTCAAGCTCAGTGCCGAAAAACCATGCTCCATCAGATATTGACCACTTGTTCCCGATAAGCCCCAGGCAATCCCCGCAGCCAAGGTATAAAGGGTCCCCCTTAAAACTTTTGACATCTCAAACCTCTTTCTGTTAGCTTTGATCATTATAACATAAACCATAAAGAAAAATCAGTCTGTTTTGACTGATTTTTTATGATTTAGCTGAGCTTAAAGATGTTTAATCCTCTATCTCAAGAAGTAAATAAGGCAAACCTAAGATATGCCCAATAACCCCTAGCATAGCCCGCATTCCAGAAGCTGTAACGAGTACTTTCTGGCCATCTTTCATTTGAATCTTATGCGATTTCATAAAACTTTGTCCAACCTGTAGTTCAGCACTGTCTCCCTCAAAAGTCAGCGTTTTACTTTCATCATTCGCAAGTTTATCCACAAGTTGACCATTTAGATATACCGCAACATTTTGGGCAACTCCAACCATACCGGTAGCACGCGTATTGATAAATTTTAGCATCAGAAACCCCTTTATTTTAACCCAGCCTATCAACAAAAATTCTTCAGTTTATTCTTCAATCCTAGCTGAGTAAAAAGGCAGAAGAAACATTAAAACAATATAAAGAATTAAGAGAATTGCACGCACTAGACCACCAAAGAACAGGCCGAGCAACAAAACTCCTAGACAGATAGAAAAATTAGTAAAATTTGTTTCAACCAGCAAGGTTTGCCCTGCTTTAACTGTCACTGGCTTGGTTCTCATAGGAGCAGCTCCTACACGAACGACAGCTTCTTCCCCCTCAATAGGAAAGGCCGCCTCGTCGCCATTCTGGATTGTACCAACCTTTTGGCCATTGATTAAAATTGGAAAATTCCCAATGATCCCTACAAAGCCTGTTCCGCGTTTTACTTTAATTTCTGACATAAGGACTCCTTTATTTTTTACCTATTTTACCATAAGTTCTCTTCAAATAAAAGGCGAAAACCAGCCTCACGACTGGTTTTCTACTTATTTCTATAATTTCTCCAACTCTTCATTGAGCAGTTTTTGTGCTACTTGTGGGTTGGCTTGGCCCTTGGTAGCCTTCATGAGCTGACCAATCAAGGACTTGGCTGCATTCTTGTTGCCGCCCTTATAGTCATTGATGGCTTTTTCATTATCCGCAAAGACTTGCTGGATAATAGGAAGAAGTTGAGCAGGGTCTGAAATTTGGATCAAGCCTGCTTTCTGTACATACTCTTTAGCAGAGCCACCGTTTTTAGCTAGATGGACAAAGACCTTCTTAGCAATCTTAGAGGAAATCGTTCCGTCTGCAATCAGTGCAATCATCTCAGTCAGGTTCTCAGGCGTCAGCTCAATCTCAGAAATAGTCTTGCCTTCAGCATTGAGGTATTGAGCCACTTCTCCTTGGAGCCAGTTAGAGACAGCCTTAGCGTCTCCACCTGCAGCAACAGCTACTTCAAAGAAGTCTGACACAGCCTTGGTCGCGGTCAGCTGCTTGGCATCGTAGTCAGACAGGCCGTAATCGCCCACATACTTGGCACGGCGCTCTTTTGGAAAGGCTGGCAGATTGCTGCGTACTTGCTCAATCCAAGCATCTTCAATCTCAAAGATAGGCAAATCAGGCTCTGGGAAGTAACGGTAGTCCGCTGAACCTTCCTTCACCCGCATAAGCAGAGTTTCCCCAGTTGCTTCATCATAACGACGGGTTTCCTGACGGATTTGACCACCGCTGCGTAGGATTTCCGCTTGGCGTTTTTCCTCAAATGCTAGACCCTTCCGGACAAAGTTGAAGGAGTTGAGGTTTTTCAGCTCAGTCTTGGTGCCAAATTCTTCCTGACCGTAAGGACGGATGGAAATATTGGCGTCGACCCGCATGGAACCTTCTTCCATCTTGACATCCGAAATACCCGTGTACTGGATGATTTCCTTGAGGGCAGTCAGATAGGCATAAGCTTCTTCTGGACTGCGCATATCTGCTTCCGAGACAATCTCAATCAGAGGCACCCCTTGACGGTTGAGGTCCACATAAGAGTAGCCATCGCTGCCGTGGGTATTCTTTCCAGCATCTTCTTCCAAGTGGGCTCGCTCGATACGGATTTTCTTGGTCGTGCCATCTTCTAGCTCAATCTCAATCCAGCCATTGTAGCCAATCGGCTCATCAAACTGAGAAATTTGATAGGCTTTTGGATTGTCCGGATAGAAGTAATTCTTGCGGTCAAAGTGCATTTTCTGGTGAATATCCATGTTCAAAGCCAGAGCAGCTTTGATTCCATAGTCAATGACACCCTTGTTCATAACAGGCAGGACACCTGGGAAGGACCAGTCGATGATATTGGTGTTGGCATTTGGATCTTCACCGAAGTGAGCTGGAGCCGGTGAGAAAATTTTTGAATTGGTCTTCAATTCAACATGGACTTCCAGTCCGATAACTGTTTCAAAGTTCATTATTTTTCACCTCCAAAGATAACTGGCTGCTGTTTGTGGTAGTCAGTCGTCGCTTCAAACGCTGCGGCTGCCTGATAGATGGTTGCTTCATCAAAGTGGTTACCAATCAGCTGCAAGCCGACAGGAAGACCATCTGCAAAGCCGGCTGGGATTGAAATGCCCGGCAGGCCAGCCAGATTGACTGGAATGGTCAAAAGGTCAGCCAGATACATGGCCACTGGATCTTGGTTTTGACTACCCAAATCATAAGCAACCGTTGGTGCAGTTGGACCTAAGATCAAATCATATTTTTCAAAAACCTTAGCAAAATCTTGCATAATCAAGGTCCGAACCTGACCAGCTTTCTTGAAGTAGGCATCGTAGTAACCAGATGACAAGCTGAAAGTACCCAGCATGATGCGGCGTTTCACCTCTTCACCAAAGCCTTCACTGCGAGATTTGACATAGACATCTTCTAGATTTTCAATGCCTTCTGCGCGGTAGCCATAGCGAATACCGTCAAAGCGCTGCAGGTTAGAGCTGGCTTCAGAGGAAGCAATGATATAGTAAACAGCCACGCCGTACTTGCTGTGGGGCAGGCTAACTTCTTCAACAATCGCACCTAGGCTTTCCAAGTGCTTGGCTGCTGCCAGAATCGTTTCCTTGACCTTGCTGTCAATTCCCTCACCCATGTATTCCTTAGGCAGGGCAATCTTCATGCCCTTGATGTCTTGGCCAATCTTGCTAGTAAAGTCTGGCACTGCTTCTTGTGATGATGTAGAATCTTTAGGATCATTACCAGAAATAACATTCAGAAGCTGGGCATTTTCCTTAACCGTCTGAGAGAAAGGCCCAATCTGATCTAAAGAAGAACCAAAAGCAATGAGACCAAAACGAGAAACCCGTCCGTAAGTTGGTTTGAGGCCGACTACACCGTTAAAGGAAGCAGGCTGACGAATGGAGCCACCCGTATCTGAACCCAGTGACAGACGAACCTGACCAGAGGCAACCGCTGTCGCTGATCCACCAGATGACCCACCAGGAACCTTGCTGCTGTCCCAAGCATTCTTAGTCGTCTTAAAGTAAGAGTTTTCGCTGGATCCCCCCATGGCGAACTCGTCCATGTTGGTCTTCCCAACGATAATCATATCCTTACCGTAGAGCTTCTCTACACTGGTTGCATCGAAAATCGGCTTATAGTTGTAGAGCATTTTAGATGCAGCCGTCGTCAAGATTCCCTTGGTTGAGATATTGTCCTTAACCGCTAGCGGAATTCCGCTCATAAGATTATCAGCATCAATGCCCTTAGCATCCAGAGCTGCTGCCTGAGCCAATGCTTCCTCTTCGCTGATAGTGATGAAACTGTCCACGGCAGCTTCACGTTCTTTGATGTCTGCCAAAGTTGCCTGAGTTAACTCTACTGCAGAAATTTCTTTCTTGACCAGCAAATCATGCAGCTCTTCAATGGTCTTGTGATTAAAAGTCATTAGTCATCTCCTCCGTCATCTAGGATGGCAGGTACTTTGATGTAGCCCCGCTCTTTTTCAGGTACATTTTGGAAAAGCTCTTCTCGGTTCCAGCCCGGCTGAGCCACATCTTCTCGCATATAGTTGATGTTAGCTGCCACATTGGAAGTGAAAGGCACACCCTCCGTATCCACTTCATTGAGCAATTCGACCATGTCGACAATTTTAGACAAGGTTGTCGCAAACTCATCTGTCTCTTCTGGTGAAAAAGCCAGTTTTGACAGTTTTGCAACGTGACTTACTTCTTCTTGAGTAATCTTCATCTCTGATTCCTTTCATAAGATAGGCGAGCCTGAATACCGACCGAAAACGATAAATCTAAGAAAGATCTTTGTTTTCGAGGTATTTAACTCGCATTGTTTTGCTAAGATAGAGGCACCAAGCTCTCGTAGCTGTGACCTCTTTCTTTAACTTCTTCCTGATTTCTTCAGGAATTCGCATCATTTCATTTTACCATATTTCCGGCTAATTCTTCAATTCCAAATGCAGTTCTTTGAGCTGTCTTTGATCCACCAAACTTGGGCTTTCCAGCATAGGATCAAAGCCAGTACCATTTTTCGGAAAAGCAATGACTTGGCGGATATTTTCTTCCCCAGCCAAAATCATAACCAAGCGATCCAAGCCCAGAGCCAAGCCGCCGTGTGGTGGGAAGCCGTACTCCAAAGCTTCTAGGAAGAAACCAAAGTCCCGCTCATAGTCTTCTCGGCCCATGCCCAATAGCTCAAACATCGCTTCCTGAGCCTTCCGATCATGAATCCGTAGACTCCCCCCACCAATTTCATAGCCATTCAAGACGATGTCGTAGGCATGGCTGCGGTATTGATCTGGCTCCTGACCTTCTTCAAAAACGCCCTGTGTGAAAGGATGGTGCATGGCTTGATAGCGGTTTTGGTCTTCATTCCACTCCAACAGCGGCCAATCCACAACCCAGAGGAAATGAAGCAGGCTTGGGTCAATCAAATCCAAAGTTTTTGCGACTTCTAGGCGCAGATGTCCCAAAGCTTCCTGAGCACGACGCTTCTTGGCCATGACTAGCAGAATCAAGTCTCCATCCTTGGCCTCAAAACGTGTCAGTAACTCCTGACTCTCAGCTTCAAAGGTACTAGCCAAATCCCCAACCAATTGGCCATTTTCAACCTTTAGACTAGCAAAACGACTGCAGCCAAACTCCTTCATTTCCTGATAGTAGTGGCTCAGCTGTTTCTTGCTAAAAGCACTAGCCGCTTCTGGCACACAAATTCCCATCACCTCTTCTTGATTATCCAAGACTTTCTTGATGAGGAGCGAATCATTGGACTGGCACAAATCCGTCAAACTCTTCAACTCTAAACCAAAGCGTGTATCTGGCTTATCAGAACCAAAGCGGCTCATAGCCTCATCATAGCTGATAGTCGGAAAATCTTCTGTCAACTCTAAACCATGAGTTTTCTTGACAACAGCCTTGAGCATAGCTTCAACCAGAGCTCGGATTTCTTCTTCGCTTGCAAAACTCAGCTCCAAATCTACCTGAGTAAACTCTGGCTGACGATCGCCCCGCAAGTCTTCGTCACGGAAACAACGAACAATCTGATAGTAGCGCTCAAGGCCAGCTCCCATCAGCAACTGCTTGAGCATCTGCGGGCTCTGTGGCAGCGCGTAGAATTGATTTTTAAAGATCCGACTAGGCACCAGGAAATCTCTAGCACCTTCAGGTGTTGACTTGGTCAGATACGGCGTCTCCACTTCCAAAAAGTCCAAACCATTCAAATATTCTCGAATGGTTGAGGTGACCTGATGACGAAGTTTGAGGTTATGTGTCATCTTCTCACGACGCAAGTCCAGGTAGCGGTATTTCTGGCGCAGGTCTTCCCCTGTATGGGCATGCTGGTCCAACTCAAAAGGTAAGACCTTGCTGCTAGCAATAACCTCAATCTTCTCTGCCCTCAACTCGACCTGACCAGACTTGATGGCCTTGTTGACAAAACGCTCTTCACGCTGAACGACTTGGCCTGTCACTGCAATGACATCCTCTTTGCCAATGTCTTCTAGCTTTGCAAAATCTTCAATCTCACCGCCAACGAAGACCTGAAGCAAGCCCTCACGGTCCCGCAATTCAATAAAGGCTAGCTTGCCGTGATTGCGGATATTGGCTACCCAGCCAGTTGCGGTCATGGTCTGTCCGACCTGCTCTAAACCGTAGTTTCCGATAAAAATTTCTTTCATGTTCTTTCCCTCTCACATCAATTTGTAGCTTCGCCCTGTTGTTCAGGATATTACCACGTTCTTCCATCTCCTTTACTTGAATCGCGGCAAAAGAAAAGGGCCTCCGTCTATGAAACAGACGAAAGCCGTGGTACCACTGTTATTCGCCGCCTTAAAAGGCAGCCTCTGCGCTCGTAACGTGAGCGGCGTTTGTGCTTGGTCACACAAAAGATTATGAAACATGTTCTTCGGTTTTTGCTTTCTTGGTGCTGCTCTCAGCTATCAGCACTCTCTGTGCAAGTCAGCAAGCCTACTCTGCTTCTCTTTTACTTTTAAATTGTATTTATTATAGTCGAACCCAGAACATTTTGCAAGTGATTTAAGGCAAATTTGTGATTTTCCTCTGACAAAGAAGCCACAGCCGGCTCCACCACCTGAATCTGGTAACCAAGATTATAGGCATCAATCGCCGTATGCAGGACGCAAATATCTGTCAAGACTCCAGTCAAAATGACCGTATCTACCTTTCTTTCCCGCAATCGAATATCTAAATCCGTACCGGAAAAGGCAGAATAATGGCGTTTATCCATCCAAAAAACCCGAGAGTCCGCTTGATGCTTGTCATAAAAATCCGCTAAGGGCCCATAAAGATTGCGACCGCTCGTTCCCTTTATATTGTGAGGCGGAAACAGCTTGCTTTCTGGGTGAAAGACATCATTTTCATCGTGGGCATCAATAGCAAAGAAGATATAGTCGCCTCGATCAAAAGCTGCCTCGGTCACTTGAGCAATGGCTTCAGAAATTGCCTGAGCTGGCGCTCCTGCGGTCAACTTGCCCTCATCTGCAACAAAATCAACTGTATAATCAATGGAAATCAGTGCTTTAGCCATTAGTAATCCCTCTTTTTAATTTCCTCAAAAACATCTGGAATCAGTACTTTCAGATAAGTTCCCTTCATCCCCAGCGAGCGGCTTTCAATAATCCCCGCACTTTCCAGCTTACGCAAGGCATTGACAATCACTGAACGGGTAATCCCGATGCGGTCAGCAATAACAGAAGCCGTCAGTTGTCCTTCATTGCCATTGAGCTCGCCTAGAATAGCTGAAACAGCCCGTAACTCTGAGTAAGACAAAGTATTGACCGCCATGGTCACAGCTGTCCGACGACGGATGTTCTTCTCGTCCTCTTCCCGCTGGAAATTAAGCAGCTGGATACCGACCACTGTGCTGGCAATCTCAACCAGAATCAAGTCATCATCCAAAAATTCTTTATCATTGCGCCAGATAATCAGCGAGCCCAAGCGAATTCCTGAAACATGAATGGGAGCAATGGTAGTCAGGCCATCTGGAAATTCATCCTTGGTTTCCACTGGGAAAATGGTCAAATCGTGAGTTACAGGCAGATTAGCCTCCGTCTCATACACCATGTTTGCTTCTTGGACATATTCTTTGGGGAATGTCTTGTCTTGGAAAAAGGCTTCTACACGATCATTATTTGTCTTGTAGCGCATGAAATAGCCCAAGAGACGGCCCTTGCTGTTGATGATGCAGGCATTGCAATGAATAATATCAGCAAGCTGGCGAGTGATCGCATTGTAAGGAAGTTCCTCCTGAAGCTGCTCTTCTGAACGTTTCAAGATAGAAGTAATCTTCCTTGTTTTTTCTAATAGTTTTGCCATACATTTACCTCGTATTTAGTCCCCTTGATTGTATCATAATCGACCAAAATTTTCAATAATTATCTGAAAATTGTGTATTGAAAAAAAATTCGCTACAATTCTGAAAGATTCAGAATTTAATGATAGCGAAAAAAATCACTTCATCAAAAAAACCATTTAAAACAATTCTAAGACGAATTTGTTTTAAACGGTTTATGACTTGTATTTTATGCTTATCTACGGTATTGGCGTAGGAAGCGTGTCATTTTTTCTTGGATCTGAGCCAGCTCATCTACCCGAGGCAGATAAACGATTCGGAAATGATCTGGATCCTTCCAGTTAAAGCCTCGTCCATGGACAAGAAGGACTTTTTCCTGCTTGAGGAAATCCAAGACAAACTGCTCATCATCATCGATACGGTACATTTCCCGATCAATTTTCGGGAAGATGTAAAGACCCGCCTTAGGTTTGACTGCAGACAAACCTGGAATATCTTGAATAGCATTGTAAATGAAGTTTCTTTGTTCATAGATACGACCGCCTGGCAAAAGCAATTCATCCACCGACTGGTGACCTCCAAGCGATGTTTGCACAACCTGCTGGGCCAATACGTTAGAGCACAAGCGCATATTGGAAAGCATATTAAGGCCTTCGATATAGCCTTTAACGTGCCGCTTAGGACCAGATAGCACCATCCAGCCAACTCGGAAGCCAGCGATACGGTGAGACTTAGACAGACCATTCATACTAACACAGAAAACATCAGGAGCCAGACTAGCTACAGGCGTATGCGCATGTCCATCCATCACCATGCGGTCATAAATTTCATCCGCAAAGATGATAAGATTGTTCTGACGAGCAATTTCCACAATTTCTAGCAAAAGTTCCTTAGGATAAAGTGCTCCCGTTGGATTGTTAGGATTGATAATAATGATAGCCTTAGTATTAGAAGTGATTTTTGACTTGATGTCGTCAATATCTGGATACCATTCTGCCTGCTCATCACAGACATAATGAACCGCATTCCCACCAGCCAGACTAACTGCAGCTGTCCAGAGCGGATAGTCCGGCATTGGTACTAGGACCTCATCTCCATCATCCAAGAGTCCCTGCATAGACATAACAATCAGCTCGCTGACTCCATTTCCAAGATAAATATCATCGATATCAACATTAGGGAAATTTCTGAGCTGACAATACTGCATAATGGCCTTACGGGCTGAGAAAATCCCCTTAGAATCAGAGTACCCCTCACTATCACGCGCATTCATAATCAAATCATGAATGACCTCGTCTGGAGCAGTGAAACCAAATTCGGCTGGATTTCCTGTGTTCAGGCGGAGAATTTTTTCTCCATTAGCCCGCATCCGCATCGCTTCATCCAAAACCGGTCCACGAATATCATAGGCTACATGCTCCAGTTTGCTGGACTTATTAAATTCTTTCATCCTATTTTCCTCAATTCATCTGAATGATTTTATTATACCACCAGAAAAAAAGATTGACAATCAGGAAGAATTTGGGAAAGCTCGTTTGAATTAAAATATATCTTATAACTTAGGAAAATACACGTATCCATCACAATAATTTCACTTGATTTCTGAATTTCATTTGCAGCTTTACTTTTTTTCTGAAAAGGTTTACAATATAAGTGAAGATATTAAGAAGCTCGAATCTAGGATTCGACAAAAGATGGAGGTAGCTTTATGACTCAACAAAAATATGAAAATATCATGGTCGCTGTTGACGGCTCTCGCGAAGCAGAACTCGCTTTTGAAAAAGGAGTTAATGTAGCGCTGAGAAATGCTTCTCGTTTGACAATTGCTCATGTGATTGATACACGGGCTCTCCAAAGCGTCTCAACCTTTGACGCTGAGGTCTACGAAGACCTCCAAGAAGAAGCACAAAAGTTGATGACAGAATACAAGGAAAAGGCGCAAAAAGCAGGGGTCAAATACGTTGATATCGTCATTGAATTGGGCAATCCCAAAACCCTCCTGTCAACTGACATTCCTGACGAACACAAGGTTGATTTGATTATGGTCGGAGCTACCGGTCTCAATGCCTTTGAACGCCTCCTAGTCGGCTCATCATCTGAGTATATCCTTCGCCACGCGAAAGTGGACTTACTGGTCGTTCGTGACAAAGAGAAAACATTCTAAAATATCTAGTAGGTTGCTGCGATAGCTATGCCCTACTTCCCTCATAACTATAAGTTAAAATCCCTCATTAGGTTAGCCTAGTGAGGGATTTGTGTTTTAGAACAATAAAAATCTTATTTCAGCTTACCTTTCAAATACCGGCCAGTGTAGCTGGCTGGATTGGCTGCAACCTCTTCTGGTGTACCCGTCGCAATAATCGTACCACCACCGACACCGCCTTCTGGGCCTAGGTCGATGATATGGTCAGCTGTCTTGATAACGTCCAGATTGTGCTCAATGACGAGGACTGTATTGCCATCGTCCACGAAGCGAGCTAAAACCTTGAGCAAACGAGCAATATCCTCTGTATGAAGCCCTGTCGTCGGCTCATCCAAGATATAGAAGGACTTACCAGTCGAGCGCTTGTGAAGTTCGCTGGCCAGCTTCATCCGCTGGGCTTCACCACCTGACAAGGTCGTGGCTGGCTGCCCTAGAGTCACATAGCCTAGTCCCACGTCCTTGATGGTCTGGAGTTTACGGGCAATTTTCGGAATATGCTGAAAGAACTCTACCGCATCATTGACCGTCATGTCCAGAACCTGAGCGATATTCTTCTCCTTGTAGTGGACTTCCAGAGTCTCACTATTATAGCGAGTGCCGTGGCAGACCTCACAGGCCACATAGACGTCAGGTAGGAAGTGCATCTCAATCTTGATAATCCCATCACCCGAGCAGGCCTCACAGCGACCGCCCTTGACGTTAAAGCTGAAACGGCCCTTCTTGTAGCCGCGAATCTTGGCTTCATTGGTCTTGGCAAACAGATCGCGAATATCGTCAAAAACTCCAGTATAGGTAGCTGGATTCGAACGCGGTGTCCGGCCAATCGGGCTTTGGTCAATATCAATCAAGCGGTCCACATGCTCAATGCCACTGATTTTCTTGAACTTACCTGGTTTGGCAGAGTTGCGGTTAAGTTTTTGAGCAATGGCTTTTTTAAGAATAGAGTTGACCAGCGTTGACTTACCGGATCCAGAAACTCCTGTCACAGCGATAAATTTGCCCAAGGGGAATTTAGCTGAGATATTCTGCAAGTTATTCTCCTTAGCCCCTGTCACTTCGATAAAGCGGCCATTGCCTACACGGCGGTCCAATGGTACTGGGATTTCACGTTTACCTGACAGGTATTGGCCTGTGATGGATTTTTTGTTCTTAGCCACTTGCGTCGGAGTGCCGGCTGCGACGATTTCACCGCCGAAAACACCGGCTCCTGGTCCCACATCAATCAGCCAGTCCGCCTCTCTCATGGTGTCCTCGTCGTGCTCAACAACGATGAGGGTATTGCCTAGGTCGCGCATCTTCTTGAGGCTGGCAATCAGGCGGTCATTATCACGCTGGTGCAAGCCAATAGAGGGCTCGTCCAAGATATAGAGGACGCCACTCAAGTTCGAGCCAATCTGAGTTGCCAAGCGAATCCGCTGGCTCTCGCCTCCTGATAGAGTCCCAGCCGAGCGAGACAAAGTCAGGTAATTAAGACCAACGTTATTGAGGAAGGTCAGTCGGTCATGAATTTCTTTAAGAATAGGACGCGCAATCGTAGCTTCGTTGTCAGTCAAGCTAAGCTTGTCCAACTGGACCAAATGATCTGCAATAGACAAGTCTGAAATCTCACCGATATGCAAGCCATCTTCACCGCCAACCTTGACAGACAAGGCCTGGGGACTGAGTCGATAACCATGACAAGCTGCACAAGTTAGCTCATTCATATAAGCCCGCATCTGCGTCCGAGTAAAATCACTATTGGTTTCATGGTAGCGACGGTTGATATTGGTGACAACCCCCTCAAAAGGAATGTCAATATCGCGCACGCCTCCAAATTCATTTTCATAATGGAAATGGAACTCCCGCCCATCTGAGCCAAAGAAAATCAGCTGCTTCTCTTCCTCCGTCAGCTCCTCAAAAGGCTTGTCCATATCAATGTCAAAGGCTGCCATGGCCTGCTCCAGCATCTGTGGATAGTAGTTGGAGGAGATGGGATTCCAAGGTGCTAGCGCTCCTTCGCGCAAGGTCTTGCCAGCTTCTGGCACAACCACATCTAGATCCACTTCCAGCTTAACCCCCAGACCATCACAGTCCGGACAGGAGCCAAAAGGCGCATTGAAAGAAAAGAGGCGTGGCTCTAGCTCTGGCACCGTAAAGCCACAGACTGGGCAGGCATAGTGCTCAGAAAAGAGCAGCTCTTGACCGTCCATGGTATCAATCACCACATAACCCTCAGCAATCCGTAGAGCTGCTTCGACCGAGTCAAAGAGACGGCTGCGCACCCCTTCCTTGATGACAATTCTATCCACCACGACTTCAATATCATGCTGCTTGCTCTTAGAAAGCTCTGGCAATTCTGTTACATCGTAGACATTGCCATCCACGCGCACCCGGACATAACCGTCTTTCTGAATCTTATCAAAAACGGTCTTATGCTGTCCCTTTTTCTTGCGAATGACTGGCGCTAAAATCTGCAGCCGCTGACGCTCTGGCAATTCTAAAACCTTGTCGACAATCTGCTCAACAGACGAGGCCTTAATCGCTCCATGTCCATTGACACAGTAGGGCGTTCCAACACGAGCATAGAGCAGGCGCAGGTAATCATTGATTTCAGTGGCAGTTCCCACTGTTGAGCGCGGATTTTTACTGGTCGTCTTCTGGTCAATGGAAATAGCCGGGCTGAGACCATCAATCGAGTCCACATCTGGCTTTTCCATGTTGCCCAAAAACTGCCGAGCATAGGCCGATAGGCTCTCAACGTAACGGCGTTGTCCCTCAGCGTAAAGGGTGTCAAAAGCCAGACTGGACTTGCCCGAACCAGACAGACCTGTTACCACGACCAGCTTGTCTCGGGGGATTTCTACATCAATATTTTTTAAATTATGAGCTCGCGCTCCATGAATCACAATTTTATCTTGCATCTCTTCCACACTTTACCTTTAAACTTCTTCTATTATAGCAAATTTTTCTGCAAACTTTTGCCCAAAAGACTAGAATTTGTAGTATAATAAGACGGTGCTTATAAACGATTCTAGGAGGAGATATGAAGCAAGTATTTTTATCAACAACAACCGAGTTTAAGGAGATTGATACACTTGAATCAGGAACTTGGATAAATATGGTCAATCCTTCCCAAAATGAATCTTTAGAAATCGCAAACGCCTTTGGCATTGACATAGCTGACCTACGAGCACCACTCGATGCCGAGGAAATGTCTCGGGTCACTATCGAGGATGAGTACACACTGATCATCGTAGACGTGCCTATCACTGAGGAGCGGAATAACCAGACTTACTATGTTACTATCCCGCTTGGTATTATCATCACAGAAGAAGCTATCATCACGACTTGCTTGGAAAAGCTGCCCCTGCTGGATATCTTTATCCACCGTCGCTTGCGTAACTTTTATACTTTCATGCGGTCACGTTTTATCTTTCAGATTCTCTACCGCAATGCCGAGCTATATCTGACAGCCCTGCGTTCCATTGACCGCAAGAGCGAACAGATTGAGAGCCAATTGCACCAGTCGACTCGAAATGAAGAACTGATTGAGCTCATGGAGCTGGAAAAGACCATCGTCTATTTCAAAGCCTCCCTCAAGACAAATGAGCGCGTGATTAAAAAACTAACCAGCTCTACTAGCA
This sequence comes from Streptococcus sp. 27098_8_73, assembly GCF_041432495.1. Lineage (NCBI taxonomy): Bacteria > Bacillati > Bacillota > Bacilli > Lactobacillales > Streptococcaceae > Streptococcus > Streptococcus sp. 27098_8_73. Next base: position 66,402 of record NZ_JAPVZT010000003.1, read on the forward strand.
ATATCAAGAAATACTTGGAAGATGAGGATTTGCTGGAAGATACCCTGATTGAGACCCAGCAGGCCATCGAGATGGCTGATATTTATGGAAATATCCTCCACAGCATGACAGATACTTTTGCTTCCATTATTTCCAACAACCAGAATAATGTCATGAAGACACTGGCTTTGGTAACCGTTGTCATGTCCATCCCGACCATGCTCTTCTCAGCCTATGGGATGAACTTCAAAGATAATGAACTACCTCTAAATGGCGAGCCACATGCCTTCTGGATTATCATGTTTATCGCCTTTGCTCTGAGTGGCTCTCTGACCCTCTACCTCTTCCATAAAAAATTATTCTAACCACCAGAAAGGACTCTTATGTCACAAGTAGTATCAGACAAACTAACTAAGAAAAATAAGGAATTTCTCCACATCGCCACTCACCAACTCCTCAAAGATGGCAAATCCGATGAAGAAGTAAAAGCAATCTTAGAAGAAATCATTCCAAACATTTTAGAAAATCAGGCCAAGGGCATTCCTGCCCGTGCTCTCTACGGTGCACCAACTTACTGGGCCTCTTCTCTCACTGCTAAGGAGCGCTATGACGCCGAGCATCCAAAACAAAACGATGATCCAAAATGGATGATGCTGGATTCCGTCCTCTTCATTTTCGGTTTCTTCACCGTTCTGACTTCCATCGTCAATTTGGCATCTTCTCGACCGTCTGTTTACGGCATGACGACACTTGTCTTTGGTAGTATTGTCGGTGGTCTCGCTTTCTACGCCCTCTATCATTTCGTTTACCGTTTTTACGGACCAGACACTGACCGTAGCCAACGACCACATCTACTCAAATCTATCCTTATCATGCTAGTAGCTATTGCTCTTTGGACCCTTTCAATCGTTGGTTCTAGCCTACTGCCCGACTCTCTCAACCCACATTTGTCAAACATTGTCGTTGCCATAATCGGAGGGATCACCCTAGCACTCCGTTTCTACCTCAAGAAGCGCTTCAATATCAAGAGTGCGGCTATGGGACCAGCGAAATATTAAGCAGCATAAAAAAGAGGTTTTGCAACCTCTTTTATTTTGCCCTTTTTGAAAAATATAAGACCAAGTCATCGTTATTCTCGCACGAAGCATAGGGCGTGAGTGGCTGATTTTGAAACCAAACTCCTGACCCATCTGGCATATAACCGCGACCTACATATAGTCGTTGTGCTGGACCATAGCCTTTATGCAGCCCAACGCCCAAGCTAACCACATCTGAATAATACTGTGCTACTTGCTCTGCTTTGTCCAATAAAGCTGTCCCAATTCCTCGCCTTTGGAAACTTTCAAAAACATTAAAATCCGTTAACTCAGGATAAAGACCAGCAAAAGGCCCATGCTTTGCCAATGGGATGACTGTAATGTAGCCAGCCAAAAATTCCCCAACAACCGCCACCAAAACTTGGCGCTCACCCGCCTCTTGCTCCAGAAAGTAGTTTTTTAAAATCTCTCTCCGACCAGGCCAGCCTTGCTGGATAAAAGCATTCGATAAGCCTTCAATATCCTCAAAAAGCATCTTTCTGATGGCTAGTTCTTCTGTCATGGCAAGCCTCCCATATCTTGATAGTTTCTTCTATTATAGCACTGGCCCTTCCTATCATCAAGACAGCAAAAATCCCTGCTAGAAGCAGGGATTCATATTAGTCTTCATTTACGAAAGGCATCAAAGCCATTACGCGAGCGCGTTTGATAGCTGTTGTTACTTTACGTTGGTTTTTAGCTGAAGTTCCTGTTACACGACGAGGAAGGATTTTCCCACGTTCTGAAACGAAACGGCTAAGAAGCTCAGTATCTTTGTAATCAACATATTCAATCTTGTTTGCTGCGATGTAATCAACTTTTTTACGGCGTTTGAATCCGCCACGACGTTGTTGAGCCATGTTATTCTCCTTTATATTATAGTTCTAGTTTTGTCCATTATTTAGAATGGTAAATCATCGTCTGAGATGTCCATCGGGTTTGAATTGCCGAATGGGCTTTCATCACGAGAAAAGTTTGGTACTTGGTTGAATGAGTCAGCATTACCATAGCTTGGTGCAGAATTTCCACCGAAGCCACCGCCACCAAAGCCAGCTGAAGGCTGCCCTTCACGGCTTGCACGACTTTCCAGAAGCTGGAAGTTGTCTGCAACGACTTCTGTGACATAGACACGCTGGCCTTGCTGATTGTCATAGTTACGAGTCTGAATGCGACCAGTAATTCCGATCAAAGCGCCTTTTTTGGCCCAATTAGCAAGATTTTCTGCCTGCTGACGCCAGATAACAACATTGATAAAGTCCGCTTCACGCTCACCACTTTGATTTTTAAAGTTGCGATTAACAGCCAGAGTAAAGGTTGCGACCGCTTGGTTTTGCGGTGTATAGCGAAGTTCAGCATCACGGGTCATACGTCCCACAAGTACAACGTTATTAATCATAATTTACCTTCTTAAGCGTCAAGTTTGACGATCATGTGACGAAGAATGTCAGCGTTGATTTTTGAAAGACGGTCAAACTCTTTAAGAGCTGCATCGTCGTTTGCTTCAACGTTAACGATGTGGTAAAGTCCTTCACGGAAATCTTGGATTTCGTATGCAAGACGACGTTTTTCCCAGTCTTTTGATTCAACAACAGTTGCACCGTTGTCAGTCAAGATAGAGTCAAAGCGTGCTACCAAAGCGTTTTTAGCTTCTTCTTCAATGTTTGGACGAATAATATAAAGAATTTCGTATTTAGCCATTGATATGTTCCTCCTTTTGGTCTAATGACCCCAAGACGCTGCAAGGGGTAAGTGAGGTTCACTCACAAATAATAATTATACTAGATTTTCCAACAAATAGCAAGAATAAATTTCGCTTTTCCTTGAATGATTTGCTAAAGCATTTTATCAACTAGACAAAGCACATAAGCTAGTGATTTATTGCACCTGCTCGGCTCCTTCTTTTAAGCGACCGTAGAGCAGATAGGGGACGGATGTTAATTCTTGAAGGTTGCGGCAGGACAGGGCACACATCAACAGCCGTAAGTCTTCTTTCCAGCCATTTACAATAGCAATGACCTCTTCGACTGAGTGTTTTTCGACCAAGTCTAACATCGTCCGAGAAAGACCGACTGCTTTAGCACCCAGAACCAAGGCTTTAACCATGTCTAGAGGATGGCGAATACCACCACTTGCCAGCAACTCCACCTTGTCCACCCAGTCTTGGGCTGCCAGTAAGGCCTGAGCTGTGGTCTGCCCCCAACCGTTGAGGTAGTCTCGCTGACCGCTCCGCTGATTTTCAATATAGGCAAAGCTCGTTCCACCACGACCAGAAATATCAAAGGTTGAAATCCCTAGTGCCTGAGCTTCCTCAATCGTTTTCCGATCCATGCCAAAGCCTACTTCCTTGAGGACAAGGGGGACTGGAAAATCTTTTCCATAGGCTTCCAGATGCTGCTTCCAAGTTCTGAAAGTCCGCTCTCCCTCCGGCATTAGCAATTCCTGCATGATATTGACATGTAGCTGGAGAAACAAAGGTTTCAAATCCGACACCGCCTGCAAGCCTGCTGCTACTGGTTTGTCAAGTCCGATATTGCTGGCCAAGAGTAGATTAGGCTTATCCTTTGCCACAGCATAAGAATCATCATCTGGATTTTTCAGAGCAGCACTGTAGGAACCTGTCACAAAGAGGATGCCACAGGCTTCGGCAACTTTAGCCAGTTTTTCATTGATTTCTCGCCCTTTTGGACTTCCACCTGTCATGGCATTGATATAAAAGGGAAAATCCCAGTCACGCCCGGCGAAGTGAGTGGATAAGTCAATCTCGTCCAAATCATAGGCTGGCAAAGAGCGATGGATTAATTCTATATCATCAAAGCTATTGTAGCCAAGGGGCTGTTCTAGGGCGTAGTTAATATGATCATCTTTACGGCTTTGGCTCATGAGCACCCATCCTTTCTTGGTAGAGTAATTCCAGACCAGCTTCTTGCCAGCGTTGGATCAATATTTGACTATCTTCGGCAGCAAAAGACAAAGCGAAACCACAGTCTCCACCGCCAGCTCCACTGCTTTTAGCGACACAATCCAAGCCTTGACTCGCCTCTCTTAAGGCCTGTAATTTCTCCGTATAAATCAGCGGACTGAGGCTATCTAATAACTGACTGGCAGTCAATAGGCTATCTTTTACAGCTATCTTATCAGCCGACAAAAGAGCTTCTTTCAGACTGTCCACCTGAAGCTGGGTTTGAGTCAGGAAGTCTTCGTTCAAACTCAACTTAACCTGCTTGACAAGGTCACTCGAAATAGCCGGTTCTCTCGTCCAACCCACCAAGAAATCACAGGTCAAACTAGGATGGATTGGTTTGATTTCATAGCCCCAGTCGTGCTTCAAAATCTCTAACAGATTTGTGTCGACCAATCGCTGGCGGATTGCCATCCGATCAAAAGAACGATAATAAACCAGTTGTTCATAAGCAATGCAGGCCAGATCTCCCATGGAGCCATTATCCCCCCGCTTGAGAAGCACTACTGCAGCTAGTCTAAAGAGGAGGTCAGAGCTTAGTTTCAGTTGATAAAAAGCGGCCATAGCCTTGATCGTCAAGACAACCACGCTGCCACTGGAACCCATCCCAAACTTGCGCCCGTCTTTCTCCATTTTTCCTCTGATAGTCAAAGCAAAAGGATGCGATGGTATTTGCAGCAAGCTGAGATAGTCGTTCATCAACTGAATGGTCTCTTGAATCAAGCCATAGTCCGCGTCTGGCGCTAGACTGGCTTTGTGGCTAAAGAGATCTGAATCCAGCTCATAACTATCCGCCGCCTCAATCTCTGCCCGCATATAGATCGGGATATTCTTAATCAAAGCCGCATGACCAGGAATCAGGACAGCGTATTCTCCGGCTAGATAGAGCTTTCCGCAGGTCTGGACTTGCATCTTAGTTTCCATCAGGCAATTCCTTCGTTTTGGAGACAATCAGACGGTACTGATTCTCAAAGAGGGGCACCAAGTCTTCCAAGTCCTTTTCAAGACAGAGAACCTTGATATTGGGACCAGCATCCATAGTGAAATAACAACGATGTCCCTGGCCTCGGAGCTGGCGAACAAAGTCCATCGCAGCATAGCTTTCCTCTGTCAGATAAGTAAATGGAGGCGTGGCCGTCTCGGTCGTTGCATGCATCCGCAGGGCATTTTCCTCGGTCAACTGCCCAACTTTCTCAAAATCATTATCCTTTAAGTAAGCCAGCATATCCTGATAGTCCTGTGCTGACTGGTCAATCCAAGCTTGAAAATTTTTGGACGTTTCGGCACAGAGCTGCATTCCAAGTCGACTAGAAATCGGCTTTTTCTCATCATGAAGCACCAACATAATCATGGCCAGCTTAAGGTCGGTTTGCACAGGGTAAATTGCTCCGCTATCCTTGTCCCATGCTGCCAAAGGACCAAAAAAGGAGCGGGCTGACGAACCTGAAGCAAACTTAGCCAACTGGGCCAGCTCCTCGGTATTGTAATGAGTTTTAAAATAAGCATCACAAGCCTTGACCAAGGCAGATAAGCCGCTGGAACTAGAGGATAAACCTGCAGCTGTCGGCATATTGTTACTGGTATCAATCCGAACCCAATCACTTGGCTCCGTCCGAAAGCGATCAATAATCCGACTGACCTTAGTATGCTCTTCTGGGCTTTGCAATTGCCCATCGATATAAAATTCATCGCCAGCAGCCTCAGCAGGAAGTGGACTTAACTGGGTTTGGGTATACATATTCTCTAAAGTCAAGGAAATACTACTAGTAGCAGGAATCATCCGCTCGGCATCCGCCTTGCCCCAATACTTGACAATGGCAATATTGGCGTAAGACTTGACACTTACAGACTTTCTATCCATATGTTGCTGGCTCCTTTCTCTCTCAAAAGACGGGCTAGGTCTTCCGCCTCTTTCTTTTCTTTTATTAGCACAATCACGCAGCCACCTAGACCACCGCCACTCATTTTGGCTCCAAGAGCCCCATTTTCAAGCGCCAGCTCGACCAAGTCATCAGATAGCTGGCAAGAAACTCCCAACTGAGCTAGTTTGCCGTGAGCCTTAGTCATAGCCTGACCCATGGTCAGCAAATCTTTGAGATGGATCGCCTTTTCAACAATTTTCGTCAGATTTCCCAACTCCTGTAAGAGGGGCAGAGCCTCCTGACCCAAGCTTTCCACCTTTTTGATGGCTTCCCGCGTGTGTCCGTGAATGCCCGTATCCGCAATCAGCAGATAAGCGCCCAAATCTAGCTCAATCTCTGAAAATCCGACATTACGAATAAACTTGATAGCTACATCACTAAGACAGGTCTTGGCATCCAGACCGCTTGGATTCATATGGGCAATCATTTCTGCTCGATTGGCCAGAATTTCCAGCGTTTCATGGTCCAAGGATTCTTCAAAGTAGTCAAAAACCGCACGAATGGCTGCAATGCTGACAGCTGCAGATGAACCCATGCCTCGTTTTTCTGGCACCATGGAATTCACCTGGCAACGAATCTGAGCACCTTGCTTCCCTAAGTGCTCCAGACAGGCAAAAACAGCCATGGACAAGGTATCTTCCTCATAGAGAGTCCAAGGCTTCTCAGAAGGAAATACCTGACAAGTCACTTCGATATTATTGAGAGGCAAAGCCAAGGCTGGATAGCCATAGACCACCGAATGCTCCCCCATCAGAATAATCTTGCTATGTGCCCTGCCGACACCCTTCTCTTTTGTCATACTTTCTCTCTATTTCTTCCTTCTATCTTCTATATTTTAATATACTTTTGGAAAAAAAGCGATCTTTTCCCATCTTAACTGACAAAGTCACGTTAAGCAGTCAAAAACTCCAAGCAAAAGCCGGAGTTCTATCCTATTTTATCATCAGCGACGGACCTTTGGCTTCGGTAGGGAGAAAGCTACCACTCTCTTCTGATTAGATCCATCAGTTCATTGCGGTCTAAAATCCACTGAGCACGTTCATCCTTTTCATAGGTGCGATTGGAAAGAAAGATTACGGCTTTCTGTTCCGCCCGATTGTACATGATAAAAGTCCCCGTATAGCCAGTATGATCCAGCCATTCCCCTTCCAAATTCCAAGCTAGACTGCGTGTCTTGCCCGGCTCTAGAGCAAAGTTTTGGCTCAATTTCTCTGCAAATTCATCCCGCAAATAATGCTCTAAAAAGATCTGCAAATCCTCAAGTCTTGAAAAAAGTCCAGCACTACCGGCATGATGACCTAGGACACGCGCTTTGGGATCATGAACCACCCCTGCTTCAACACCACGAACAGTTGGCACCGCAGAAGCTACTGGTCCAAAGCTAGTTTTCCGCATCGACCACGGCTTAAAAATCTTGTCTTCAAATAACTTATCCAAAGCTTCCCCGTACAGCTCCTCCAGCATAAAGCCCAGCAGGAGAAAATTAACATCTGTATAATGGAAGCTTTTGTCATCCAGCACTGTCAAGCTATTGAGGGCTGCCTTTAATTCTTGAGCATTGAGCCTATCCCGATTGGGAATAAAGGGATCGAGCCCAGAGGTATGGGTCAAAAGCTGGCGCAGGGTCACCCGATCATCATGAAAAGCTGGATAATATCGCCGCAAAGGTGCATCGATATCTAAGTCGCCACTCTGAAGCAGAAATGCCACCAAGGTCCCTACGCCAACCACCTTACTGACACTGGCCAGATCATAAAGCAGACCTGCTCGCGTTACTGATTGATTGGCTGGATCTGTCAAGCCTAGATAAAAACTCTGCCAGTGTCCATCACGATAAAGAGACAAACTAGCCCCAGGATAAAGCCCCGCAGCAAGCTGCTGATCGATCTTTTCTAAAATCCGCTGGGTCATAGTTGCTCAAACCATAGTTCAATATTACTTTGATCTTGGCTGACTAAGAATTTTTTAGATTTAGGTACAAAAAATTCCTGTGTCGCAAAAATCGATGACAATTTTTCCACATCAAAGTCCGTCACCAAACATTTGAGCATAGCCAGATCCCAAGTTTTCGTATTATCAGCTTGCAAATCTTCTCCTTGGTCTTCCTGCACATCTAGGAAATCCAAGACATTGCTCACTGGCTGATAGAAAGCCTTGACAGCTTGTGAATCTGGGACACGAAGCTCAATCTTTTCCACATCAAATTGACTCAAGCCGATAAAGTCGTCCTGCCCTTCAAATGCAGGAGTTTCTTGGACTGGTTGTAAGCTACTCAGATCCTCTTCCGCGTGGAGCAAGAGGCGATCGCCTTCTGGGGAAGTCGCTTCAAATGCATAACCTTTTTCCCCACGATATAAACTGTCAACTTCAAGCCCTTGAGCCAACAAAGCCTCAATTTCTGACGCTTTTGTCACCTTGATCACTAAGCGAGCCAATTTCTTTGCCCCTTTAACTCGACGAGAGCGCATGCTTGGAGATTCTTCTAAAATCAATCTTTCTGTTTTAGTTTGATCACCCAAAGACAACTGGGCCCCTTCTTCTAATAGGGATTTCATCCCTAGCGTTTTGCTATAGAAATCTTGATTTAGGTTCCGATTATTTACTTTTATTACTGGAACGATTCTTGCAACATGATTCACACTCATAACTTCCTCCAAACTATTTTATTGTAATAAATTTTCATTTTTTTGACAAGAAATTATGCGCAAACCAACAATTTTCAGAACATTTCCACTATCCTAATCTAACAGACCAAAAATATAAAGCAAATCGCATTTTTCTATTAGTCAGAAGCCAACAAAAAAAGACCGAGATTTCTCTCAGTCTTTCGATAGATATTATCCGTAAATCGCTTTAAACAAAGCTACTGCTGCAATACCAGCCGCAATTGGTGCCACAACCGGTACCCAAGAATACCACCATTTTGAATCGCCCTTGTGTTCACCAAGGATTGATTTTGGCAAGATAAAGTGCAAGATACGAGGTCCGAGGTCACGGGCTGGGTTAAGACCTGGTCCAGTAGGACCTCCAAGTGAAGTTACCAAAGCCATGACAAGGAAACCAAGTGCCAAGTGAGCGACAGCAGATGAACCATTTGTTGCTTGTGCAAATGTATTGTGAATAAGACTTTGAACATCTGATTCTGCTACTTTTTGACCTGCTTGAGCTGCTTGAAGAGCTTGTTGTTGTACATTCTTCTCGATAAGAACCTTCAATTCCGCACCGAAGTGAAGTTTAGTCATGCCCATCGCTGCAAAGAAAAGAACAAAGGAACCAACAAACTCATTGATAAAACCATTGATTGTTGCTGCTTTACGAGATTCAGGTGTTCCGTGATCTAGACTTGAAATGGTTGAGAAAGTACCCAAGATATTGTTTGGATTTTCTGTTTTCAAGTAGTAAGGGCGGTGTGTCGCTACGACCAAAGCCTGTCCGAAGATAGCACCCAAAACTTGAGCAAGAATGTAAGGTGCTACATGCGCCCATGGGAAGTAACCACTAATCGCAAGTGCTAAAGTGAAGGCAGGGTTGATGTGGTTACCTGAGGTATTTCCAAACATCAAAGCTGGAATCATAACCCCCATACCGTAACCAACAGCAATGACCAACCAGCCACTTTGATGACCTTTAGTTCCTTTTAATTCAACATTGGCAACAGCACCATTCCCCAAAATAATAAGGATAGCTGTCCCTAAAAATTCCGTGGCATATTTAATAGCCCAACTGAAATCCATCTAATTTCTCCTTTAAAATTTTTTAGACAATCTATATTTTATCAAGTATAATGGATAATGTAAAGGTCATTTTAATAAAAACCAGAAAAAGAGGGAAAAATATGCGCTTCAATCAGTATAGTTATAGCAAGACAAATCCAGACACTATGCGCCAAGAATTAGCCGAGTTGGGCTTCATCTATGAGCCGCACCTTTCTGACAAAGACAATCTCCAAAACTTTCTACGACGCTGTTTCTTTCTCTATCAGGATACTGACTACTTGCTTCGAGCTTGGGCCGCTGATAGCGAAACTGACTTGTTGACCTTCTTCGAGTCAGACCGCGAACTGACAGCTGAGGTCTTCTATATGACTGCCTTTCAGCTCTTAGACTTTGTACCTTTTGTTGATTTCACCGATCTTGAGAAATTCCGAACAGAAAGTAACTTCCCTATCGTTTACGGCGATCTGCTAGAAAACCTCTACCAGCTGCTCAACACTCGGACAAAAAATGGTAACCTCTTAGTTGATAAGCTAGTCAGCGAGGGTTTGATTCCTGAGGACAATACCTACCACTACTTCAATGGCAAGAGCTTGGCAACTTTTACCAGCTACGATGCCATCCGCGAGGTGGTTTATGTGGAAAGCCGAGTTGATACTGATGGAGATGGCCTGCCAGATCTGGTCAAAGTCAGCATTATCCGTCCTCGTTACCAAGGGCAAATCCCCGCGGTCATGACCGCTTCTCCTTATCATCAGGGAACCAACGACCCTGCCAGCGATAAGGCTCTCCATAATATGAATGTGGACTTAGTAAAAAAAGAGCCACATCAAATCACAGTACAAGATCCTGAGCTCAAATTGCTCCAGCTGGATTCGCCAGTCCCTGCCCAAGAAGTCTCTGAAGCCGAGGAAAAATTGGGTCATATCGGCACTTACACGCTCAATGACTACTTGCTGCCCCGCGGCTTTGCTAATCTCTACATGTCTGGCGTAGGAACTAAAGATTCTCAGGGCCTAATGACCAGCGGCGACTATCAGCAGATCGAGGCCTACAAGAATGTCATCGACTGGCTCAACGGCCGCTGCAGAGCCTTCACCGACCACACCCGCCAGCGGGAAATCAAGGCCACTTGGTCCAACGGAAAAGTAGCTACGACAGGCATTTCCTATCTGGGCACCATGTCCAATGGATTGGCGACAACTGGTGTAGATGGATTGGAAGTCATCATCGCCGAAGCTGGGATTTCTTCTTGGTACAACTACTACCGCGAAAATGGCCTCGTCACAAGTCCAGGCGGCTACCCAGGAGAAGACTTTGAATCCCTGACTGAACTGACCTATTCCCGCAATCTGAGGGCTGGTGACTACCTGCGTCATAATGATGCTTATCAGCAAAGCCTGGAGCAACAGCGCAAAGACCTAGACAGGCAAACCGGAGATTACAATCAATTTTGGCATGACCGCAACTACCTACTCCATGCAGATAAGGTCAAGGCCGAAGTCGTCTTCACCCATGGATCTCAAGACTGGAATGTCAAGTCCTTCCATGTCTATAATATGTTCCGAGCTCTGCCAGCTCACATCAAAAAGCACCTCTTCTTCCACAATGGTGCCCATGTTTACATGAACAACTGGCAGTCCATCGACTTCCGCGAAGCCATGAATGCCCTTCTCAGCAAGAAACTGCTGGGCCATGCTTCAGACTTTGAACTACCACCAGTCATCTGGCAGGACAACAGCCAAGCTCAAAATTGGCTAACTCTGGAAGACTTTGGTGGACAAGAGCACTACGCTCATTTCCATCTAGGTAAAGGCACTCAAGAGATTCAAAACCAGTATTCAGAAGAAGACTACAATCGTTTTGCCAAAAACTACCAAAGCTTTAAAAACGAACTTTTTGACGGTAAGGTCAACCAGATTACTCTGGATTGGACTTTGGAAGACGACCTCTTCCTCAACGGAGCCACCCAGCTCAAACTGCGCCTTAAATCCAGCACCGATAAGGGGCTGATTTCTGCCCAGCTACTGGACTTTGGACCAGCCAAACGCCTCACTCCAATTCCGACACCGCTTGAGCCTCGAGTCATGGACAATGGCCGCTACTATATGCTGGACAATCTAGTTGAGTTGCCTTTTGCCGAAACGCCACACCGTGTCATCACCAAAGGCTTCCTCAACCTGCAAAATCGGACAGATTTGCTGACGGTCGAAGAAGTCATTCCTGGCCAATGGATGGAATGTAGCTTTGAACTGCAACCAACTATCTACAAGATGAAAAAAGGCGACCAACTACGCCTCGTCCTCTACACCACTGACTTTGAGCACACCGTCCGTGATAAGACAGACTATGAGCTGACGGTAGATCTAGGGCAGTCTAGTCTAGACTTGCCGATCATGGCATCACTGTCATAAAACCTAAAAGACGCTGAAATTCAGCGCCTTTTTCTTTTATTGTAGATTAAAATATTTTTCTGCATATTTTTTATAATCTGGCTTTTCCTTGCGGTTCATAGCAAAGAGCATACTGCCTGTGAGATAATCCTCGTCTGAATCAGGAATCAGGAATTAGCATAATAGCAACATTTTTATCTTTCTCAGGAAAGACGATAGAAAATAATTTGCCATTATCTTTCCGAGTCAAGCCATAATAACTCACCCCATTTTTAAAACCAACAGCATTTTGAGTATACTTATACTCTTCTTCGTTGATAATGATGGTTTTCTCTTTTATTTCAATGGTCGTTTGTTCTCCTCTAACATCCTGAACATTCCATTTCCCCTGAATTTTAGGGCTACCACTACAGCCGATTAGGATGAAGAGGGATGAGAGCACCACCAACAGCAAAGCTTTTATCTTCTTATTTTTCAAGTTATCTTCTCCTTGGGATATAGATTCATGACCATTCTACTATAAAGGCTAAATCTTTGTCAAACCTTCTAGAAATGTTCTTCTTGCCACTTTTCTAAAAAATGATATAATTGAAGAGTGAAGATTACTAAGGGGCTCAGCCCTTGCGAGAGAAAGGAAAGAAAATCTTATGATGAATATGCAAAACATGATGAAGCAAGCCCAAAAACTTAAAAAAGAAATGGACATTGCTCAAGCAGAATTAGCCGCAACTGAATTTGTTGGAAAATCTAGCCAAGATTTAGTTGTAGCAACTCTTACTGGTGATAAAAAGGTTGTCAAAATTGACTTTCAGCCTGCTATCGTAGACCCAGAAGATATGGAAACTCTATCTGATCTGACTAGCCAAGCTATCAATGCTGCTATCGATCAAATCAACGAAGTAGCTAAGCAAAAACTCAGCGCTTTCCAAAGTGGACTTTCTTTCTAATTCTGTTAAGCCCTTTTAAACATCAACTCCCAAAAGATGATATATTCATTCTTTTGGGAGTTTTTTTTGCGCAAAAAATGGAGAAAACACCTAACCATTTTCTCCAATATAAATCTCCTTAATGTCTAAAATGTCTCACGCCTGTGAAGACCATGGTCAAGCCATATTTGTCCGCTGCTTCGATGGATTCTTGGTCACGGACTGAGCCTCCAGGTTGGATGATGGCCTTAATTCCTGCTTTGGCGATTTCTTCCACGTTATCCGCAAATGGGAAGAAGGCATCAGAAGCAAGGACGGCGCCGTCAAGACGGTCTTTAGCTTGTTCAATCGCAATACGAACAGAGGCCACACGGTTGGTTTGTCCTGGGCCAACACCAAGTGTCATGTGGTCATTGGTCACGATGATCCCGTTTGATTTGACGTACTTGATAGCCTTCCAAGCAAATTCAAGAGCAGTTGCTTCTGTCTCGGTTGGCTGGCGTTTGGTCACCACTTGCCAGTCAGCTGGGCTCTCTTTGACCACGTCTTGGTTTTGCACGAGGAGTCCACCGACCACGCCTGTGTACTCAGCTTCCACTTCACTGGCCTCTTGAGCGTCGAATGGCAAGGCAAGGATACGCAAGTTTTTCTTTTTGTTGGTCAAAATGGCTAGTGCTTCATCTGTATAGCTCGGTGCGATGATGATTTCAAGGAAAACGCCGTGCATCTTCTCAGCTGTTTCAGCATCCACCTCACGGTTGAGAACGACAATCCCACCAAAAATTGATACTGGATCAGACTCATAAGCGTAATCCCAAGCAGTCTCGATGTCGTCAGCTTGACCAATTCCACATGGATTCATATGTTTCAATGCTACAACGGTTGGACGATCTTTGAAATCACGGATAATGCGGATAGCTGCATCCGCATCGCGGATATTATTAAAGGACAATTCTTTACCGTTGAGTTGTTTCGCTGATGCAATCGAATAGTCAGTCGGCAAAGCTTTTTGATAGAAATCCGCATCCTGTTGAGGATTTTCCCCATAGCGCATAGCTTGCTTGAGATCATAAGTCAAGGTTAGTTTTTCAGGCTTTGCTTCACCCACTTGCGCTGTGAAGTATTCTGCGATCAAGGCATCATAAGCCGCTGTGTGACGGAAAACCTTAGCTGCTAAACGTTGGCGAGTTTCATAACTTGTTTCGCCGTTGACTGCCAATTCGTCAAGCACAACAGCGTAGTCAGCAGGGTCTACCACAACCGTGACGCTAGCGTGGTTTTTCGCTGCTGAACGAAGCATAGATGGACCACCAATATCAATGTTCTCCACCGCATCCGCGTAAGTCACATCTGGTTTAAGGATGGTTTCTTTAAAAGGGTAAAGGTTTACCACAACAAGGTCAATCAATTCGATCTTATTGTCCTTAGCAGCCTCTAGGTGACTATCGAGGTCACGACGAGCGAGGAGACCACCGTGGATATTTGGGTGGAGAGTCTTAACACGACCGTCCATCATTTCTGGGAAACCAGTCACATCATCGATCGCAATGGTCTCCACCCCAGCATTATCAAGGGCAACCTTTGTCCCACCTGTCGAGATAATATCCCAACCGAGTTTTTTGAGTTCTTGGGCAAATTCAACAATGCCCGCTTTGTCTGAGACGCTGATTAAGGCGCGTTTAGTCATGTTTTTTCCTTTCATTGTATCAAGAGGTGCTTTCACATCATTTAAACTAAAGACTGGCGATCATAGTCTGTAAGCTGATCTCCAAGTTCTTGCAACAATTTCCTAACCTCCAGCTTACTTGTCTCACTTTCATAAATACTTCGCAGTTCGGCGTCTGTCGCACCAATTAAGGTTATAAATTCCACTTTTCCATGCGGAGTATCTAGAGTCTTGGCTAAATCATCAGCAGCAGTCAAGAACCCTGTCAAATTAGATTTCTGTTGGGCATCAATTCCTACCGTTTGCTTGGTATAGATGTATTCTTCTGGCAAAACCACTTTACCCGTTTTAAAAATATATCTTGCCACATACTGTAGCAAACCACAGCCATTTTTAATTTCTTCTTCGTCATTATTTGATTTCTTTAACTTAAACGTTAATTCAATCCCATAACCACTGTATTCAGAATCTTCACTTTCTTTGATATATAATTCTGACAAACCATAACTCACAAAATGCCAAAAATCTCCTGCATCGTAAATACTGATGCCATCAAGTGGATCTGGACCGCCTAGCATATACTTGATAACTGTTCCATAATGAAGAGGACTGGGCTGATCAGGGTATAAACGATTAAATTCTGCCTCAATCGCTTCCCATCCTGGAGCGCTATCATCTGTATTTTCAACTTTAATAACAATCTTGTCTTCATCTTTAGTTGACTTCTCTTCATCAGAAGATTTCTTCTTAAAAAAATCAAACAACCCCATAAATTTCTCCTTAGCAGATGACTTTTAATCCTTGCCACAAAATCAGCTATGATTTCCTTCTTATTTTCGTGCAACTCCCAAGCTATCCAGAACCTCTGGATACAGCTTGTACTCTGCTTCATGAATGCGGGCTTCAAAGTTTTCGATGGTATCATCAGCCAAACGTGTCACGCGCACCTGTTTGATAACCTTGCCTGTATCCACACCAGAGTCCACCCAGTGAATGGTCACGCCACTCTCAGCGACACCAGCATTCCAAGCATCCTCAATCCCATGAGCACCTGGAAATTCTGGCAGGTAGGCTGGATGAATGTTGATGATTCGATCTTCATAAGCCTCCAATAAGGTTGGCCCAACGATTTTCATGTAGCCGGCGAGGCAAACCAAGTCAATCTGGTGTTCTTCCAAAAGCTCGACGAGGGCTGCTTCGTAGTCTGCCTTGTTCTCAAACTCCTTGAGTTCAAAAGCATAGGACAGGACGCCGAGCTTTTCTGCACGCTCTAGCACATAGGCGTCACGATGGTCTGAAAAGGCAAACTCCACTGGAAATTCTTCCGCAATCACCTGAAAATTTGAGCCGTTACCAGAGGCAAAAACCGCTATTTTTTTCATTTGATGATGACACTTTCGTTTTCTTTCTTGACGATGCGACCAATTTCATAGACTGGTTCATCCATCAATTCCTTGATACGGCCTACATTTTCAGGTTTGACTGCCAGCATGAGTCCCACACCCATATTGAAGATTTCAAACATTTCTTCATGCTTGATCTGACCGTATTTTTCAAGGGCTTTAAAAATCGGAAGCACTGGAACTTTGCTTTCTTCAATCTCAGCAGCCAAGTCAGCTGCAAACATACGAGGAACATTCTCAATAAAGCCACCACCTGTAATGTGAGCAATACCGTTGACCAACCCTTCCTTGATGAGTGGTAAGACAGCCTTGACATAGATACGAGTCGGCTCAAGAAGGACTTCCTTGAGTTTCTTGCCTTCCAATTCTGGCAAGACCTCTTCACCTGTGTAGTCTGCAAAGACACGACGCACGAGTGAGTAACCATTGGAGTGAATGCCACTCGAAGCAAGTCCGAGAAGAACATCTCCTTCTGCCACCTTTGAGCCGTCAATGATTTGAGATTTTTCAGCCACACCGACTGCAAAACCAGCCAGATCGTAGTCATCTGCGCCATACATACCAGGCATTTCAGCCGTTTCCCCACCGATGAGAGCAGCGCCTGCCTGCACACAACCTTCTGCCACACCAGCAACCACTTGTTCTAACTTAGCTGGTTCATTCTTACCAGTCGCAACGTAGTCAAGGAAGTAAAGAGGCTCCGCACCTGCAGCGATGATGTCATTAACACACATGGCCACACAGTCCTGACCGATGGTATCGTGCTTGTCGTACTTGATAGCCAGCATGAGCTTGGTTCCGACACCATCAGTCCCTGAGATCAAGACGGGCTCTTTGACACCTGTTTTTGAAAGGTCAAACATGCCACCAAAGCCACCTAGAGCTCCCATGACACCTGCACGTTCCGTACGTGCCACATGCTTTTTGATTCGTTCAACAACTTCATAACCCGCTTCAACATCCACACCCGATTGGGCATAAGCATTCTTATTTGTCATTTGTTTATTCCTTTTCTTTAATGAAGAATCGTCATCCGCCTATTTGTAAAAACTGGTCTTCTCATCCAAACTTCTACGATAGTCTTCTTCATAGTCGTAGAGAGGAGTTGGGTAGTCGCCGTCAAAGTAAGCGACACAGAGACCGCCATTTGGCGCATCTGTTTCGATGCCTATAGAGTTAATCAAGCCATCAATCGAAAGATAGGTCAGGCTATCTGCACCAATGATTTGGCGTGTTTCTTCGACCGTATGATTGGCAGCAATCAGCTCCTGACGCGTCTGAATATCAATCCCGTAGAAACATGGATAAGCTAGCGCAGGACTTCCAATAGCAACGTGAACCTCGGACGCACCTGCTTCTTTCAAAAGCTGAACGATACGGCGAGAAGTTGTCCCGCGAACAATGGAATCATCAATCATGACCACACGTTTACCTTTGACAACGCCTGAAACAGCAGACAGTTTCATCCGCACCCCTTGCTCTCTCAATTCTTGAGTCGGTTGGATAAAGGTGCGTTGCGTGTATTGATTTTTAATCAGCCCCATTTCATTTGGCAGACCAGATTCTTCCGCAAACCCCATAGCTGCGCTGAGTGAGGAATTAGGCACACCAACCACGATATCTGCTTCATGCTTGAATTCACGCGCTAATTGAGCCCCCATACGTTTGCGAGCTGTATGGACGTTGACACCATGGATATTAGAGTCAGGACGGGCAAAGTAGATATACTCCATAGAGCAAATCGCCAACTGGGTATCATTCGTATAGCTATCGTACTGAATCCCATTGTCATCCACGATTACAATCTCTCCTGGTTTCACATCACGAATCCACTCGGCACCAATGACTTCAAAAGCACAGGTTTCAGAGGAAACAACCACCGCTCCGTTGGCCATTTTCCCAATAGAAAGCGGACGGAAGCCATTAGGATCAAGGGCTGCAATCAACTTGTCCTCAAACAGCAAGATATAAGCAAAGCCACCTTTGACAAGACTGAGCGCCTCCTTTATTTTGCCCATCAAGTTCGGATTGTGACTCCGACGAATGAGATGAGCCAAGATTTCTGAATCGGAAGTTGAACTGAAAATAGCACCTCTTTGTTCCAATTCTTTCTTGAGTGATTCGGCATTGGTCAGATTGCCATTATGGGCAAGTCCAAATTGCATATCATGAAAGCGAAAAATGAAAGGCTGGATGTTATCTACAGAAGCCTCTCCTGCGGTCGCATAGCGCACATGACCGATGGCAGCAGTTCCTGTCAGTTTGTCCAATTTGGTAGGATTTTTGAAAACTTCTGATAGAAGCCCCATATCACGATGGCGTTTCAATTGCCCCTGATCATTGGAGAGGATCCCTGCCCCCTCCTGACCACGGTGCTGAAGACTGTGGAGCCCAAAATAGGTCATTTTAGCAGCATCTGGATGTCCCCAAATACCGAAAACACCACATTCTTCATTAAGAGATTTTACTTCGTATGTCATTTTTTATACCTTTTATTTCCCTGTGAAATAACGCACAGCTGACGCGAACAGGTGCTGGTCTTTATTTCCTGGAATATTTTGGAAGAGACCGTCTTCATAACGTTCTGAGTGTCCCATTTTACCGATAATTTGACCGTTCTTGCTAGTAATTCCTTCGATGGCATTAACAGAACCATTCGGATTGTACTTAGAGTCCATGCTTGGTTTGCCGTCAAAGTCAACGTATTGGCTAAAGATTTGTCCATTATCACGGAGCTCCGCAAATTCCTCAGCCGTCACAACAAACTTCCCTTCACCGTGCGAAACAGGAATAGCATGGATATCACCCACTTGCACTCCAGCCAACCATGGCGAGTTGGTATTGGCAATTCGCGTTTCCACCATCTTGGCCACGTGTTGGTTGGCATCATTGTAGAAAAGGGTTGGACTAGCACTATTGGCATCCTCGAAGTTCCCGTATGGAAGAAGACCTGATTTGACCAAGGCCTGGAATCCATTACAGATACCAATAATTAAGCCACCACGAGCGATAAAGCTATCAATGGCTGCACGCACTTTTTCATTAAGAAGGATATTGACAATAAACTTGGCTGATCCATCCGGCTCATCCGCAGCTGAGAAGCCACCTGCAAAGAAGAGGATGTTAGCCTTGCCAATATTGTCAACCATGGTTTCAACTGAATTGACAATGGCCTCTTCATTCAAGGTCACAAATGGCACCAAGTTAACCTCTGCACCTTCTTTTTCAAAGGCCTTGGCTGAGTCATATTCTGAGTTGGTTCCTGGGAAGACTGGGATGTAAACCACAGGTTTTTCAATGGTTTCCTTGGCTTTGATGACTGCCTTAGAAGCGACAGCTGGCACTTCTGCCAATTCTTTGGCTTGTGCAAATTCAGTTGGATAGACTTCTTCCAGTTTTCCTTGGAAAGCACTGTCAAGCTTGTGTCCATCTAGCTTCACGCCGTTGACAAGGAGAGCAAAGTCTGCGCTTGTTTGTCCAATCTTCTCCACTCCAGCGATTTCTTGAGGAGATGTGAAGACAAATCCGCCTAATTGAGCTGTCAAGGCTGTTTCAAGTTCAAGCAAGGTCACCTCTGCACCGATATGATTTCCAAAGGTAGCAAGAGCCAAGCTTTCAAGGACACCACCATATTTAACAGCTGAAGCCGCCGTCACTTTGTGTGCCTTTTGAATAGCTTCAAACTGAGCAAAGTTTTGCTTAATCAAGTCAAAATCAATCTCTGCAGAGAGGGCTGGACCTGGGATGTAATAGATATTTTCACCCGCAGCTTTGAACTCAGGAGAGAGCACCTTACGGCTATCTGCTGTTGTCACCCCAAAGGCGACCAAGGTTGGTGGTACGGTCAATTCTTCAAAGGTACCAGACATAGAGTCCTTCCCACCGATCGATGGCAAGCCAAGTTGGATTTGTGCTTCGATAGAGCCTAGGAGAGCTGCTACTGGCTGACCAAAACGCTCTGCCTGTTTGTCCATACGCTCGAAATACTCTTGGTAAGAGAAACGAGCCTTGGACCAGTTGGCACCAGCAGCTACCAAACGAGCAGTCGCTTCGATAACCGCATAAGCAGCACCATGGTATGGAGACCATTCTGCCACATATGGATTGAATCCTTGAGCCATGACTGACGCAGTGTGAGTTACACCGTGCTGAACTGGCAATTTCTGAACAGAAGCTTCAGTTGGTGTGAGTTGGTAGCGACCGCCAAGCGGGTGATTGACCGTAGAACGACCAACTGAACTATCAAAAATGGTCTGCAAACCTTTTTGACTTGCATGGTTCAAGTCAGATAGAACCGCAAGAGTATCTGCTTCGAGGGTTTCAGCACTTGTCTTGCGCTCTTCTGGAAGTTTGACATCCTTGTCCACTACCTCAGCATCGACAACCACACGCACACCGTTGGTATCAAGGAAACGACGCTCCAAGTCCACGATTGTCTCACCATTCCAGTGCATGACTAGATTTGGTTTTTCAGTCACTGTCGCAACCACAACAGCATCAATATTCTCTTTGTTACATTCCGCAATGAAGGCATCTACATCCTCAGGACGAACCACCACAGCCATCCGTTCTTGAGATTCAGAGATAGCAATTTCTGTACCGTTCAATCCTTGGTATTTAAGAGGAACCTTGTTGAGGTCGATTTCAAGACCATCTGCCAATTCACCAATGGCCACACAGACACCACCTGCTCCAAAGTCATTAGACTTCTTGATAAGACGAGTGACATCGCCATTACGGAAAAGACGTTGAATCTTGCGTTCTTCGATGGCATTCCCTTTTTGAACCTCAGCTCCAGCAGTCTCTACAGACTCAACTGTTTGAACCTTAGAAGACCCTGTCGCACCACCAACACCATCACGGCCAGTCTTACCACCAAGGAGGATAATCACATCGCCCGCTTCCGGTTTTTCACGGACAACGTTGCCCTTGGGAGCCGCACCGACAACGGCACCAAGCTCCATGCGTTTGGCTACAAAGCCTGGGTGGAAATACTCACGAACGTAAGTCGTCGCCAGACCAATTTGATTCCCATATGAAGAATAACCATGAGCCGCTGTCTTAGAAATGACTTGTTGTGGCAATTTACCAGCACGCGTTTCCGAAATCGGTGCTGTAATGTCACCAGCACCTGAGATACGCATGGCTTGGTAAACGTATGATCGGCCTGACAACGGGTCACGAATGGCGCCACCAATACAAGTAGCCGCGCCACCAAATGGCTCAATTTCCGTTGGGTGGTTGTGGGTTTCGTTTTTGAACATAAGAAGCCACGGCTCTTTCACACCATCAACATCCACTTCAATTTCAACTGAGCAAGCATTGATTTCGTCAGACACTTCCATATCGTCCAAACGCCCATTAGCACGCTCATAACGACCAAAAATAGTCGCCATATCCATCAAGGTTTGAGGTTTTTCAGACCGGCCTAGTTCATCACGCATGGCAATATACTTTTCATAAGTCGCCTGCAATTGCTTTTGGAATTTAGAAGCTGAGAAATCAATGTGTTTCAACTCTGTCTCAAAAGTCGTGTGACGGCAGTGGTCAGACCAATAAGTGTCCAAAACCTTGAGTTCCGTCTCAGTTGGCACACGCCCGATTGACTTGAAGTAATCTTGGATAAAGAGCAAATCATCCACTTCCATGGCCATGCCTTGTTCGGCCTTGTAGCGAGCAAAGTCTTCTGCCGTATAGCTTTCAAAGAAAGTCAATTTCGGAATGGTCTTGTCTGACTCTGAAAATTCCTGCTTGGCAATCCCTGTCGTGATGTCCTTGAAACGAGAATCAACTGGATTGAGCAAGTAGTTCTTGACCGCTTCCAACTCAATTGCATCAATATCTTTATTGACCAGGTAAAGTTGAGCCGTGTTGACTGTCACATCACTCGAACTTCCCAGCAAAAGCAAGGCTTCTTGAGAGGAAGCTGCACGTTGGTCAAACTGCCCTGGCAGGCTTTCAATAGCAAAGAAAGCATAGTTAGCAAGATCCGCTTGCACAGCTGCTTCGTCCAAGACATGGTCTGTCACCTGCTCAGAGAAGATGTGCTTCTCTGCAGGCGCAAACAAGTCCTCTGCCAAATCAAAGACATCATAAACCTGCACGATACGAATACTTTTCAAGGTTGATAATCCCAAATTATGCTGGAGCTCTCTTACCAAACTCTCTGATTTGACCTGAAAATCAGCTTTTTTTTCAACAAAAATACGTTTATCCATCAATTCTTATTCCTTTATTTCAGCTCTTGCAATATTCCCAAACAGCCTTTAGGTTGTTATTTCAATTCCTGCAACTTTTCCCAAACAACTTCGTAAACATCTGTTAATTCACCTAAGCCACGACGGAAAACATCCTTGTCCATGTGGTTGCCATCCGCATCCCACAAGCGGCAGTTGTCTGGTGAAAATTCGTCTGCCAAGATAATCTTGCCATCCTTGTCAAAACCGAACTCTAGCTTAAAGTCAATCAATTTGAGGCCAATCTCAGCAAACCAGGCTTTCAAGAGCTCATTGATACGACGCGTTTCTTCCTTCAAGTAAGCAATCTGCTGGTCATCCGCAATTTTAAGGAATTTCACATGCTCATCATTGATAAAGGGATCATCCAAATCATCATTTTTATAGTAAAATTCAACGATCGGCTCTTCCAGCTCGATTCCTTCTTCCACACCGAAACGTTTTGAAAAGGAACCAGCTGTATAGTTGCGGAGCACAACTTCCAAAGGAATGATATCAACTTTTTTATTGAGCTGATCTGTATCTGAGATTTTCTCGATAAAATGCGTTGCTACACCGGCAGCGTTCAACTTTTCAAAGATAAAGGCTGAAATCTGATTATTTAACACTCCCTTGCCCGCAATCTGCTCCTTCTTGACACCGTTAAAAGCAGTCGCCTGATCCTTGTAGCGGGACAAAATCACCTGCTCATCTTCTGTCGCAAAAATATCCTTTGCTTTTCCCGAATATAACAACTTGTTTGACATTTTATTATTCGCCTTTCGTGCTTTTATGCTTTAAGTTTATCACTTTTAAATATATTTTACAAGTATTCCCCGTACATTGCAGACTAAAAAACATGAAAAAGATTGGAAATACAACATTTAAAAACTGAAAATATCTTGTTTCCATACAAAAACAGGACTTTTTCAAGCCCTGTTCTAGAATTCATTAATATAAGTCCAAATAATTATCGATTTCCCATTGGGAAACGAAGGTTGCATAGCTAGCCCATTCAATACGTTTGGCTTCAACAAAGCTAGTGTAAATATGGTTACCCAAAGCTGCCTTGACGACCTCATCTTCAGTTAAAGCCTTAAGGGCATTGTGGAGGGTAGATGGCAGATCAGTAATACCGGCTTCCTTACGCTCTTCAGCTGTCATCACATAGATATTTTCCTCGATTGGAGCTGGCGCTTCGATTTTATTTTCCACTCCATGCAGTCCCACTTCTAGGAGCACTGCCATAGCGATATAAGGATTAGCCATAGGGTCTACTGAACGCAACTCCAAGCGAGTTCCCATGCCGCGCGATGCCGGTACTCGAACCAAAGGTGAGCGATTTTGCCCAGCCCAAGCGATGTAAACTGGCGCTTCAAAGCCAGGCACCAAACGTTTATAAGAGTTGACCGTCGGATTCATGATAGCTGTATAGTTATAGGCATGCTTAATCAAACCGCCCAAGAAATAATAGGCTGTCTCAGACAACTGCATTCCTTTTGGATCCTCTGGATCATAAAACGCATTATTTCCATCTTGGTCAAAGAGGGACATATTGCAGTGCATACCAGAACCAGCAATACCAAACTTGGGCTTAGCCATGAAAGTCGCATAGAGACCGTGCTTACGAGCGATGGTTTTCACCACCAACTTGAAAATCTGAATCTTATCACAAGCGCGAAGCACTTCATCATACTTAAAGTCAATCTCGTGCTGACCGACTGCCACCTCGTGGTGGCTAGCTTCTACTTCAAAGCCCATCTTGGTCAGGACATTGACGATTTCCCGACGAGTATTGTCTGCCAAGTCCGTCGGCGCCAAGTCAAAATAGCCACCCTTGTCATTCACTTCCAGTGTCGGATCACCATTTTCATCCAATTTGAAAAGGAAAAATTCTGGCTCAGGACCAAGATTGAAAGACTTGAAGCCCAGTGCTTCCATATGTTTGAGAGCTCGCTTAAGGTTACTACGAGGATCTCCTGCAAAGGGAACATGTTCTGTCGTATAAACATCACAGATCAAGCCTGCTACACTGCCATTTTCATCTCCCCAAGGAAAAACTGTCCAAGTATCCAAATCAGGATAAAGATACATATCAGATTCATTAATCCGAACAAATCCCTCGATAGACGAACCGTCAAACATAGCCTTATTTGATAAGACCTTTTCAAGCTGCTCATCCGTTGCTGGAATTTCAACGTTTTTCATGGTTCCCAAAATATCAGAGAACATCAGACGGATGAAAGTGACGTTTTTTTCTTTTACTTCGCGACGAATATCAGCTGCTGTAATGGGCATGGGTAACTCCTTATAGTTTTAAAAAATAGTTTATGGCCGACGCATGTGACCAAAGGTTGGCAGAGAAGAGCCAAAACGACCTTGCTGTAAAATATCATTGTGGAGAGCCCGACGGACTTCCTTTTCGCTAATCGTTTTGTGGGATTTAGCTTCACGCTCAGCATATTTCTTTTTGATAGCAGCGATATTATAACCTTCAGAAATATAATCCTTAATTTCCAAAAGTCGGTCCATATCATTCAGGGAATACATTCGGCGATTGCCCTCATTCCGAAGGGGAGTGATGAGGTTTTGCTCCTCATAATATCGAATCTGACGGGCAGATAAGTCCGTCAACTTCATAACGCTACCTATGGGAAAGACTGCCATATTTCGGCGAAACTCTTTTTCCTTCATTTTTTTCCTCTCTATGCACTATTATAACTAATTTTTTTTGTATGTCAACAATCAATGTGAGATTTTCTTACACATTTTAATTTATAGACTTAAAGAAATTCTTAATTCTATCCACATCCGAATTTACAACTATTGCGACAAAGACCCCCATAAAGGTTTCAAAAACTCTAGCAAAAACGTATAAAATAGTATCTTCCGGACTAATGGAGAGAGTGATAATCAGCATAGCTGAAACACCACCAATCACCCCAGCCTTATTGTTCATAGCAACATTGGTCATGATCGTCAGCATCGTACAGATTGGCACAAATACTAAGGTCACCCAAAATTGGCCGTTCAATAAATTTCCCAACAGATAGAATAGCAAGGCATAAAAGCCCCCGACACTATTTCCTAAAATACGAGAAGTTCCGAAATGAACACTTTTATCAAAATCTTCTCGAAGGCTAAACACCGCTGTCAAAGCCCCAATTTGGAGCCCCTTCCAGCCAAACATACCAAAAATAAGTAGGACAATAAAGACTGCTATCCCTGTTTTCATCGTCCTCATACCCAAGCGAAATTTTGATTTATCGAATTTATACTTACTAAAATAGCTCATGCTTTTTCCTTTTTAAAAGTAAACTATCTTTATTCTAACATATTTTCTAACAAAAAGGCTCTGTCCATCGAGTTTATTGTCTATATCCTACAAGGATGCATAGCCAGCTTCTACTGTATTTCTAACTATATTTCCCATTATTGATTACTCATTAGGAAAATAGAAGCCAAAAATCCATTTCCTCAGAAGCCTACAAGGACAAAAGAAAAAGAGTTGGTTACCCAACTCTTTCCGTTTCAAAGATTATTTTTCAGTCAAAGCTGCAAGCCCTGGAAGAACTTTACCTTCAAGGAGTTCCATTGAGGCACCACCACCGCGTCACAAATACCTCCACTACACAAAAAGGTGACATAGCCACCTTTTCGTTAACGTTTCAGTTTTGTTCCTTTTTCTACAAAATCAGGATTTTGTAGAGACTAACGGGCTGAAATTATTTTTCTGTAAGTGCAGCCAAACCTGGCAATACTTTACCTTCAAGAAGCTCCATAGAAGCGCCTCCGCCCGTACTAATCCATGAGAACTTGTCTGCACGACCAAGGTTGATGGCTGCGGCAGCTGAGTCACCACCACCGATGATTGATTTCACGCCTGGTTGTTTCACGATAGCGTCCATCACACCGATTGTACCAGCTTGGAAGTCAGGGTTTTCAAACACACCCATTGGTCCGTTCCATACAACTGTTTTCGCATCAGTCAAGGCTTCGTCAAATTTAGCGATAGATTTAGGACCGATATCCAAACCAAGGAAGCCTGGATCTACTGCTTCACCTTCAGTATCTTTCACTTCAGTGTAGTCTGCAAATGCGTTTGCTTCTTTTGAGTCAACTGGTAAGATCAATTTGCCGTTTGCTTTTTCAAGAAGAGCTTTAGCAACATCCAATTTGTCTTCTTCTACAAGTGAGTTACCGATTTCGATACCTTGCGCTTTGTAGAATGTGTAAGTCATACCACCACCGATAAGGACTTTATCAGCTTTTTCAAGCAAGTTTTCGATAACACCGATCTTGTCTGAAACTTTTGAACCACCAAGAATGGCTACGAATGGGCGTTCTGGAGCTTCAACTGCTTCTTGGATGTAGGCAATTTCGTTTTCAAGAAGGAATCCAGCAACAGCTTTTTCAACGTTTGCTGAGATACCAACATTAGATGCGTGTGCACGGTGAGCTGTACCGAATGCATCGTTTACGAAGATACCATCTCCAAGTGATGCCCAGTATTTACCAAGTTCAGGATCATTTTTAGATTCTTTCTTGCCATCAACATCTTCGAAACGAGTGTTTTCAACCAAGAGAACTTGTCCATCTTCAAGAGCGTTAACAGCTGCTTCCAATTCAGCACCACGTGTAACGCCTGGGATAAATTTAACTTCTTGACCCAATTTAGTAGCCAAATCAGCAGCTACAGGAGCAAGTGATTTACCTTCTTTGTCAGCTTCTTCTTTTACACGTCCAAGGTGAGAGAAGAGGATTGCACGTCCACCTTGTTCAAGGATGTACTTGATAGTTGGAAGTGCTGCAGTGATACGGTTGTCGTTAGTAATCACGCCATCTTTTACAGGAACGTTGAAATCAACACGAACGAGAACTTTTTTCCCTTTCAATTCAACGTCTTTAACAGTCAATTTTGCCATTAGATATGACTCCTTCTTTTTTTATACGTGTTAATTATATCACAAAATCTACAAAAGTGATAGCAAAAATTCATGGCTTTTCCTTTTCTCCAATCAAAGATAGATGAAAGACTACACGATTCTCATTTTTCTGATAAATGCTAGTGCTGCTAGATGAACGAGTTGATTTCCAATAGCCATTCCTTCAAGCTGTTCCACAAAACAAAAAAAGAGATCCATTCGGATCTCTTCTTCATACAATTGAATTATTTAGCGATTTTTGCAAAGTATTCAAGAGTACGTACAAGTTGTGCAGTGTAAGACATTTCGTTGTCGTACCATGATACAACTTTAACCAATTGTTTACCGTCAACATCAAGAACTTTAGTTTGAGTTGCGTCGAACAATGAACCGTAAGACATACCTACGATATCTGAAGATACGATTGGATCTTCTGTGTAACCGTATGATTCGTTAGCTGCTGCTTTCATAGCTGCATTTACTTCATCAACAGTAACGTTCTTTTCAAGAACTGCTACCAACTCAGTAACTGATCCAGTTGGAGTTGGAACGCGTTGTGCAGAACCATCAAGTTTACCATTCAATTCTGGGATTACAAGACCGATAGCCTTAGCAGCACCAGTTGAGTTAGGAACGATGTTAGCAGCACCAGCGCGAGCACGACGAAGGTCACCACCACGGTGTGGTCCGTCAAGGATCATTTGGTCACCAGTGTAAGCGTGGATAGTAGTCATCAATCCTTCAACAACACCGAAGTTGTCTTGAAGTGCTTTAGCCATTGGAGCCAAACAGTTTGTAGTACATGAAGCACCTGAGATAACTGTTTCAGTACCATCAAGAACGTCGTGGTTAGTGTTAAATACGATTGTTTTAACATCGTTTCCACCAGGAGCAGTGATAACAACTTTCTTAGCTCCACCTTTAAGGTGTTTTTCAGCAGCATCTTTCTTAGCAAAGAAACCAGTTGCTTCAAGAACGATTTCTACACCGTCAGTAGCCCAATCAATTTGTTCTGGGTCACGTTCAGCAGAAACTTTAACGAATTTACCGTTAACTTCGAATCCACCTTCTTTAACTTCAACAGTACCATCGAAACGACCTTGAGTTGTGTCGTATTTCAACAAGTGTGCAAGCATAACTGGATCTGTAAGGTCGTTGATGCGAGTAACTTCAACACCTTCTACGTTTTGGATACGACGGAAAGCAAGACGACCGATACGACCGAAACCGTTAATACCAACTTTAACTACCATTAGTGATTTCCTCCTTATGAAAATCAAAAAAAATTTTATGTGAAAAGAGTAACTTGAATCACTACAAATCACCTTTCAACATATCTATTATATACCTTATTGAGCAAAATTGCAACTGATTTCATTATTATTAACAAGTAACAAATTTTCTTTCATGTATTTTCGATATTTTTCATAAATTTCATATTTCAATTCCAAAAAGAAAAAACGCTCGCTAGAAGCGAGCGTCATGTAGTGAATTATTCACCACGGTGTTTCTTAATGATTTCTTCTTGTACTGACTTAGGTACATCTTCGTAGTGGTCAAATACCATCATGAAGGTACCACGTCCTTGTGTTGCAGAACGAAGGACAGTCGCATAACCAAACATTTCAGCAAGTGGAACATAAGCACGAACGATTTGGCTGTTACCATGTGCTTCCATACCGTCAACACGTCCACGACGAGCTGTTACGTGACCCATAACATCACCAAGGTTTTCTTCAGGAACAGTGATGGTTACAAGCATCATTGGCTCAAGGATAGCTGGTTGTGCAGTCTTAGCAGCTTCTTTCAAAGCAAGTGAAGCCGCAACCTTGAAGGCTGTTTCAGATGAGTCGACATCGTGGTATGAACCATCGTAAAGTTTAGCTTTCACGTCAACGATTGGGTAGCCAGCAAGGACACCATTTGCCATTGACTCAATCAAACCTTTTTCAACCGCTGGGATGAATTCACGAGGAACCACACCACCGACGATAGCATTTTCAAACTCGAAACCTTTTCCTTCTTCGTTTGGAGTAAATTCAATCCATACATCACCGAATTGACCTTTACCACCAGACTGGCGTTTGAAGAATCCACGTGCTTGAGTAGAAGCGCGGAATGTTTCACGGTAAGATACTTGAGGAGCACCTACGTTTGCTTCAACTTTGAACTCACGACGCATACGGTCAACAAGGACATCAAGGTGAAGCTCACCCATACCAGAGATAACTGTTTCACCAGTTTCAACGTTTGTTTCAACGCGGAATGTTGGATCTTCTTCAGCCAATTTTTGAAGGGCAATACCCATCTTATCTTGGTCTGCTTTAGATTTTGGCTCAACCATCAATTGGATAACTGGTTCTGGAACGTTGATTGACTCAAGGATGATTTTAGCTTTTTCATCTGTCAATGAGTCACCAGTTGTCGTATCTTTCAAACCAATAGCAGCTGCAATATCCCCAGCATAAACGGTTTCAATTTCTTGACGACTATTAGCATGCAATTGCACAAGACGTCCGATACGTTCACGTTTACCTTTAGAAGTGTTCATTACGTAAGAACCAGATTGAAGTACACCTGAGTAAACACGGAAGAATGTCAAACGACCTACGAATGGGTCAGTCATGATCTTGAAGGCAAGAGCTGCAAATGGCTCTTCGTCAGATGCTGGACGAGTTTCTTCTTCGTCTGTATCTGGGTTGATACCTTTGATCGCTGGGATGTCTAGTGGGCTTGGAAGGTAGTCAATAACCGCATCAAGCATCAATTGAACACCTTTGTTCTTGAAGGCAGAACCACACAATACTGGGAAGAATTCAACGTTGATAGTTGCCTTACGGATACCAGCTTTCAATTCTTCGTTAGTGATTTCTTCACCTTCAAGGTATTTCATCATCAATTCTTCATCAGTTTCAGCAACAGCTTCCACCAATTTTTCACGATATTCTTGTGCTTGTTCAAGGTATTCAGCTGGAATATCTTCTTCAAGGATATCTGTACCAAGGTCGTTAGTATAGATTTCAGCTTTCATCTTGATCAAGTCAATGATACCACGGAAGTCATCTTCAGCACCGATTGGCAATTGAATTGGATGAGCATTTGCTTGAAGACGGTCGTGAAGTGTGCTTACTGAGTAAAGGAAGTCAGCACCGATTTTGTCCATTTTGTTGGCAAATACGATACGTGGAACTCCGTACTCAGTTGCTTGGCGCCAAACTGTTTCAGTTTGAGGCTCAACACCTGATTGTGAGTCAAGAACGGTAACCGCACCATCCAATACACGAAGAGAGCGTTGTACTTCGATTGTGAAGTCCACGTGTCCTGGTGTGTCGATGATGTTTACGCGGTGGTTGTTCCATTGAGCTGTTGTCGCAGCAGATGTGATAGTGATACCACGTTCTTGCTCTTGCTCCATCCAGTCCATTTGTGACGCACCTTCGTGAGTTTCACCGATTTTGTGGATTTTACCAGTATAGTAAAGGATACGCTCAGTTGTAGTTGTCTTACCAGCATCGACGTGAGCCATGATACCGATATTACGAGTTTTTTCAAGTGAAAATTCGCGTGCCATGAGGTTAGTTTCTCCTATTTTTTTATTTTACAATCTATTATAACATTATTTAGAAAAAACGGATAGGCAGGACCTACCCGTTCTCAATGTTTATCTTGTTTTTTGTTGGTTTCAACTTACGAAATGGTAAGTTGAATGATACTCGGGCTAAAAGCTCGTAGTATCTTATTCTTACCAACGGAAGTGTGCGAAGGCACGGTTAGCTTCAGCCATACGGTGAGTATCTTCGCGTTTCTTAACTGCTGCACCAGTGTTGTTAGCAGCATCCATGATTTCTTTTGCAAGACGATCTTGCATAGTGTGTTCACCACGACCACGTGAAATTGTTACCAACCAACGAAGTCCAAGTGTAGTACGACGTTCTGGACGAACTTCAACCGGTACTTGGTAGTTTGAACCACCGACACGGCGTGCACGTACTTCAAGAACAGGCATGATGTTTTCCATCGCTGTTTCAAATACTTCAAGTGCATCATTTCCGGTAGCTTCTTTGATTTGCTCAAAAGCTCCGTAAACGATAGAAGCTGCTGTACCACGCTTACCATCAAGCATAACGCGGTTGATAAGACGAGTAACTAATTGTGAATTGTAAAGCGGATCTGGCAATACTTCGCGCTTAGGCGCACGGTTTTTACGACTCATTTATCTTTATCCCCTTTCTTTATGCTTTTGGACGCTTAGTACCGTATTTAGAACGGCCTTGCTTACGGTCAGTAACACCTGCTGTATCAAGTGCACCACGAACGATATGGTAACGTACCCCTGGAAGGTCTTTTACACGTCCACCACGAAGAAGCACCACGCTGTGCTCTTGCAAGTTGTGTCCGATACCTGGGATGTAAGCTGTAACTTCGATCAAGTTGCTCAAACGTACACGGGCAAATTTACGAAGGGCTGAGTTAGGCTTCTTAGGTGTCATAGTTCCGACACGAGTTGCAACACCACGTTTTTGTGGTGAAGATACGTTTGTTTGAACTTTTTTGTGGCTGTTGTAACCAACGTTCAAAGCTGGTGATTTAGATTTTTCTACTTTTGATTTACGCGGTTTGCGAACCAATTGGTTAATTGTAGGCATCTACATTCTCCTGTATTTTTTTAATTTTGGTGATGATACACTTGGTGACAGCTACCATCTGTGTGTACTTTTGCAACATTTGTCAGCACGTCTCTGTACACTTTTGAGAGACCAAAAGTAAAAAGTACCGTTTATCATTGTAACACAGAAGCATATCCTCGTCAATAGGTTTTCTTAATTTTTGACTTATCTTCACTTCTTAATCAACCTTTTGCTTGATTATTATCATCTTAAAGATCTGAAAATATGCTACAACAGATTGTTGATAAACACTTAAATACTAATCAAAATATGTATTCAATTCTATTTTTCACTTGAAGTCTGGGAAGGAACCACCGTATTTGAAGAGGCGCCCGAAGTATCTGAAGACGGGCTTGGTATCTCCGAAGATGGACTTGGGGTAACTTCTGGACTAGAGGATGGTGCAGGAGTCGAACTTTCTTGTGGCTGTATTCGTGGTTCGATGGAGATGGCAGGTGTTCGATAAACTGGCGCAACAGGCGTAGGAGAGAACGACTGCTGCTGGTCTGAATCAGGTTCAGTGGATTCCTCAGGTGTCTTCATTGCATCTTTTACGGCTTGAATTCGACCTTGGAACTTAGCTTTGGCTTCCTCATCTTTTACCTTGTCAACCGCTGCTTGTGCTTGAGTCACACTTTCATCGGTACGCTCTTCTTCTAACTTTTTAACAGCTACTTCAGCATCCTGAATCGTATTATCTTCTGACGATGTTTTCTTAGTAGAACTAGCTTTACTGGAGCTTGAACGTCTACTGTAACTAACTGTTTTGGCGGAGCCCGTATTCTTCTGAGCTGGTTTTAAAAATATAAGTCCAGAAACCAAGATAAGCAGCATTATTGCCAGGATCCCTAAACGAACAAGGTTAGAAGCTCTCTCTAATTTATCAAAAATATTTCTCATAATTCTTTCCTAAAGTTAATCAAATATATTCCCAATTTCAACATCAATCGTATTTGATTTAACGTCGATATTGGTCACCTTTAACAGTGATTTGTATTCTAGATGATCGCGATTGGCTTGCGCATTGTCCGCAAAGACCGCTACTCCTGCTAATTCCGAATCAAACTCGGACAGAAGGCTAATCATCCCATTAACTGTTCCACCTCCCTTTAGAAAGTCATCGACAATCAGCACTCGACTTCCAGCCTTTAGGCTACGTTTTGAGAGAAACATTTTCTCAATTCGATCTCCGCTAGAGCCAGAGACATAGTTGACACTGACCGTAGAGCCCTCAGTGATTTTCAAATCGCGACGGACAATGACAAAGGGAACATTCAAGACATTAGCGACAGCATTGGCCAAGGGAACACCCTTGGTCGCCACTGTCATAACGGCATCAATCTTTTGATCTTTAAAAGCTTTGGCAATAATGCGGCCAATATTATTGAGAATAGATGGTGTACTGAGTAAATCTGACAAGTAGATATAGCCGCCAGGCAGGATTCGATTACTCTCAGACAGCTGATCGCGGAGGTCTTGAACGATAGCCTTGGCCTCCTTTTCTGAAATGGAAGGAGTAAAGACGACACCTCCCCCAGCACCGGTAATTGTCTCAATCGTACCAATTTCGATTTCTTCAAAGGCACGTTTGATAATCACGATGTCTTCTGAAATAGAAGACTTGGCAGACTCATATTTCTCTGCAAATGTGTTTAAACTTGTTAATTGGTAAGGATGGTTAATCAAGTAATTGGAAATAACCACCATGCGCTCACTTCTTCTTAATTTCATTTTTTCACCAATTCGACTCCATCAAAATCAGCCACAAACTAATCTGAGAACCTAGCTCTTCTCGCATAGAGCAGTAATTCAATTCTTTCGATTTCAAAGTTTGGAGTGATTTCCATGAATATTTATTTTATTTTTTTCATTATATCATACTATATCAAAAAAACGAACATTATACTAAATATAATGCCCATTTTTCGTATTTCACTTATCAATTTTTGGTTTATAGAAGGAACGATTTTCCAATGCGAATATTTTATTGGTCATTTCTCCCGGAGCAACGAGAGACAGAGCCGTGGTCATCATCATCATTTCGGCATCCAGATTGTCAATCATGTGTAGGATTTCGGCCTCAATAATCTTTGGACGAACGGGACTGCCGTATTCGAGGAGACCGTGGTGACTAAGAAGAACGTGGCGCAAAACGATGACATCTTCTTTCGTATCATCGATTTTCAGCTCAGCCAGTGTTTTGGTCAGTTCCTCATCAATCAGTGCAATATGCCCAATCAAATTGCCTCGCACGGTATATTCCGTATTTTCTGGGCCACTCAGCTCAATGACTTTGGCCAAGTCGTGCAGCATGATTCCCGCAAAAAGAAGACTCTTATTGAGCTGAGGATAGATGTCACCAATCGCATCTGCTAGTTTGACCATGGTAGCTGTATGAAAAGCAAGCCCCGATTCAAAAGCATGATGATTGGTTTTCGCTGCTGGGTAGGAATAGAATTCCTTATCATATTTACTGTAAAGAGAGCGTACAACCCTTTGCCAGACTTGATTTTCAATCTTGAAAATCATTTGTGCCAAATATTCCCGCAGTTCTTTTTGGTCAACGGGTGGTTTTTCTTTAAAATCAGCAGGATTGTTGGGCTCGCCGGCCTTTGGCAGGCGCAGGGTCAACTGATTAACCTGAGGGGTGTTATTGTAGACCTCGCGGCGTCCTTGCATGTGAACGACTTTCCCCGCTGTAAATTCCGCCACATTATGGGGCTGGGCATCCCATAATTTCCCTTCAATCACTCCAGTGTCATCTTGGAAAGTGAAGGCGAGGTAATTCTTCCCAGCTCTAGTCTGTCGGACTTCGGCTGACTTAATCAGATAAAAGCCTTCAAACATCTCATCTTTTTTCATTTGATTAATTTTCATAGTCTTCCCTTTCATCTGGAATATCGAGCAAGTGTAAATGAAGGTCTTGGTCAGACAATTCAATATGCCGCAGCGTTCTTTCAATGGCATTGGTTCGTCGAGTCAGTAGCTCATCAATGCTGCCAGAAGCGTTCTTCAGATGTTTCTGAGCCTTGGCTAGAATACCGCCAAACTTATTGAATTCCAGCTTGACACTGCCCAGAACCTTGCTGATGTCATCTGCGCTACGCTGGATGTTTAGGGTTTTAAAGCCAACTGAGAGAGAGTTGAGCAGGGCTGACAAGGTAGACGGTCCAGCTACGACAATCTGCTCATCTCGCCGCAAACCGTCGAAAAACTCTGGATTGCGAACCACTTCGGAATAGAGTCCCTCCGTTGGCAAAAACATAATCCCAAAATTCGTCGTAGCTGGCGGAGCCAGATATTTACTCTTAATATCCTTGGCAAAGCGCTTGACGCTAGCCAATAGCGACTTACGGTAAAGTTCAATTTCTTCCTTATTACCAGACTCGTAAGCCTCTTCCAAGCGGTAGTAATCCGCCAGAGGAAACTTGGAATCGATGGGCAGGTAGACATAGTCCTGCTCCGTCTGTCCCGGCAATTTGATAGCATACTCCACGCGCTCACTAGAACCTGCCACTGTGGCAAATTCCCGCTCATACTGGCTGGGGGTCATGATGTCTTCGATAATTTGTCCCAGCTGAAGCTCGCCCATAATGCCGCGGGTCTTGGTATTGGAAAGAACCTTATTGAGACTGCCGACATCCCGAGCCACTGTCTGCATCTCTCCTAAACCACGATTAACAGATTCTAGCTGCTTGGACACCGTTTCAAAGGAGGTTTGCAGGCGACTCTGCAAAGTCTTCTCCAATTTTTCCTCAACGGTCTGACGCATCTGCTCCAGTCGCAGATCATTGGACTCCTGAATCTGACGCATCCGCTCATCGGTCTTGTCTCGATTTTTACTGAAACTATCCGCCATTTCGGTACGCAAATCCGTCAAATGGAGGTGCAAATCTGTTCGAACTTCGGCTAACCGATCGCCCAGAACAAGTTCCAGCTCTTTTTGCCGAAGAGCCTCCTGCTGTCTTTCTTGCTCAAAGCGGTAATCCAGCTGGTCGGACAAGTGATCCTCCTGTTCTTCTAGCAAGACTCTGATCGCCTGCTCCTGCTGTCCCTGTCTCTGCCAGAAGAAATAGAGAAAGACCAGATTGATGATAAGCAGGATGATAATGATATACTCCATATCAACTCCTATCTTTACTGTAAATAACAACCGTATAACCCCTGTCAAAGGATAAAAATACAGGTCTATCTATAAATTCGTTAGAAGCATAGACTTTTTTAAAGAAAAAATTCGTTTCATTTAAAGGATATTTAGCTCCTTCAATCGTCAACGGAACATCCTCTGTCGGCAGAAAGGCCAGATAGTCCATGCCTTCCACTGGCTTGATTTCATGACGGCCAGAGGGCACATAGCGAATGCAATTCTGGGCATCTACTAAGATCAGCTGCTCCATATAGGGAGCGATTTTATCATTGCTGGGCAAAAAAACATTGGCCAGAGCATGATCTAGACGACCGCCAAAGGCGCCGAAAATCGTCAGATAAGCATTTGGATAGCGCTCAAAGCAAGCCAGAACAGCCAATTCTAAGTCCGTATCATCCTTTTCAGGCTGAGCCTGAATGACTTCCTTGGCGCCAGCTTTTATGCGCAGCAATTCTTCATCGGAAACAGAATCAAAATCGCCAACCGCTAAGTCCAGAGGCAAGCCCTGCTTTAGCAAATAAAAGGCACCACGATCAACTCCGACAAAAAGATCAAAATCCCGATTGACCGCAATCAAATCACCGCCAGCAAACAGAGCAATTCTAGGCATCTAACGCATCCCTCAAAGTCTGAACTTGATGGCTGACATCACCTTTGAAGACAT
This sequence comes from Streptococcus sp. 27098_8_73, assembly GCF_041432495.1. Classification (NCBI taxonomy): domain Bacteria; kingdom Bacillati; phylum Bacillota; class Bacilli; order Lactobacillales; family Streptococcaceae; genus Streptococcus; species Streptococcus sp. 27098_8_73. The sequence goes on from NZ_JAPVZT010000003.1 coordinate 103,057, forward strand.
AGCTACCGGCCACAAAAATATTGGCGCCAGCTTCTCTAGCCATCTGAATCGTCTTATCGTCAATCCCACCGTCCACTTCAATATCAAAGTTCAGCTGATTGGTCTCTCGCAGAGCGACCAGTTCACGAATCTTACCCATGGTTTCGGGCAGAAAAGCCTGACCGCCAAAACCTGGATTGACTGTCATCACTAAGACCTGATCCACTAAATTCAAGACATTTTTTATCGCTTCAACCGGTGTTCCAGGATTGATAACAACACTAGGCTTGACACCTGCTGCACGAATCTTCTGCAAAGCTCCATGAATATGCGGCGTTGCTTCCACATGGATGCTGATAATATCTGCACCTGCCCGAGCAAATTCCTCAATATGATGCTCAGGATTGGACACCATGAGATGACAATCAAAAACCATCTTGCTGTGGGGACGCATACTGGCTACGACACCAGCACCAAAGCTAATATTAGGGACAAAATGGCCATCCATGACATCCAAATGGGCATACTCTGCCCCGCTAGCTTCTAGCTTTTTCAACTCGGTCTCAAAATTAGCATAGTCCGCACTCAGAACAGAGGGAGCGATTTTAAATGTTTTCATGATAGTTCCTTTCTCTATTTAGGAAGTTTTTTAGCTGTCTTTTTATAGGTTTCACGACGGTTCTCGATTTCACTGAGAAATTGCAGGTAATTTTCAAAACGAAAAGCAGCAATTAGCTCGGCTTCTACGGCTGGTTTGACAGCACAAGCCGGCTCGTGCGTATGGGTACAAGTGCGGAATTTGCAGTCCCGACTGATTTCGGCAATTTCTGGAAAGGCGGCGTTCAGGTCTTCTGCCTTGTCCACCTCATAATCCAGAGAAGAAAAGCCCGGAGTGTCCGCAATTTTTCCGCCATTCAGGTTATAAAAGCTGACCGCCCGTGTCGTATGGCGACCACGACCCAGACTTTCAGAAATTTCTCCTGTTTCTAATTGCAAGTTTGGTGCAATTTTATTGAGCAGGGTGGATTTCCCAACACCAGTCTGACCCATAAAAACAGTGATTTTCCCTGTCAGAAGTGGCAGTAACTCCTCAGTGGTTTTAACGACTTCATAGCCGATGGCCTGATAGGCCTGTACATAGACATCCAAGCTCTGCTCATCTTCAAGCAGGTCTAACTTGCTGATGTAGATAATAGGATGGATCCGCTTATGCTCTAAAAGCACCAAAAAACGATCCAAGAGATTAGCATTGAAGTCCGGCTCCTTGGCACTCATGATGACAACTGCCTGATCAATGTTGACAATAGGTGGCCGCACCAAACTATTTTTACGCTCGGCTATTTTTAAAATGTAGCCTTCAGAATCCTTGTCCGCTGAAAATTCGACATGGTCGCCAACATAAGGCGTCTGACCTTTTTTACGGAAATTTCCACGCGCTCTCGTCTGATACACCTGCCCATCTGACTCTACATAATAAAAGCCAGCCAAGGCTTTGATAATTATTCCTTGCAAGACTGCTCCTTTAAAGTTAATACAATTATTATATCAAAAAATGATGAATTTAGCTTGCCAGTTTGATAGTAAAGGCGGAAAATTATTCCTCATAAGATTTTTTGTAAAATAAAAATATGATATTACAAGCGCTTTCTAAAAGTATTATAATATATATGATAAGTACCAAATGCTTACTACTTTATTTTGAAGAGGGGCAAGACCGATTAGAAAGGAAGGTGAGCATTTACTGGTTTCTTGTCCATCTGCTTTTTTACTGGAACATCCTATGATGCGGAAGTTCCTCTTATCCTAGAAGGAAGTTCTGACTACTTGGATGCTCCATGCTAGGTATGGAGGTTATTTATGAGCCTTTCATTTCTATCAAAGAGCAATCCGCTCATTTCCAACGTAAAAAAGGGGAAATTTTTAACCCCTTGGTTTCTATCTCCCTTTATCCTCTACTACATCACCCAGTACATGTCTCCGATTAGGAAGGCCTCAACTGATTTCTTTTTAGACAAACAAAGTTGGATCCCAGACTGGTGGAATATTTTAGACCTTTTGTCTTTCCTTTACACTATCATTGCCTTCTTCCCTTTGGGTCAGGTTCATTGAAAAGCGGCCGATACGGACCATGGGATTCTCCAAGGGAAATGGACTATCAGAATTTACAAAAGGTGTCTTGGTTGGTGCCATCATGATTACGACCGTTCTAGTAGTCTTCTTTATCACAGGAGATGCCAAATTTGACCGTATTCAATTTAGTCTGCCTTTCCTTGTTTCCTGGATGTTAGTTCTCATCGGCTATATTTTGCAAACAGCTGCGGAAGAAATTTATATCCGCGGATGGTTGGTACCAATCATCTCCTACCACAAAAATGCCTATTTAGCGATTCTGATTGCTTCAACCATGTTCTCTTATTTCCATTTGGACAATAACGGGGCATCTTGGCTTTCGACACTTCACCTGTTTATTTTCGGACTATTCACCGCTGTCTATGCCATGAAGCGTGGAAATATCTGGGGACCTTGTGGCTTCCGCTTTGCTTGGAATTTCATTATGGGAAATGTGTATGGCTTCCACGTCAGTGGATATGACAGCGAATCTTCCTTGATGTACTTCACAACTTCTAACCGTACCTTCATTACTGGCGGTCAATTTGGCCCCGAAGGAGGTATTCCGGGCTTAGTTCTCTTCATCTTGGCGCTGTTATGGGCCATCTTTATCCTGAAAGATACTTCAAAAGAGCAAGAATCCCTCTATCCGCAAGCTATCGAATAAATGAACATACACTTGCAAACAATCACTGCTTAGACTTTGATAGCCACTTTTAATTTCTACAATTAGCTTTCAAAAGCCTCTATATACCACTATTTACCTGTGCCTGCCCCAGCCAAAACTTGCCATTTTCTCTTGCCATTTTTAAAAAATATGTTATAATAAAAAGCAAGCGGAGGTGGTGGAACGGCAGACACGCATGCTTCAGGCGCATGTGCCCGTACGGGTGTGAGGGTTCAAATCCCTTCCTCCGCATCGAACAGGAACTCTTGTCCAAGTTGACAAGAGTTTTTCTTTTGAAAAATCATGAAACCGTCTTGCGATTTCTTTCAGAAAAACCAGCCTTTTTCAAAAAGGGCTGGTTTTCAAATCTTATAATCCTTGTTCCTTCAAGGCATCCGCCAGACGGGCAAAATCTGCCAAAGTCAAGGCTTCTCCCCTGACACTTGGAGACAATTCAGCTTGCTCTAAAGCAGCTGTTAGCTTAGCCTTGGTCTCCTCTGACTTCCCAAAATGACTGGTCAGATTGTTCCAGAGCGTCTTGCGACGGTGGACAAAGCTAGCCTTGGAAACCTTGAAAAAGAATTTCTCGTCTTGGACTTCAACTGCTGGCTGGTCTCTGCGTACCATCTTGAGAATGGCCGAATCCACATTTGGCGCTGGCACAAAGACTGTCCGCGGCACGATAAAGGCAACCTTGGCCGTCATGTAATACTGGACCGCAATCGACAAACTGCCGTAAGCCTTGGTATTCGGCTGAGCTGAAATTCGATCCGCCACTTCCCTCTGCATCATCACGACAAACTCACTAAAAGGAATCCCGCTCTCAATCAAATGTATGAGAATCGGCGTCGTAATGTAGTAGGGCAAGTTTGCCACCACTTTGATAGGCAGGTCAGGATTCTTAAACTCTGCTATGTACTGAGCCAGATCAACCTTGAGAATATCCTGATTGACCACAGTCACATTGTCAAAATCGCGCAGAGTATCCGCCAAAATCGGCACCAGTCGATCATCAATCTCAAAGGCCATAACTTCTGCAGCACTTTCTGCCAAAAACTCCGTTAAAGCCCCAATACCAGGACCAATCTCGATAACATTGACATTTTTGTCAATCTCAGCTGTATCCACAATCTTCTGGAGGATGTTGGTATCCGTCAGGAAATTCTGACCGAAGGATTTTTTAAAGGTGAAACCGTGTCGCTCCAGAATGGCACGGGTCACACTATAATCTGCAATACGCATCTTTTCTCTTTTCTAATTATTTATTCATTATCTTTTAAGGAGGTCATTTGCCCTAGCAAGGTGTAGAGTTTTTTCTGCTCCGCTTCCTCGTAAGCAAATGCATTAGCCTTAACTTCTTTACATTTCTCGTCATACAAAAATCCCTCATAGCCATCCTCTATAGATAAGGCTGTATAGACTTTTGCCATTTCTTCAGGACTAATCGAAAATCTCGACTTAATTTTATACAGATTTTTCATAAAAGCGCTGAGGTGATCATAGCGACGCATATCAACTTTGACATTGGTCACACGGATTGCCTGAACCTTGATACCTTTCCAATGTTTCTGCATATAAAGCGACAGCATCAACAAGGCCAGTTTATTTTGATAATAGGTCTTGGCAGGACTGTAATGTTTTTGACCAGATAAATTTTCAAAATCAAGTTTCATGAAAGGATAGAGTATCAGCCCTTGAGAAGAAATATTAATAATTCGACCATTCTCAGACTTTTCCAACAAGTCTTTCAATAAAGAAGAAAGTAAGTACGGAGCGCCCACATTGGTCGCAAATTGTTTTTCCAATCCGTCTTTGGTAAGAATCGGCTTTTTGACCGATAAATCAAAATCAGCCGCATTGTTAATTAAAACATCTAAAGTCTCTTCTTTTTGGATATACTGTTCTACCGCTTGCCTGACACTTTTCATATCAGATAAATCAACCAAGATATAATCTACATGCGGATTTCCTGTTTGTTGACGGATTTTTTCACAGGCTTGCTCAGCAGCTTCTTTTCGCCGACAAAACAAAGTCACTGACCAATCCTTTTCAGCCAACTGTTTCGCAGCCTGATAGCCAATCCCACTATTGCCGCCCGTAATAATTACTTTTTTCATTTCTTACTCCGTTAGACCGAATACTTGAGCATCACTTCTTCCACTTCCGCCAAAGTCACGCCAAACAGTTCCAGCCGCTTGAGTAGCTGCTTGCCGTTAGAATAACCGATACGAAGCTCTTCTCCTAGATACTCCCGACGCTGACGGCTGTCGCTTCCTAGGAGCAATCCTAGCCGCATGAGGTCATTCTTTGTCACATCAAAATCACTGCTTGACTCAAAATGGATGGTTACCCCAGCGAGGGCTGTTTTTAAGTCTTCAAAGCTAGCGTGCTCAATACCTAGCGAGCGTCCTTTGGTCTTGGACTTGGGAGCTGCTTCGTCACGCTTTAGAAAGGCATGTTGGACAGCGGGAATTTCCGTCATAATCAGACGGCGAATCCGCTCGCCGTTGAAATCAGGGTCTGTAAAGACAATGACTCCATGCAAGTCCTGCAGGCGGCGAATCCGCTCGATATCTGCATCGCTAATGGCAGAACCTCTAGTTTCATAGGTCTCAACATCAAAATAGCGCTTGAGATTGGCTGTGTCATCACGCCCTTCCACAACGACCACTTGGGGGATTTTTATCTTTTCAATCAAGCCCAAACACCTTCTTTGCATTTTCATAGGTCGCTTGCGCTACTTCTTCGACCGTCAGCCCACGCAGCTCCGCAATTTTTTCCACAACATAGCGGGTATAGGCTGTTTTGTTTTCTCGGCCACGCATAGGAACAGGCGCTAGGTAAGGTGCATCCGTCTCGACGAGGATTTTGTCAAAAGGCAGGTTCTGCGCAGCCTCCTGAATATCCGTCGCTTTTTTAAAGGTGACGACTCCAGAAAAGGAAATCATCATCCCCAGCTCGATAAAGCGCTCTGCCATTTCCAAAGAACCCGAATAAGAGTGCATGATACCGCCACGAGGGCCTACACCCTCACTCTTGATAATCGCATAGGTGTCTTCTAAAGCGTCGCGCGTGTGGACGACAAAGGGCAGATCTAACTCTTTCGACAGCTGGATTTGTCGACGAAATACTCGCTCTTGCACTTCCTTAGGCGCTGTCATCCAGTGATAATCCAGCCCAATCTCACCTAGAGCCACCACTTTTAGATGACCAAGCTTATCCAGCAGATAGGCTTCCACCGCATCATCATAAGTCCCTGCTTCCGTCGGATGCCAGCCAATCGTAGCATAAATCTGCTCATAACTGTCGGCCAACTCCAAGGCGCGCTCGATGGTCGGCCGGTCAAAACCGACGACATTCATATTGCTAACGCCCATTTCTGCAGCCAACCGAAGCTCTTCTGCCTCTTGACCAGCAAATTCTTCCACATTTAAATGCGTGTGTGTATCAAAAATTTTCATGCTTTACTTCCTTGTATTTCCTGCCTTTCATTATACCAAAAAAGTCAGATAAAGGGGCAAGTGCTTTACTTTCTCTCCGCCTACTTCAGCGGGTATTTGTTATTTTTTCAGCGCCTATCAAAAACAGTTTTACTGTTTTTTGATAATTTTTTATTATTTTTCGATATTTTGTTATTGATTATCGATATATTTTGTGATATAGTAAATAAAAATAGAAATTATTTGGAGGAATCCATGTCAAAGACAAGACAAAAAACAGCTGAAGATATAAGCATTGTGCTTACAAAAATCAGCCTCAGCATTTTATTTATTGCTTCCATTGTCCTGATAGCCATCGGACCTTGGGTAGTCAGCCTAGTCATTGAATTTCCCTCCCCTTTCTTTCAGGGAGAAAGCCGCTATTGGATATTGTTGCTCCTAGGCTATGTCTTGGGCTGCCTGGCTCTGACCTGTATCGTTCATCTCTATCGGCTCCTCAGCCGCATCGGGAAAAATCAGGTCTTTATCAGACAGAATGTACAGTATATGCGCTATCTGGGCTGGGAAGTTGGAATGGTCGCCCTCATTTCTTTCTTTATGGGCTTGACAGTCTATATGCCCATGCTCCTCGTAGCCGTTTCTTGCTGCATTTTAACCTTGATTATTCGGGTCATCCGCAATGCTTTTGGCAAGGCAATTGAGCTGCAAGAAGAAGTAGACTACACGATTTAGGAGGGACTATGATTCAGATAAATTTAGACCTTGTCATGGCTCAAAAACGGATTAGTGCTGGACGCTTAGCAGAATTGATTGACCTCACCCCTGCCAACTTGTCCATCTTGAAAAATAACCGAGCCAAGGCAATACGCTTTTCAACACTTAATGCCCTTTGTCGGGAATTGGACTGCCAGCCCGGCGATATTCTTGAATATATCACAGATGAAACCGAGGAGGAATAAACATGGAGACACCATCACAAGAACAGATGACGGGGCAACCCTATCTTCCCTTTGAAAAAGACCAAGAACGAAAAAACATCTTCACAGCTTTAAACATAAAGGAACAGAAGAATTTTAGAATCAGCTCTCTCATTCTCTATTTTTTGGCCTACTTTTATACAGTTGCCATCGACGGCAACAAGACCATTTACTTTTTTCCTATTGCGATTGGTCTAATTAGCCTGACCGAGTGGTTAGTAAGAAAAACGCCGACAAGCTTGCCTCAAATCGAAAAGGATGCCTCTGCCGGGCTCGAGTCCAATCTTTTCCTGATTCTCAGCCTGACTCAGGCACTGGCACTCAGTATCTGGGGCTTTCACCCGCAATTAGAGATTTTTCAAGCTTTGACTCTCCACATCTCCTTTTCTTTTTATATCCTGTCACGGACGGGTTGGCTCAATCAAGGTCGCTTGGGGATCATGGTTTGGTACGATAGCATTCAGGCCTTTGTCATTCTACCTTTTAGAAACTTTTTCGCTGGTCTTCAGGTCTTTGCTCTGAGAGACAAGATTTCAGATACAACTACTGAAGACAGCGATTCTTCTAAAAAAGCAGTCCAAAGTACGATGATAGCAAGTAGCCTTCTTATTGCTGGTATGCTTGTCTTCTTCGTTTGGTCACAACTTAGCCAAGTCTCTGATCGATTCGCTCTTTTCTTTAGTGATACAGCTGATGCCTTGCATCTTTTCTTTGACTTGATCTTTTCAAATCTTGATACAGACGCTATCGCTTTTCGCATCTTTTTGGCCCTACCTATCGGCCTTTATCTCTACAGTCTGATTGTTGGTGGCTTATTGAATCCCAAAAATATCAAAGTTACCTACCAAAGCTTCCAAAATAAAATTCAGCCACTGCGGATGTTCCCTGCTTTTACAGCCTATATCATCATCGGTAGTCTCTGCCTGACCTACGCTCTCTTTTTCCTCGTTGGTTTAGGAGAATTAAGCAAACTCCTTAGTGCTGGTACTAGCCTCCAAACTATTTCTCCACAAAATGCCTCAACCGTAGCTATTGCTGGCTTCTGGCAACTTGTTCGAGTATCACTTCTAAATTTCGCTGTCCTAGCCGCCTTTTATTTGCTGGCCCAAAAACCTCTCTGGGATCAGAAAGGCACTCGATTAGCCAGCACTGTCCTCTTTATTTTCGCATTTTTACTGGCCTTGCTTGCCGGCTGGAAACTCTTTGGCATCTATATCTATCTTTATGGTCCAACGCCATTGCGCCTGATCTCCGCTTGGTTTATCCTCGTTCTACTGGTCTGGTGTATTCTGACCCTGATTCGTTTCTACAAGCCCATCCAAGCGATCCGAATCGGTATCTTCTACGCCCTTATTAGTTTCACGCTGCTCTGCTATCTCTATCCTCTGCTCTTAGCCGCTTGATAGAGAGCATACTTACATGCCAATATAATTATCAAAAAGAGGCTGGGACAAAAGTCCTAGCCTCTCAATTGTCTTTGGATTGTCGAGCAAGACGCAGCGGTTGAGTGGGCTCTATTACGCTGATTGCATCAGCTTTTATAGCCCTACTCAACTGTGCGGAGGTGGGACGACGAAATCGAATTCTAACCAATTACCGATTTCTGTCCCACTCTCTTTTCTTTTATTCAAACTAGATAAGATACACCTAGAAACCACCTAGACTAGCCCGTTTACCTTCCATTTCATGTAAAGTTCCTATCCGGCACGGACTCTCTGAGTCTCATTTCTTCATAGCACTACTAGCCATATTTAAACCATACAAGCTCGTTTTACAAGAGCAATAGAAAAACCAGCGGTCTCGAGTCTCCACTGGTTTCTTTATGGTAATCGTTTGGATTATGCAGCCAAAACTTTGCGTCCTTTACGACGACGAGCTGCCAATACGCGACGACCGTTTTTAGTTGACATACGGTTACGGAATCCGTGTTTGCGCGCACGACGAAGTTTACTTGGTTGATAAGTACGTTTCACGATGAATACCTCCTCATAGATTTTGTATTCGTTTAGCCGGCTATAAAGTGATCAGTTACTAAACATACCTTACTATTCTATCGGATTCTCTCCTGTTTGTCAATAGTATTGGACGAATTGTTTCTTTTTGGAAACGAAATCATTCAAATCGTGTCGCTTCATAGAAGGGAATCAAGGCAGTCATAGCCTGCTCAAGCTCCGACAGAACTTCCTGCTGGCTTCTAGCCTCGGAAAGATTGACATCATATTTGATCAAAACCTTGCGGACTAATCCTGTAGCCACCTGCTGGCTTAGATGCTGCCTATTTGCCTCAGTAGCCTCGAAGCGTTGACTCACACCATCTTTCTGGGCAAAATAATAAGCTGGCGGTTGAATGGGCAGATTCAGCACCCGATTTTGCTTGCTGAGGCTGTGCTCATCTTTCTTGCGCTCCATGAAGCTCACCTCCAGCGACACTCCGAAATCTTCTGCAGTTCCATACAAGCGCAGAGCGAACATGGGCTCTGTGATTTCCCCATAGCCTCTTAGATAATTCCAAAAATGTGGGCGTAAAATCTGAGCCTGATTCATCCAATTGCTGGTCCGCTCCAGACTCAGCTTAGGATAGAGAGCCTGAAAGTCTCGGACCAAGTTCGCAAACTCCTGCCGAGCGGCCTGACCTCTAGCTTTCAAATCCAACATTGTCTCTCGCAGTTCCCCTGCCTTGTCTGGTGAAATGTATTTACTTCCTTGAACAGTCAAAAACGACTCAATAGCTGGAAAAAGTGACATAGAATTTTCTCCTTTCTGTATCTAAAAACCAGCTGAGCAGCTGGTTAAGATTTATTCCGAATCAATATCTACAACAACGTAGCGGTTAGGCTCATCGCCTTCTGAATAGCTAGTCACACCATCAATTCTTGAGATGATCCGGTGGATGATTTTACGCTCACTATTGGACATAGGATCCGTATGTTGGCTGCGACGATCTTCTAGAGCACGCTGAGCCAATTTTTGCGCATAGCTTTGCAAAACTTCTGCACGATGCTCCACATAGTCATTCACGTTGATAGAAATGTAGAAGCTCTTGGAATATTGATTGTAAAGATAATTCTGAGCTAACAGCTGCAAGGCTTTCAAGACTTTACCGTGGTAACCAATCACGCGCCCTGGCTCATTCGTATCAATTTGCATATTGATTGTCCGGCGATTGTGGCTGCTAGAAAGAGTCGCTTCAACATCCATTTCATCCACAATCTTTTGCACATATGTGGTCACACTTGCGACAACTTCCTCAATATCACAATCATCCTCAACTTGGATACCCAAGTCAAAGAAGGATGACTCAGCTGGCTCTTGCTGACTAGGTGCCACTTCTGCTAAAGAGCTATCTTCCTCTGAGTCTTTCTGAGTCTGTGCTTCATCAACCGCTTGACTGGTCTTTAAGAAATCAATTGCACCTGTTTCTTCCAGAATGGTACTGGCATCTTTATCATTTTTAAGAATTTCAGCCTTGACTTTTTCTGAAACAGCTTCACCTTCGCCTTCGGCCTTCTTGATAGCCGTCACCACTCGTCCCAAGTCGACTGTTGCTTCACTAACACTTTGTACCGGCTCGTTTTGCGCATTGATTTCCTCAGGAACTCCTTTTACCGCCTGTTGGTTGGCTTTGGCCACAGTCGTTTCAGCAATCGGCTCCACATCTACCTGCGCAGGCTTCTTGCCAAATAAACCGAGAAAACCTTTCTTTTCACGCGAAACAACGGTAATATGTGCTCTCATTCGTGGGATATCCAGCGTTTTTAGTCCATTTTGAATCGCTTCTTCAACACTTGCTCCTGTAAAAATAACCATCTGCAAGAGTCCTCCTTTTTACTTTTTCTTTTTCTGTGCTTTTTGAAGGGCACGTTTTTTCTTCATTTCCAATTGGCGCTCCGCCTTTGCCTTCGCTTCACGTTCAGCAATGATCTTAAAAGGATTGCTCAAAAGCAAGGTCTGACCAACTTGATAGGCGTTGGAGACTGTCCAGTAAAGAGCAACCCCGCTGGCTGCATACACCGCAAAGAAGAAAATCAATACTGGCATCAGGTAGGTCATCACTGCCGTTCCACCATTTTTTTCTGGCAAGGCTTTATTGGATAGCCAAGTGCTAAAGAAAGTAAAGAGAGCCGCCAACAACGGAAGAATAAAGGTCGGATCTGTTGCTCCTAGATTGAGCCAGAGGAAGTGACCTGTTTTCAGAAATTCAACCCGTGTCAGAGCTTGGAAAAGTGCCAAAAGAACTGGCATTTGGATAAATAAGGGAAGAAAAGCGGCATAGGGATTGACACCCATTTCCTTGTAAAGCTTGCTGGTTTCCTCTGCTAAAGCGGTCTTACTATCCATATCCTTGCCTGGATATTTTTCCTGAAGCTTCTTGATATGAGGCTGAACTTCCTGCATCTTTCGGGATGAGGTCGTCTGAAATTGAAAGACTGGCAACAAGACTGTCCGAATAATCAAGGTAAAAAGAATAATCCCGATCCCTGTACTTCCATTAAAGGACAAGAATTGAATCATCTCCGCAAAGAAATAAACTAATTTCTCCCAAAAATCACTTGAATTAGCGGTCACTTCGCTGGTGCCACAAGCCGTCAAAATAAGCAGCGAAGCCGCTAAAAGAAATCCTATCTTATTCTTCTTTTTCACAAACAAATCCTTCCTGATAAATTTTTGCAACTTTTAAGACATGCAATAAATTTTGTTCCACTTGATGGTAGTCTAGAGTTTCAACTCCCTTACGAGCAATAACAACAAAGTCATCCTTGGTCAAGTCTGCCCGATGCTGAATCAAGACATGACGAATCTTTCTTTTGATACTATTACGGACAACTGCATTGCCCAGCTTTTTACTGACTGAAATCCCCACTCGAAAATGGCGCTGTTCTTTTTCTAATTTATAAACGACAAACTTTCGATTGGCAAAATTCTGCCCAGCTTTAAAAATCGCCTTGAAATCTTTTTCGCTCTTGACGCGATAGTTTTTTCTCAAAACTCAACTCCATCCACCAAAATTAACTCTATTATACCATATTTTCCCAAAAAGCCAATAAGGGCTAGGTGCAAGACGAGCTTCCTTTTTAGAATAGTTTTACCGAATGAAAGAAGTAGTTTGGAGAGAAGAAACCGGTCGCTCAGCTCCAAAAAAGAGTCTGGGACAAAAGTCCTAGCCTCTCAATTGTATTTGGATTGTCGAGCAAGACGCAGTGGTTGAGTGGACTCTACTAAGCTTATTACATCAGCTTTTATAGCCCTACTCAACTGTGCGGAGGTGGGACGACGAAATCAAATTCTAACGTGCCCCACTCTCATTTTACACGGTAAAAAACGTCTGGGTGCTCTGAGATACCTTGGGCAATGATGAAGCGATCTCGACTGCTGTCAGTCGGATCCTGCCCGCTAACAGTCTCTCCTGCTGGCAGCTTTTTCCCTGCTGGAATAATAGACAGGGCAGCACCTGTAAGATTATGCCAACGAATATTTGTGCGATAAATTCCATTTTCATCCAGACCAGCGTAAACCAGCTCCAACTTGGCAACATCTGATACCAGTCCCTTGGCATCAAATGTATAAGTGACGCCATTGGCATCCTGCCAAGTACCAGCCATGCTAGAAAAGTCCCCAGAAGCAATGGCCTGCATATCTAAACTAGAGGTAGCGGCAGGTTCTTTATTTCCCTTGCTTTCTGACTTAGCAGAAGACTCCTTAGTTGCTGGCTCCGAAGGCTCCTGACTGCTAGAGATAGAAGTGTCTGAACTAGTTGTTTCAGTAGACAGCTCTGTCGAACTTTTGCTCGTCTCAGACTTTTTGGAAGAGGCTGAGCTGGTCGAGGTCGAGCTAACTTTGGAACTGCTAGAAGGTGAAGTCGGCTGGTCTTTCTTTTGACCACAAGCCACTAACACAGACGATGCCACCAGAGTTCCAGCCAAGAGAATCATCCATTTTTTCATCTTTAGCACCTCGCAATATTTTTCTATTCTTGTAACATTATTGTAACATAAATACAGCTTTTTAGAAAGCAAAAACCAGCTCGAAAGCTGGTTTATCTTATTGAATTTTTTTCAACATATTGTCGATATGCTGGATGGATTTTTCACGGCCTAATAGATAGATGGTATCTGGCAATTCTGGACCGTGCATTTCACCTGAAACAGCGATACGAATTGGCATGAAGAGATTCTTGCCCTTGATACCTGTTTCTTTTTGGACTGCTTTGATTTGTGGGAAGATGTTTTCTGTCACAAATTCTTCATCTGTCATTGCTTCCAGTTTTGCTTTGAAAGCTTCCAACACCACAGGAACAGTTTCACCAGCCATCACTTCTTTCTCAGCTTCCGTCAACTCTGGGAAGTCTGAGAAGAAGAGGTCTGTCAATGGCACAATCTCATCTACTGACTTCATTTGTGGTTTGTAGAGTTCTACCATTTTTTCAGCCTTGTCGGTCAAGCGTCCTGCTTCCTCCAAGAATGGTTTTGCCATTTCAAAGATTGTCTCAAAATCCGCATTCTTGATGTACTCATTGCTCATCCAGTCCATTTTTTTCTGGTCAAAGGCCGCTGGAGATTTGCTGAGGCGATTTTCATCAAAGAGTTTGATGAGTTCTTCACGAGAGAAGATTTCGTCTTCCCCACCAGGATTCCAACCGAGAAGAGCGATAAAGTTAAAGACTGCTTCTGGCAGGTAGCCTTTCTTGCGGTAATCCTCGATAAACTGGAGAGTGTTAGTGTCGCGTTTAGACAACTTTTTACCCGTTTCAGAGTTGATAATCAGGGTCATGTGACCGAACTCTGGCGCTTCCCAACCAAGCGCTTCATAAACCATAAGCTGTTTTGGAGTGTTGGCAATGTGGTCGTCTCCACGAATAACATGGGAAATTTGCATGTCGTGATCATCGATGACAACGGCAAAGTTGTAAGTTGGGTAACCATCTTTCTTTTGGATCACCCAGTCACCACCAATATTGCCACCTTCAAACTCGATGTCGCCCTTGACCATGTCCGTCCACTTGTAGATACCAGCTTCATTGACAGCCAGACGAACCGTTGGAATGATGCCTGCTGCTTCGCGTTCTGCGATGTAAGCTGCTTTTTCATCTTCGCTCATGCCAAGGTATTCGTTGATGTAGCGAGGTGTTTCACCAGCCGCTTCTTGGCGCTCGCGCTCAGCAGCCAATTCTTCTTCTGTAACGTAAGATTTGTAAGCCTTGCCTTTAGCTAGTAGTTGGTCGATGTATTTCTGATACAATTCCAAACGCTCTGATTGGCGGTAGTTTTCATGAGTTTCTGGACTTTCATCCCAGTCCATACCCAACCAACGAAGGTTTTCAAGCTGTGAACGCTCCCCATCTTCGACATGGCGTTTGCGGTCTGTATCTTCAATACGGATGATAAAAGTTCCACCATGATGGCGTGCGTAAAGGTAGTTAAAGAGCGCCGTACGCGCATTTCCGATGTGTAAAAGTCCTGTTGGACTTGGTGCATAACGCACTCGAATATCTTTTGTCAATTTTCGATCTCCTATTTGGGAATAGCAGGAGTGTCTTGCCCCTGCTTTCGTATTCAAACGTTATTATTATATCACATTCTCGACCCAGAATCTGCTGAATCGTATGATTTTTTAAGACAGTCTTTCTTCGAGGACAAAATCAATCGGCAGCCAAGCTAAAACCTTCTCCAATTGCTTTTCCCAGTAGTACCATTCGTGCTTACCAGGACTGTGGCTGTAGCTAATATCCAGTCCTAGTTTTTTCAAATTTTCCACGGCATGGTTATTGGCCGCATAGAGGAAATCCTCCTCGCCGCACCAAGCCCAAAACTTGGTTTTTCCATCCGACTGCTTGGCCAAAGTTTCCAGCGAATAAGGGCTGCTGGTCCAGTCCTCCAAATCACCAAAAATACCACGCCAGTATGCCGGCTTGGCTAGGTCAGTATCATCTGGATGCTGATTGTGAAAGCTGAGTGCCCCAGACAAACTAGCTGCATAAGAAAAACGATTAGTCTTAAGCGCCAGCATAAAAGATCCATAGCCACCCATGGACAAGCCAGCAATAAAGTTTTTCTCCCGCTTATCAGACATATTGGGGAAAAAGCGTTTGAGCACCCGTGGCAGCTCCTCAGCGATAGCTTCATAGTAAGGATAGCCATACTGGGTATCGGTGTACCAGCCATTGTTGGTATTTGGCATCACAACAATCAAGTTAGTAGAGCGAACCAGACGTTCGATATTTGAGCGCTTGAGCCAGCTATTGTGATTACCGTTCATACCATGAAGCAGATACAAGACAGGAATATCCGGATCATCTGGTTCGTCCACGCGCGACGCATCTGGATAAAGGACATTGACTCCCCACTCCATCTCCAAGGCTTCTGAATAATATTCTATCTGCATCACTGCCATCTTTTTTCTCCTCTTGTAAAAACTACTGTTCTTAGCTAGGCGTCACCGCTAGCCACTCTCTGAAATCAAATCCTGTTCTGCGACCGCCAAAAGATAAGAAAAAGCCGATATTCGACTTTCTCTCTGCAAAATACTGGGAAAGCTGTTCCCACGAATAATCTAGCGAACTTCCATGACAACCGGAAGAATAGCCGGCCGGCGTTTGGTTTGCTCGAAGAGGAACTTGGCCAAACTATCACGGACGGTTCCCTTAAGCTCACCCCAGTCAAAGTTATCCTGAGCCAGATAGTCTTCCACTGTCTTATTGATCAAGTCAGTGCTCTCCCGCAAGATATCATGGCTCTTCTTAACATAGACAAATCCACGAGTATGAACCTTGGCTTTGGAAATGATTTTCTTTTCCTTGCGATTGACTGTAAGTGCCACGATAAAGATACCGTCTTCAGAGAGAACCTTACGATCACGCAGGACGATATTGCCCACATCACCGATGGCATTTCCATCAATCATGACATCGCCTGCTGACACTGCTCCAGCTGGCACAAAGTCGCCATTTTCGTAGGACATGACGCTACCACGCTTCGGTATCAAGATATTTTCTGGTAAAATCCCGACTTCCATGGCTGCCTTAGCATGGGCATCCAGCCCACGGTATTCTCCCTGAATCGGGAAGAGGTACTTGGGTTGCAATAAGTTGAGCATGAGCTGCAAGTCACGCGCATTGGCATGGCCAGATACACGCAAGTTTTGAGTAATCAGCTTAACCACGCCACCAGCTTGGTAAATCATATTTTCCACACGCGCTACGACTGCTTCCTTGGCAATAGATGGCGTTGTAACGATATAAACCAAGTCTCCGTCTTTGATTTCTACATAACGGTGACGACCGATGGACATCTTGCGTAGACCATTAATGGGCTCACCCATCCGGCCAGTCTCCAAGATAATCAGCTCATGGTCCTCAAACTTAGACATTTCCTTAGGCTTGATCAAAAGGCGTTCATCCGCCAAGGATAATTTCTTGAGGCGGATAGCCGTACGGACGATATTTTCAATATCAAAGCCTGTCAAAACGACACGACGACCTGTTTCTGCCGCAGCTTCAAAAACCTGTTGGATCCGAGACAGGTTGCTGGCAACAGCTGCTACGATGACACGCCCATCCCAATCAGAAATCGTGTCCGTAATCTCACGGCCAACCTCGCTCTCACTAGCCACTTGCACAGTGCTGTCAGCGTTGGCTGAATCACTCAGCAAAGCTAAAACGCCCTCACGGCCGATCTCAGCCAAACGACCGAAATCTGTCGCATAAGACTCGCTGGCAGATTGGTCAAACTTGAAATCTCCTGTATAAACAATATTGCCTTCACGCGTCTTAACAACAATTCCCAAGCTCTCTGGAATCGAGTGGGTCGTCCGGAAAAAAGAGACAACCGTTTCGCCAAATTCAATCTCTGTATTTTCATCGATAACATGAAAATCATTGAATTTCTTCACAGCGTCATTGCTTTTAACAAAGAGCTTGGCTAGCTCAATCGTCAATTCCGAACCAAAGACTGGTACCTTAGCTTCTGCCAAAAGATAGGGCAGTGCACCGATGGCATCCGCATGACCGTGAGTCAGAAAGACACCCGCAATTCGGTCTTTATTTTCAAACAAATAATCCATGTTGGGAATGACTACATCTACTCCCAACTGCTCATTTTCTGGGTACTTGAGCCCAGCATCCAATACAAAAATGGAATCATCCACTTCGGCGACATAGAGATTTTTCCCATTCTCGCGAACGCCGCCCAAAGTAATCAGCTTAATCGTGCTTTTACTCATTTTTACTCCTATCGATTTTAGAATCTCCTTTATCAAAGATTCCTTGATTTTATTACTAACGGTCCTTGGCAAGCCAAGTCGAATTACAGTTTTGCAAACAGAGTTTGCACATCTTAGTCATTATAGCATTTTTTCACGCTTTTTTCAAAACAAAGGAAACTCATAGAGCAAGCTAGAAATCTCAGAATAGGTATTTGATACAGCAAGTTTCTGGCCACTTCTTTCTTTCTGATGTAACATGCGAAGAAAGCCCCTCCCCGTTTCATTTTAGAAGCTAGTTCTACTCACAAGATAAAAAATAATAGAACCTAGTCTGAGACTAGATTCTACTATTCGAGCGGGATTCCCTATACCGATTTCCAAAAATAAATTAGAAAGTTAGTTAGAGAACTGCCCTATCTTATATAGGCTGAATTGGTAGACAAGCTTATTCAAAGCCATTGTTTTGGCTTAATTCTTTGAACCAGTGTCCTGATTTTTTGATAGTTCGTTCTTGGGTTTCTAGATTGAGTTCGATCAAGCCATAGCGGTTCTTATAGCTATTGAGCCAAGACCAACAATCGATAAAGGTCCACATGAGGTAACCTGTACAGTTGGCCCCGTCTTGGATGGCACGATGAAGCTGGCGCAGATGGCCTTTAACAAAGTCAATCCGATAATCATCTTGGATCATGCCATTTTCACGGAATTTCTCTTCACCTTCGACCCCCATACCATTTTCCGTCAGCATCCACTCAATATTGCCATAGTTTTCCTTGATGTTCTGAGCAATATCGTAGATTCCTTGTTCATAGATTTCCCAGCCACGGTGAGGATTAATCTTGCGACCAAGCATGACATAAGGCTCATAGAAATGATCTGGCAGAAGCGGTGACTCTGGATGTTTCAAATACTTAGGCGCCGCAACTCGTAGAGGCTGATAATAATTGACACCCAAAAAGTCGACCGTATTTTCCCGAATAGCCTGCAACTGCTCCTCAGTCGTCGTCGGCAAAAGATCGTGCTCGCGCAAAAGATCGACCAGCTCTGCTGGATAATATCCCAAAACAGATGGATCCAAGAAAGACTTGGCTTGGAAAAGCTCGGCAATACGTGCTGCCTTCAAGTCCGCTGAATGCTGACTACGTGGATAAGCAGGTGTCAGATTTAGGATAATGCCGATTTTGTAGTCTGCTCCAACCTCATGGCAGGCCTTCACCGCTAAAGAGCTAGCTAGCTGGGTATGATAAGCCACCTTGACTGCAGCCTGAGCGTCCACTTTATTAGGATAATGTCCATCGTAGAAATAGCCAAATTCAACTGGTACAATAGGCTCGTTAAAGGTCACCCATTGGTCCACCAAATCACCATAGCTTTCAAAGCAGAAACGGGCATAGTCTACATAAGCATGGACTGTATCCAAGCTTTCCCAGCCTTCTTGTGCTTCCTGCAAGGCAAAGGGTAGGTCAAAATGATACAGATTGACAATCAAGCGAATGCCCTTGGATTTGATTTTTTCAAAGACCTTGCGATAGAAGTCAACACCAACTTGATTAACTGGACCACGACCATCTGGAAAAATCCGTGACCATTGGATAGAAGTCCGAAAGGCCGTGTGACCTGTTTCGACTAAAAGGTCGATGTCCTGCTCCCAATTTTCATAAAAAGTGGATGCCTTGGCAGGGCCAATTTCGTTATAGAAACGATGGGCTTCTTGGCTAAACCAATAGTCCCAAAGATTGTCTCCCTTTCCATCTCCTGAAATTCGACCTTCTGTTTGCGGACCCGATGTAGAAGATCCCCAGACGAAACCTTTTGGAAATTGAATCATATTTTATTTACCTCTCGATTTATCTTTATACCTCATTATATAAAGACCCTCTGCAAAAAGAAAGCAACAGTCTATTCAAATTTTTCCACTGATTAAAGACATTTGTGATTGCGAGAAGTAAAAGTTCATTCAAAAAGAGAGTGGGACAGAAATCGGTAATTCGTTAGAATTCGATTTGGTCGTCCCACCTCCGCACAGTTGAGTAGGGCTGTAAAAGCTGATGAAATCAGCCTAGTAGAGCCCACTCAACCACTGCATCTTGCTCAACAATCCAAAGACAATTGAGAGGCTAGGACTTTTGTCCCAGCCTCTTTATCATTTTTACTGATCAATAAACTGTTTTCTCTGTTTCGAAATCAAAGAAATGTGCCTTGTTCAGGTCAAAGCCAAGGTCAATTCCAGCACCTGTCTCCAAGTGGTCACGAGCATCTACACGCGCGATGAACTCGCTGTCGCCAACTTGGCAGTAAAGGTGAGACTCAGCACCCAAAAGCTCAGATACAGAGATGGTCGCATGAACCACAGAATCTGGGAAAGTCTCTAAGAAGGCAGGTTCTGTATTAATGTCTTCTGGACGAATACCAAAGATTAATTTCTTGCCGTCATAGCCCTTCTCACGTAGCACCTTCAGTGTTCCTTCTGGCACTGTCAAACGTAATCCAGAAGCAACGATTTCATTTCCCTCGAGTGTCACAGTGATAAAGTTCATCGCCGGGCTACCGATGAAGCCTGCCACAAACTTGTTAACTGGATTTCTATAAACTTCTTGTGGACTACCGATTTGTTCCACTCGACCAATGGTTCCAGTGCCAGCAGGATTCTTGGTTGCTGACATGATAACAATCCGGTCTGCAAGCGTCATCGCTTCTGTCTGGTCATGGGTAACGTAAATGGTTGTTGCTCCGATACGGCGGTGGATTTTGGCAATCTCAGCACGCATGGACACCCGCAGCTTCGCATCCAAGTTTGACAAAGGCTCGTCCATCAGGAAAACCTTTGCATCACGCACGATAGCACGACCCATGGCAACACGCTGACGTTGACCACCTGACAAGTCCGCTGGCTTGCGATCCAAGAATTCTTTCAAACCAAGGATTTCAGCTGCTTCTTGCACCCGCTTGTCAATATCTTCCTTGCTGTACTTGCGAAGTTTAAGCCCGAAAGCCATGTTGTCGTAGACTGTCATGTGTGGATAGAGGGCATAGTTCTGGAAGACCATGGCGATATCGCGGTCTTTCGGCGCCACGTCATTGACCACTTTACCATCAATCGACGCTGTTCCTTCTGTGATATCCTCAAGACCTGCAATCATACGCAGCGTTGTGGATTTCCCGCATCCTGACGGACCGACGAAAACGATAAATTCCTTGTCCTTAATGTCTAAATTAAAGTCTTCAACAGAATAGTGCTCACTATTTGGATACTTCTTATAAATATTTTTCAGATTTAATTCAACCATAAGCTTCTCCTAACTCCTTTACCATATTGTAAGTTCTTTCTGCTTGATTATATCACGAATAGCAGGCCCTCACACTGACTCTTCTATATCTTTTTTTCTACTTTTTTTAGCATTCGATAAAAAAGAAATGGAGAGGCAGTCGTCTCAGCGATTTTCATCAGTCGACTTGCTTTCGATAGGCCTTAGGAGATTTGCCACATAACTTCCGAAATACTTTATAGAAATAACCAACATTGCTATATCCAACTGCATAACAAACATCTTCTATACTGTCATTTTTTGCGAGCAGAAGCTGCTGGGCAGCCTTGATGCGCTGCTTATTTAGCAACTCTGCAAAAGTAGAATTCGTTTCACGCTTGATCAGCTGCCCTAAATAAACTGGATTGATATAGAGTTCCTTGCTAATATCTTTTAGGGATAAATCTTTTTGATAATCACGACCAATCACTTCCAAGACGTTAGCAACATTCTCATTCATTCGATACTGGGCGAACAAATCTGAGAGCTGAGCCTTCAGATAATCCAACAAGTCTTCAAAGGTATTCGTACTTTCAATCTTTTTGATAATGCTTGTCATATCGTCTGGTTTCAAATGCTGAAACAGATGGTAAACATCCATGATAAACTGAATGAACAACTGCTTGGTAATTGAAACTTCAGGCGTATTTTGCAGCACGATATCCTTGAGCAGGTCCAATTCGTCCAAAATCTGACCAATATTTCCTTGGATAATCACGCGATACATGGGCTCATAGTAGCTAAAGAGCGGATTGGTTTCTTGCAAGCTAACCGTTCCATAAAACAGACTTTTTTCTAGATTGAGCTTGAAAGCCTGCAGTTCTTGTTTATAAGGAACTGTGAATTCTTCCAGATAAAGCGCTTCTTCCTTTTGCGAAGACAAAAACAAATAGCCTGTCTGTCCTAAAATACTATAAGGAACCGAAACTAGTCCTTTTTCTTGAGCAGCTGCTCCCAGCCAGACATTATCGAAGGATTTGAGATAGGTAGCTATCTCATCTTCGCTTGTCTCTTCTTTAAAAATCAGCTCTAGTTGATTATTGGAAGAACGGTCAAATTCCTTTTCCAATTTTTCTAGGATTGCTGCCAGTTCGACCTTATCGACTGGCTTTACCAGATAATCTGCCACCTGCAAATTGAGAGCGGTTTTGACATATTCAAATTCCTGATAGCCTGAAAGGATGATAAAAGCTGCATTAGGCAGGGAAGTCTTCATCTGCTCAATCATCTGCAAGCCATTCATCCCTGGCATATTGACATCGGTGATGACCAAATCAACAGGATTATCCTTAATATAGGCGAGGGCCGTCTCTGCATCATTTGCCGTAGCTACGACCTGCATCTTCCACTTTTCAAAAGGAATCAGCACTTTCAAGCCTTCTGTGATCATGTATTCATCATCGACTAGTAATACTCTGTACATCTTTTTTCTATTCATCCTTAATTTCTATAATATAGGTTACTCCCTGATCCGTTTGAGATTTCAGTTGGATACTGTAGCGGTCACCAAAAAAGAGCAAGAAGCGTTCATGAATATTCCGAATACCAATGGATGTCCGCTGCTCTCGGTTCTGAGCATCCATAAGCTCTCGGCTGGCTAGAATCGCTTGAATCTCAGCTAAACGTTCAGCTGGTATGCCTCGACCGTTGTCTTGGATCATCAGCCTTACAGCGCCGTCTATCTTTTGAGCCTTGACACTGATGACATTATCCTGCCTGCGGTAGTCGATGCCATGGGCAAAGTAATTTTCAATCAGCGGCTGAATACTGAACTTGGGAATCATCATTCCTTCTAAGCCTTCTTCAATTTTGAAACCATAGGCCACTGATTTGGGATGCCGAACCATGCAAAGATAGCTATATTTCCGGCAGAATTCCAATTCATTTTTCAAACTACTTCTGGATTCATCTGAGATATTATTTCTCAGAAGACTGCTAAATTCATAGATAATATCCGCTAATTCTTCCTGCCTCTGCATGACCGCATACATCCTGATAAATTCCAAGGTATTGTACATAAAATGAGGATTGATCTGCGCCTGCAGAGCCCTCATGTTGGCATCTTTTTGACTGATCTCCAAGCGATAGATATCCCGAATACTCTTGTCCAGACTATCCAACATGGTATTGGTCGTTGTCGCAATCAGAAGCAGCTCCTGCTCCTTAGTCTCTGTCGCAATACGTTTCTGATTATCACCATCTGTGATGAGATGGAGCGTATCCACAATATCAACAACCTGCCTTTGGTAATTGAGAAAAATCCTCTGCAAAGCAGCATATAAAACTCCAACCAAAATCAGACCAGAAAAAATGATCAAACCCGTGCTGAAAACCGTCTTCTCTATCACATAATGCGCAGGCACTGCTGTCTGGACAGTGTAATTGTAGATAGTTTCTTTTTTGATCCAATCATTTTGGCCAATTCCTTTTGTATCACCAAAATGCAGAATTTCTTTTTTGTAAGGCGAAATGACACTGAGAGCGAGTGGAACATCGCCCCGCGTATTATCGACAACCTTGTTGAAGACTTCCCCATCAATCCGAATGTAAATCGTTCCGATGACTTGATCAACTGCCTTATCATAAATCGCGATGGGAAAGGCATCGCGCGCAGGTCTAAATTCCTCAGCAGGAAGCTGTTTGCCACCTCTCGCTTGCCTTGTGGAGACAAAAACAGTTTTGTAATCATTTAAAGCAATATCAATGCCTGTAACAAATTCATTTTCAACATAAATATCATTGATATTTTGGTGGAGGGATACTTGAACATAAGTCGGTACATCTGCCGATAAGCGCCAACTAGCGTACTCAGAGGGACTCATGATAAAGTAGTTATAAACCCCGTCCAATTTTGCTCGATTTTCAACCAGACTTTGAGCCAGTTGATTCGCTCGGCGGTTATAATAATCCACTTCGTCAGCCAATCGAGTCACTGCTTGCTGCGCAATCTGCTCAGTTTCCTTATAACGACTGTGCCAATCAGAATAAGACAAAATGAGACCCAAACATCCCACAATAGCCACCATAATGACAGCATAAACTTTTAGTAACGAATGGAGCCAAAATTTCTTCATGGTTTTTCTGTTATCAACTTAGACTGAATGGTTTGGTAAATTGGGTCTAGAACATCACTAACAAAAAAGTGCCAAAGCCCAATAAAAGCAAAGAAGAGTAAGGCCGGCATGAAGTAGCTGGCAATCAATAGCAAGATTGTTCCTAATAAGAGTTTCAACATGGCTGAAATATTGAGAAAGACGCCAATCAAAGATAATTTCAAGCTATTTTGATAAGAAAACTCAAAAAAGACCTGCAATTTCAGATAGACTGCGTATACTGCTGGTGCCAAAAGCAAAAAGAGTAGATTTGCTATCGTCAATAAAAGGTAGAAAATAGTTTGGTGAGGAAGCTGGATAAGGAGATAAATCCCATAAGATAAAAGAGCCTGCACTACAAGCAAAGTGAAAAATACTTTGTTTGTAGCAAGGAAATTTTCTTTAAACAGATCCCATGCTTCTTTCCAGTGATATTTTTTATAGTCATAGCGATATTGCTGAAACAAAGTCATGAGCACACAACCGGCTGGAGCAAGTCCAAAAACAAGACCTCCACACAGAGCCAATACCCAAAAAATTGCGGATGCAAGCATAGCCATATAAACTCGTTGAAAAATCCACTCAACTAATTTTCCCATCGTTCTTCCTTTCTGCTGGTCAAATTCCATACATTGTAAAATTATAACACATTTTAACCGTTTACAAAAATTCCTATCACTCCAAAAAAGAAAAATCCTCCCCAAAACGAGACGAGGAGGATTCATCATGTTGCTTATTTCTTAGAAGCAAGGAATTCGTCGTATTGTTTTTGCATTTCTTTCAATACTTTATCGTATGCTCCTTCAGATTTCAGTTTGTCCATCATCTTAGGAATTTCAACATCAGGATCAACTGTACCAGTGTTGATAGCAGTGTCGTATTCTTTCATTGTGTTCGTAATGCTAGATACTTCTGCTTTAACTGGGTCTACATTGAAGTTAAATCCAAGAGCAGGTGACTCTTGTGCTTCTGCAAGAATCTTCTTAGAATCTTCGATTTGTTGATCTGTTACGTTTTCATTGATGTAAAGAATCCAGTTGTTACCTGTGTTCCAGCCAGACATGTGGGTATTACCATTGTAGGCTTTCAAAGTACGAACGCGGTTTTCTTTACCTTCAACTTTTTCCCAGTTTTCGCCTTCTGGACCATATACAAGGCCGTTCAGCAATTCAGGATTTGTGTTAAGCAAAGTCAACAATTCCATTGATTTTTCTTTGTTCTTAGAGTTGTTTGAGATAACGAAGTTCGCTACTTGAGTAGTTTGGCTCTTCTTGTAGTTCTTAGTCAGTTGGCTGATTTCGATCTTACGATTAGCTACACGAGAAAGCAAGCTGTTACCGTAGTCAGCAGGTCCTACTGTTTCTTCGCGAACGAACCAAGAATCTTCAGACAATTGATAAGCTGTATCGCTAGTTGCTACGTCTTTTGGAATATAGCCAGCTTGATAATATTTATGGATGGTTCTGAGGCTATCCAAGAAACGAGGAACTTCATAACGGTTTACAATCTTAGTTGTATCGCCTTCCAAGTCAATAACGAAAGGAAGTCCGTTAGTTACAGGATAATCAAAGTTATCAGATGGAATGAAGTTCTTACCGATAGCGAAAGGAACAACTTTTGGATCTTTTTCTTTAGCAGCTTTCAAAACTGGTTCCAAATCTTGGTAAGAATGGATATTTGAAATATCGCTGATACCATATTTTTCAAGAAGTGGTCCGTTGAAGGCAAAGTTTTGTGAAGAAGTCACATTGGCATTAACTGGAACAGCATAGATTTTACCGTTAACAGTGTTACCTTTGATGTAAGCTGGGTCTAGAGAATCGTAAAGTTTTTTACCTTCTTTTTTGTAGAGCTCAGTCAAGTCAGCGTAAGCACCTTTTTGGGCATTGATGACATAGTTTTGAGCGAAGGCGATGTCGTAGTTTTCACCTGATGAAGTGATAACGTTCATTTTTTGTTCGTAGTCACCCCAACCGATGTATTCGATATCCAACTTAGCATCGATTTCTTTGCCGATAATCTTGTTAGCATTTTCGAGCAATTTGTCCAAATTATCTGGTTTGTCACCGATTTGGTACATTTTGATAACCGTCTTACCATCATCCGTTTTAGATGACTTTTGGTTGTTACCAGTAAGACTACCGCAGCCTGCTAGGAGGGCTGAGAAAGCCAAGAAGCTAGCAGAAGCTAGAGCATATTTTTTCCAATTTTTCATAGAAAAATCTCCTTTTAATTTTTTATATACAAATTTAATGATGTGAGTTTTTAGTGGTAAAAACTCTGAGACTAAAGGGGCAAGCTATTCTTTGACGCCTCCGATAGTCAATCCTTTAACAAAGTAACGTTGGAAGAATGGATAGACGCAAGCGATTGGCAAGGTTGCAATTACGACCATGGCCATACGACCAGACTCTTTAGGTAGAGATCCTGTCAAGCCTGCAAGCTGAGCACTCGCTCCCGCACTCTTAGACAAGTAGTCCATATTTTGCTGAATCTTCATCAGCAAATATTGAAGGGGAACTAAGTTGTCACTGCGAATGTAGAGCAGCGCGTTAAACCAATCGTTCCAATAAGCGAGGGCAGTGAAGAGTGTGATTGTAGCGATACCTGGAAGAGATAGTGGCAAGCAGATCTGGAAGAAAATCCGAGTCTCGCTGGCACCATCAATCTTAGCGGATTCAATAATCGCTTCTGGGATCGTTCTCTTGAAGAAAGTTCTCATCAGAATAATATTGAAAGGACTAAGCAGTAGCGGCAAAATCAAAGCCCACACTGTATCTCCTAAACCAAGCAAGTTGGTCATAACGATGTAGGTTGGAATCATCCCTGCTTGAAAGAGCATACTTGCCATTGCAAACAAGGTAAAGAAACGTTTGAATTTAAAGCTGCGACGTGAGATAGCGTAGGCATAAGTTGTTGTGAAGAAAACATTCAAACTAGTACCTACTACCGTAATCACTACTGTCACAAAGAGTGACTGCAAGAGCTGATCTTTCAAGCCAAATAAGAACTCATAGCCCGCTAGACTAAACTGTGACGGCCAAAAGGCAAAACCATTATGAACCAAACTGCTCTCATCCGTCAGAGAGATAATAATGACAAAGAAGAAAGGTAGCACACAGGAAAGCGAGAAGATGGCAATCAAGATGTTAAAGAAAAAATCGGCTTTTTTGCTAAAGGAGTGAATTCCCACATTATCGACTTTTTCTTTTTGAATTTTTGGGGATTTCATAAGTTCCTCCTTCTAAAAGAGAGCAGATTCTTTATCAATTCTGCGGACAATCAGGTTGCTGACGATAACGAGGATACAGCCCACAACTGATTGATAGAGACCCGCAGCTGAAGCCATCCCGATATCACCTGTACCGGTCAATCCACGATAGACATAGGTATCCAAGACATTGGTTACGCTAAAGAGTGATCCTGAATTATGCGGAACAGTATAGAACAAGCCGAAGTCCGCGCGGAAGATGTTTCCGACTGCTAGAATGGTCAATACTGTGATAAGAGAAGCCAAAGATGGCAATGTGATGTTCCGGATGCGCTGCCATTTTGTAGCACCGTCTACCGTTGCTGCCTCATAGTAAGTCGGATCAATTCCCATGATACTTGCATAGTAAAGAATACTACTATATCCTAAGCCCTTCCAGATACCAATGAAAAGGATGAAGGCTGGCCAGAAAGAGACCACTGTGTAAAAGTTGATATTCGGATTGTGCAATAAATTGTTCAGCAAGCCCTTGCCAGGGTTCAAGAAAGCATCTACGAAGAAACTAATGATAACCCAAGAAAGGAAATACGGAAACAACATGGTTGTCTGATAAATCTTTACCATCTTTTTCGAACGAAGTTCGCTAAAGATAATGGCAATTCCGACAGAGAAAATCAATCCTAAAATGATGAAACCACCATTATAAAGAATGGTATTTCGTGTAATCGTATAGGCATCCTTGGAATTAAATAAGAACTTGAAGTTATTGAATCCCACCCATTCACTGCTCATAAGGCTATGGATGAATCCTTCACCACTTAGTTTAAAATTCTTAAATGCAACGACGTTTCCTAAAACTGGTATATAGAAGAACAAAACAAACCAAACAACTCCTGGTAAGACCATGAGCAAGAAAATAAAGTTTTCTTTCAGTGTTTTGATAACCTTATTCATTCAAATCTCCCTTTCTATTGTTTTGATATCGTTTTCATGTCTCTATTATATGCCTTTTTCTATTCTCATTTAAACTCCTAATTATAGAAAAAACTATACAAATTATTTATCTAATATACAGATAAAAAGTAGAATAGGGACATGAAAATTTTGATCAAACAAAATAATTACGTTGTGTAAATCGTTGACGCTGTAGCGATAGTATGCCATTGGTTGGCTGTCGTCGCTGTTAGACCTTGCTCCTTATAAAAGTCATTGAAAGGCAAGATTTCTTGCTCTAATTCTTCTACAGAATCAAGCTGACCAGTCGTGTATTGCTGTAGGCGTTCCTGCGCCCGTTTGATCCGCTTGAGCAAGCCTCCAAAACGGATATCAATAGTATCTAAACCGAAAATCTTGTTTTCTAGCTGCCATTGGCGACTGAATTGCTCAGCAAAGTCTTCCACTTTTTGATAGAGCAAAGGTAAATCTTTCTCAGCTAGTTCTGCCAAGCGATCCTTGTCTCCTGCACGATAGGCTTCTTGAATGCCAGATGTGACGGCAATCTTCAAGGCCAAGAGCGCATTCAACTGAGCCTGAGTCTCAAAGAGATAACTATATTCACCAGCTTTGAAGCAGATTTCTTTCAAGGACTGAGCGGCAGCTTCAAAATGCTGCTTGTCTTCTTCAGGTCGGACATGGCGTTCCAGCAAAGGACAGAGAATATCTTGATAAAGGATATAACGATTTGGATTGATACCGCTGAGGTTTTCTGGCAAGCCTGGCAAGAGATTGGCTAGGTCTACTTTCATAAAATCATCAAAGGCAAGGCCTGTGCTAACTAAGAAATGCTCGGCTAATTTATCTAAATCATTTCGATAGGCTAGTTCTGCCCAAATCTGCAGGGCAGGCAGGATAGAGAACTGTGAGGTTTCTCCTCCATTATCTCCCCAGCCAGTCACAATCACTTCCTTGACATGATTCTTCCGGCAAGCCTTATTGGCTTCGAGAGCTACCAAGCGACTGAAATGATTGTGAGGTGTATAGCCAATCCACTTCCAAGCACCGCCAGCAAAAGCAATGTCCTGACTGATTTTGTGATGATTTTGGAAGTTACGGTTGTATTTTTCCTCGCTATCTTGATAGTAATCCCAGTAAACCAAGGTCACACGGTCTTTGAGCCGCTCTAGATAAACTCGAGTTTCCTCTGGGATTTCCACATCACGGTCATACTGGCCATCTGCTGACATGAGCTTGAAGAACATATCGCTCCACATCTGACAGTGGAAACCGTACTTATCAGCGATATCCAGCACGCGCTCAAGATGTTGGCACATGAGGAGACTGCGGTTTTGGAAACCATGCTGAATCAAATAACGTCCGAGACCAACCAAGTGGGCTTCGTCCATCCCGATATTTATCTTACGTGTGCGAAGCTGGGACATAGTCTTAAACATGCCTTCGATAAGGTCGTAGACCTTTTCTTCCCCAATCAGTAAAATATCCTCAACATCTCGAAGCTCCTGCACTTCCTTGACACCCCATTTGACAAAGGCTGACAGATGGGCCAAGGTCTGAATACAAGGCACGAAGGTCAAATCAAAATCTGCGGCATAGGCTTCAATCTCTTGCAATTCTGCAACAGTGTACCGGCCTCTAAAATAGCCAAAATAGGGCTGGTCTTCTATCTCATAGGTATCTTCCATGTAAAGTTCAAAAGTGGAATACCCCATCAAGGCCAAGACTTCAATCATTTTCTTAGCCGAGTTCAGATTCAAGACGGCGTTGCGAGAGCAGTCGGCCATATAGGCCAAGTCCTCATAGGCCGCTCTTTCCTCAATCTGCACCTCATCCTGCCCTGCTTTGAGAGCGGCAGATAAGAGGGCTAAAGCACGATAGAGCTGATGAGGCTTATGATAGCTGACTTGATAACGTCCCTGATGGCCTTCCACCTTGATTGAGACGGCTGAGCTAGGAACAAGACTGACTTCAATCTCACCCAAGTTCAAATATTTTTCTAAACGAGCAAGAGCCTTTTCTTGCTTGCTTGATAATCCTAAGAATGTGGCCATTGGCCTTCCTCCTGTAACCAGTTTACTAAAGCACCATAAAGATTAGCCTCCCCCTTGTAGGTACATGCTAAAATTTCTGGTGCCACCGAATACTCTTCATAACGTTCAACATAATAAGCAATCGCTGAGCGGACACCTTGGATGAAGTCTGGATTTTGGCTGATGGAGCCGCCCAGACTAATCACATCTGGATCGATGAGATACTGGATATTGAGCAAACCTTGTGCAAGATTGCGGTTCATCCGCTCGATAGCTTCTTGACAAAGGGCATTTCCTGACGCAGCCTCTTGGTAAATCTTGCGGCCATCCCAGTCTGCCTGCCCTGATTTTTCAATTACGTATTGAACCATGTTACCTGTAGATGCTAGTTGCGACCAGTTATTGAGTTTTTCAGCAGGCGCTAGGGTTGTCATATAGCCAAACTCCCCACCCAAACTGTGGCGACCACGATGAAGCTTGCCATTGATAATTATAGCTCCGCCAATCCCAGTGCCAATAACCACACAGGCTGCATTTTCCAGCTCTGGATGGGCCAGAAGTTCACTCAAACCAACACAGTTAGCATCATTCTCTAGATGGACTGGCAAACCATAAGGAGCCAGCTTATCATACCAAGAAAAACCGTGAATATAAGGAACAGCGCTAATTCCACCAATGGCTCCTGTCTCTCGGTCAACCGCCCCGGGCACACTCATGGCAATGCCCTGGTAATCCCGCTTGGAAAGACAAGAATCCAGCCAAGCCAGCAAGTCATCTAAATTGTCTGGCGTAGCAATGTCTTGCTTTTCCAGTATCTCTCCTTCTTTAGATATAGCCGCAAACTTGATACCTGTGCCACCTATGTCAATTGTTGCAATAAGCATTCTTTCTCCTTTCTCTGTTTTCTAGAACTTGAAAGGCAATAGGGCAAGGAACTAAATGTTCAAGTATTTAGTCCATTACCCTAGCCTCCTCTTTTTAATCGTTTTTCAAAAGCTCTGTACGGATTTCCTGTGGTCCTAAGATTCCATCCTTTTCTGGAAGCTCTTCTTCCAAAAGGTTGACTAGGGTTTGGGAAGCAGTTGTCACTTCTTGCTCTTCTTGAGTCATATTGTAGTAACGAAGTACGATACCTGACTCGTCTTCCGCCACTTTAAGGGCTGTCGGACAAATTTCTGCTAGGTTCAAAGCAGGGTGATCCAAGGCTTGTCCAGCCGTTGCAACAGTCCCTTCTTGTTTGGAAATTTGCAGAGCTGTCAACGGTGTTTGGAAGGCTTTGGCCCGACGGTAAGCAGCAAAACGCTCTTGCGGTTGGTGGCATTCTACCGTGTACTCGACTTGGAAGTCACGCAAGCACTGCGCTTCTGGCGTTGGGAAGTAGCCCCAGTCGCCCAGCTCACCAGTTGCCCGCAGAATCGTTACAGCAATCGTGTCGTCACCTAAAATCTCGTATTCATTTAGACCTTTATTAGCAACTGTGACTGCTTTTTGGTCATCATAAAGACTGACGAAGGCTTGTTGGTGCTGTGGATTTTCTGGATTTTCCCATGAAGCAGCCGGTTGATTGTTGCGGCGAACCACTTCGAAAATGCTGTCTGAATCGTTGGTTTTACTGCTGTTGTGAGTTCTGAAAAGAACACGGATGCGGTGATCCTTAGCAGTATTGGTAAAGCGAGTCTTAAAGCGCAATTGTGGGCTGTCCGCAAAGACTGTCAACTCAGTTGTCAAGATCATAGTTGTCAATTCTGACGAACGGCCTGCTGAGCGCTTCATAAACTCTACGATGCCCTTTTGTTCTTGATCCAGTAGTTCGTCTGCGCTTACTGGCAAGGTCAATTCATGGCTTAATTCCACCTTGGCATAACGGGCATTGTTTTCTAACACCTTAACGCCAGCTAGTTTTGCATAGATTGGCTCTGTATTTTTTGGCTGGAAGTAGATATACTCATTTCCAATATCGCCTCGATCTTCAAATCGGAGGAAGTCTTCATAGGCTTCATGGGTCGTCTTATCATAGACAGTCAAATTTTCATCAAAGCTGATAGTCACAAATGGAGTATCAATTACGCCATTGCGGTAGAGGCCTTCATGCTCTTCTTTTGCACCAGGAAGCAATTGGAAGGTTTTCCAAGCCAGAGGTGCTAGATGAATCGGTAACGTCACGCGCAACTGACGAGCGATATAAGCCTGACGGAAGCGGTCTTTTGGAAGATCATATTGGAAATTAGCTCCCAAATCTTCGATTTTGGCTTCAACATAACGACCATCCAAATCCTTCACAATCAAGTCTGGAATTGTCAATTCTGCCATTCTTCGATAGGCTTCTGTCGGATGCGCTTCCTTGAAATCACAAGTCGCAAAGGTCACATCCACAGAAACGGTATCTACCTTGTCATGGAGGCCAGTATTGATAACAGTGAAAAGCAGGTCACTCTCAGCTTGACGACTATCCAGCTTTTGCTTCCATTCTCCCAGCAAGTTACCTTTGACAAATTCGCCCACTTGATTGACCTTGGCGAAGCGGATTTCCATTTCGCGGTGAACTTCGTCGACACTGCAGCCGCAAATGCTATCGTGCGGAGCATTTTGCAAAAGAGTCTTCCAAGCATAAGTCAGCTGGTCTTTGTGATTGTGACCGCCTGTGATAACAGTCAGCGGCTCAACCACCTGCTCTAGCAAGTTGCTGTTTTCTTGGAAGGCTTGCTTCAGATAGATGCGGGCTGAAGAGGTATTGGCCAAAGTATACCAACCATCCGTTTCTTGGCTGGTCAATTCGCCTTGAACTGTTGACAATTCCTCAGGCAGAGCAGCTTCCACAGCTTGCATATAGTCATCAAAAGAGCTGTGGACAAAGTTGATTTCTGGATAAAGCTCATTGGCTACTCGGATGGCTTGGCTAAGATCACGCTGAACTGGCTGGTGGTCACAGCCGTTCATCATCAGCCATTGATTGGTAGAAGCATAGCTCTCCACATCAGCCAATTTTTGCTCCCAGAAAACTCTCGCTTCTTCTGGATCTACTGGGATTTCATTCCCATTGCTATACCAGTTGGCAAAGAGAATGCCTAGAACTTTACTGCCATCGGCACCTTGCCAGTACATTTCAGAGTACTGAGAAGTGAACTGCTCGTCCTCTAAGACTTGGTTGTCAAATCCGATTGGCTTCACTCCTCGGCCGAAAGCTGCTACATGAATGCCTGATTGCTGCAGAAGCTGTGGCGCCTGCCCCATATTCCCAAAAGTATCTGGGAAATAACCAATCTGAGTGGACTTGCCCCATTTCTTGCACTCCTGCTGACCGATCAAGGTGTTGCGGACATTGGCTTCGCTGGAAATCAAATAGTCATCCTGCAAGATATAGAAAGGACCGATTTTCAGCTTGCCTTCATCAATATAGCGCTGCAGTTTATCGCGATTTTCTGGACGGATTTCCAGATAATCATCCAAAACAATGGTTTGCCCGTCTAGGTGGAAGGTTTTGAATTCTGGATCATTTTCAAACAAATCAAAGAGATTGTCAAAAAGCTCGACCAGCTGCATGCGGTGGGATTCAAAGGGGAGATACCATTCGCGATCCCAGTGGCTATGAGAAATGATATGTACAGTAATATTTTCCATTTTTGTTCCTCTATTTGTTAATTCTATACCTCAATTTTTAAATCATAATAATCTAATACTAATTCGCAGAACATCATGTTGGCCCAGCTGAACCATTCACGAGAATACTTGGTTGGGTCGTCCACATGGAAGCTTTCGTGCATGACACCTGTGCCACCATCACAGGCCACGAGCAAGTCCAGAATCCGACGTTTTTCTTCCTTATCGTGCGTGGTTAATCCTTGAATGGCTAGGGCAATCGGCCAGATATAGCGGTAGAAGGTATGTGAGCTACCAAGTCCCGCAGCATATTTACCCTCGTAATAGTAAGGATTCTCTGGGCTCAGGATGGTGCGGCGTGTCGCTTGGTAGACTTCGTCGTCAATTGAGCAAAAGCCTAGATAAGGCGCTGCCAAAAGACTTGGCACATTCGGATCGTCCATAATGCTGGCATTCCCCAAACCGTCTACCTCAAAAGCGTAAATCTTTTCGCCT
This sequence comes from Streptococcus sp. 27098_8_73, assembly GCF_041432495.1. Classification (NCBI taxonomy): domain Bacteria; kingdom Bacillati; phylum Bacillota; class Bacilli; order Lactobacillales; family Streptococcaceae; genus Streptococcus; species Streptococcus sp. 27098_8_73. The sequence goes on from NZ_JAPVZT010000003.1 coordinate 137,110, forward strand.
TTAGCATTTTGGGTGTAGGCGTGGTTTTCAATTCCTTCCTTGATTTCCTTTTGCAAGCGTTGCGCATGTGGAATGATCTCCTCAGCACCCTCTAAGTTCAATTTTTCAAAGATTTCTGCCACATAGCCCAAGACAACTGTTGCAAACATATTAGACGGTACTAGATAGCTGTAAATACAAGCATCATCACTTGGACGAAAAGCCGACCAAGTCATGCCTGTCACTGCAAAGTCAGGACCTTTGCCATCATTGACCAAGGTATCTTCCTTGCGATCTGTATCACGGACAAAGCGATAAGAAGATCGGCTGTGGTCCTGCTCGATCGTCCAAACTCGTAGAATTTCTCTGACGCCAGCAACAAAGGTAGCGTCTAGATGACTCGTTTCCCCAGTCTCTTTCCACAAGAGATAAGCCAGCTGCAGAGGATAGCAGAGAGAGTCCACTTCGTACTTGCGCTCCCAAATCCAACCAGACAAGTCTGTATGATCTGTCTCATGGTGACCTTTCCAGTTGTCAGCGATATTAAAGGCATTGGCATAAGGATCTTTGAGAATCAGCGTCATCTGGCGTTTGACCAAGCCAGCAATCGTTTGACGGATTTTTGGATCTTGCTTAGCTACAAAGAGGTAGGGCTTGAGCTGAGCCGTCGAATCCCGTAGCCACATAGCTGGAATGTCGCCTGTCAAGACAAAAGTAGACCCATCTTCTAAGATTTCGACCGTGTTGTCCAAGGTATCCGTATAGCAACGCTCAAAAACAGAGACCCAAGCTGGGTGATCCTGGGCTAACTGGGCAATAGACTCCAACCATTTCCCAACAATTTCTTTAGAATAAACCATATTCCTTCTCCTTTTTCATACTCGTTTACATTCTCTAGTATAGGCTAAACAGTTTTTAAAATATATACACAAACTAAAGGCCTTTCGATCATATATTTTTGCCTTGGTCACTGGTTCTCGATTCATGTTATAATCAAGACAAAGCAAGCTGGATCGAAGGAGATTTTCCATGAAAACAATACTAGAAACGATTGATACCCGCTATGGAACGGACAATTCTCATAGCTTTTCCCACGGCAATACCCTGCCCTATACAGGGGCACCATTCGGTATGAATTATTTCGTTCCTCAGAGCAGCCATACAGATGGTTCTTGGTTCTTTAAACCAGACTTACCCATTTTCCAAGGTATTCGTCTGACCCACCAGCCCAGTCCTTGGATTGGGGACTTCTCTTGGCTCCTGCTCACGCCTGTCACCGAAAAGATAAGCAAGCCTGATATCTATCACCGCCAGTCGTCGTATCGACCGGACGAGAGCATTTTTCAGCCACATTATTTGAAAGTTCACTCCAATCGTTATCAAGTCAACACGGAACTGACTCCGACTACTTACGGAGCCTGCTTCCGCCTCACAAGCCAAGGGGCACAGCCTATCAGTCTTATCCTGCACAGTGGGGCTCAGACTTATTTTCGAATGCTGGACGCCTACACGCTTATAGGCAGTTTGAAAGAAGAAACCAATCCGGCCAAACAAGCTCTGACCATGCATATTTGCCTGCGCTTTGACCAGCCCATTCAGGCCAGTCGTGGACTTGGAGAGGACTTGGTGCTAAACTTTGAGCAGGGACAACTGCAATTCGCTCTAGCTACTTCCTTTATCTCGGAAGAGCAAGCTGTGACAAATCTGCCCCAAGCTGACTTTGATGCGGTGAAAGAGCAGACCAAGCAAGTCTGGGAAAGTTACCTCCACCGATTTGATGTTGTAGAGCAGGGGAAGGTTGACCGCCGCATGTTCGACCAGACTCTTTACCGCCTTTTCCTCTTTCCTCAGACCTTTTATGAAATCACTCCTGAAGGAAAAGAAATTCATTGGGACTTTACCCATCAAACTGTCCAGCCTGGTAAATTCTTTACTAATATTGGATTTTGGGATGGTTTTCGCACCAATTTTCCGCTGCTAGCTCTTATCGCACCCGACACCTATCACGACTTTCTAGAAGGATTTCTGAATTTCTACAAAGAAACGGGCTATCTACCCAAGTGGCTGGCTCCCGATGAACGGGGCATGATGCCAGGAACCTTGATTGACGGTGTGATTGCGGATGCCGCTGCGAAAGATCTCATTCCTGACCTAGAACAGGAATTGTTCCAAGCTATGCTAGACACAGCGGAGAAAGAAGATCCTTCCAAACGTTACGGCCGACACGGGGCTAGCGACTACCAAGCCTTGGGCTACCTGCCAACAGATTATCATGAAAGCGTCAGCCACACGCTGGACTATAGCTATAGCGACTTTTGCATTGCCAGCCTAGCCAGCAAACTCCAAGAGAAGCAAGTGGCCCAGCGATATAGCCAGCAGGCGCTTCATTACCAAAACCTTTTCGATTCAGAAACTGGCTATATGCGAGCCAAAGACCGACAAGGACAATTCCGAGCCGAATTTTCTCCTTACAGCTGGGGACGAGATTACGCAGAATGCTCGGCTATTCAAAATACGCTCAGCGTCTTCCATGATATCGAAGGCTTAAAAGAGCTCATGAGCGGTGAGCCAGCCTTTACCGATTATCTGACTAGGCTCTGTCAGGACCAGCCTTATTTTGATGTCACAGGCTACGGCTATGAAATTCATGAAATGAGCGAAATGGCAAATGCTCACTTTGGCCAGCTAGCCATTTCCAATCAGCCTAGTTTCCATATCCCTTATCTTTTCCGCTATAGTAGCAGGCCAGAATACACTAGTCTGTTAATCAAAAGCTTAAGAGAAGAGGCTTTTCAGGCTAGTTGGCAGGCTTTCCCTGGTGACGAAGACAATGGTAGTCTTTCTGCTTGGTATATCTGGAGCGTCTTGGGCCTCTATCCGACTTGCCCCGGCAAGCCTCAGTATGACTTAGGCATTCCGCTCTTTAACCATCTGCGCCTCTACCTAACTCAAAGTCAAAAATGGCTTGATATTTACGCCCATGATAACTATCCCCACTTCCAGTTTGTGAAAAAGGTAGAATTAGACGGACAAAGCCAGCAGCGAATTTCCCATGAGGACTTACTGACTTCTGACAGGCTGGATTTCTACCTATCTTGGCTGCCAAATTCATCTTCTACACAATCATAAAAACAGCAAAATAGGCTGGGACAAAAGTCCTAGCCTCTCAATTGTCTTTGGATTATCGAGCAAGACGCAGTGGTTGAGCGGGCTCTACTACGCTGATTTCATCAGCTTTTACAGCCCTACTCAACTGTGCGGAGGTGGGACAACGAAATCGAATTCTAACGAATTACCGATTTCTGTCCCACTCTCTTTTCTCATTCTAACTCCCCTTGACCTCAATCTTGAGTCTGCTTTGACGGCCGTCCTCTCGGCTGGCGCAAAGGTAAAAATTCAATTCTTGCTGACCTGTGAAAGCCAAGGTTGATAAGGTCAGCTCTTTTCTGGTCTCACCTGGAGCAAAGCTCACATCCCAGATTTGATCCTCATAAGCCGTTCCGTGCGTTCCTGTGCCAGGCTCCGTAACCAGTCGAATCTGCTCCGCCTGCTCCAGTCCATCTAATCGACGCAGACTAATCTGGCTTGATTGCCCCCCGATTACTGTGTCCACTGCTTGTGAAAGCACCAAACCAGAAGGCCTCTTCTCTTCCTCCATAATCGCTGGTGTCCTATACACGGCCAGCTTACTCAACAGTGGCAAGGCTTGAAAATTCGTCAGAATCAAACGCAAGTAACGAGCCTCGACCATTTCACCCAAAAGTAGACGCTTATAGCCAATCGTATGACCACGGGCAAAGACAGCCCAGCCATCCTCTTTCTTAACCTCTAGGATAAAACCTGCGATCCGTTGCCCTTTGGCAATCGGTTCTCTGATTTCTAGCAGATTAAAAGTGCAGCTGCGACCTAGGTCGATCTCCAAGACATAGGAAGTCTCCTCCGCATTCGGAGCCCAGAAGCTATCCCTTTTACCATCCGTCAGATTGCTTGCTGGATAGCCTGCCCTTTCACTGCTACTTGTGACTTTGGCCTCCATAGCCAAGTCTTCATCATAGAGTCCAGAAATAACCTGATGAAATTCCTGCAGGCGCTGGATGTCAACTTCCGCCAACAAGCCCTCCTTGGTCGGAGGCACATTGAGCAGAAGCGGTGTCTGCTCACTCAGCTTTTCCGGCCGAATCTTCTGCCACAAGTGATCGCCAGCTCGGCCACTTTCATTGCCAATCCAACGCAATTCAGTCGCCTCGGTTGAAAAAATGACAGCATCCTTTTGATAGCGACGAATGGTTTCAAACCAAGCGTCAAACTCATAGGAAAGCTTTTGCGCACCTTCTCCACGAGCCCCATCCATCCAGATTTCGATAAATTTTCCTTTATTACCATAAAGCGGATTGCTCAAGATTTCTTCTAATTGCTGCTGATAATATTCATTGTAGGCTTCTTGAGTATCTACGTGATAGAGCGGGCTGTGGGCGTCCCAAGGTGAAAGATAGAGCCCCAAATCCATATCATAGTGACTGGCTGAGCGGGAAATCTCAGCCAAGAGGTCACCCTTGCCATCTCTCCACGGACTGGCAGCCACCGTATAGTCTGTATAGCGGCTCGGATAAAGAACAAAGCCATCATGATGCTTTACCACGACAATAACCCGTTTAAAGCCTGTTTCTTTCAGAACCCTGATCCACTGGTCTGTATCCAGTTTAGTCGGATTGAAACGCTTGGGATCTTCTTGACCATTTCCCCATTCCTGCTCGTAAAAGGTATTGATGCCAAAATGGATAAAAGCTGCCAATTCATCTCGATGATAAGCCAACTGAGCCGCCGAAGGCAAGGGACCAAAATCCGCAATCTCTTCCAATTTTTTCATATGTCTCGCTATTCCTCATTTCTTCCTAGTCAATCTCTTCTCTAGCTCCACTATAACAAAAAAAGAAGACGCTAACAACGTCTCCTTTCTGACTTCCTAAAAAGCCACTCTTTCTTCTATAATTTGTGGAAGACTGAAAATCCTGACCTAGTCCTTGCAAATCCTTTTACTGATCTCTCAGAATTTCAAATTCCTTTGAGTGCCTTTAACATCCCCTAACATAATAATCTTGACAAACCTTAGTCAATCACAATCATGGCTTTAATGGTCTTACGTTCATCCATGTCTTTATAGGCTTGATCAATATCTTCAAGTTTATAACTGGAAGTAAAGACACGACCTGGATTAATGTCCCCATCAAGAACTGCTTTCAATAAGAGTTGTTTGTCGTAGGTTGTGACAGAAGCTGCGCCACCCGCCACTATGATGTTTTGTGCAAAGGTGGAACCAAGGGCACGATTATTATAGTGGGGAACACCAACAAAGCCTAATCGGCCGCCGTTGTGAAGGACTCCAAGCGCTTGTTCAACAGCTGCTTCTGTTCCGACACATTCGAGTGCAGCATCAGCTCCACCACCGAGGATTTCGCGCACCTTGGCAATGCCTTCTTCGCCACGTTCAGCAACCACAGCTGTCGCTCCTGATTCAAGCGCCATCTTTTGCCGGTCTTCGTGACGGCTCATGAGGACGATTTGGGAAGCTCCCCGCATTTTAGCCGCGATAACAGCGCTTTGCCCAACAGCCCCATCCCCGATAACAACTACCTTGTCGCCTGGTTTAACATCTGCCACACGCGCTGCATGGTAGCCTGTCGGCATGACATCGGCCAGCGACAAGAAGGACTTAAGCATCCCTTCTGAATAATCTGACGGCTGACCCGGAATTTTCACCAAAGCCCAGTTGGCATACTTGAAGCGCATATATTCTGCTTGCACCCCATCTGACCAATTGTTGCCAATATGACGGTCACAAGTCCCGTCATATCCTGCTCGGCAGGCATCACAATCCCCACATCCATGAGTAAAGGGAGCAATGACAAAATCACCTGCTTTCACAGTCGTTACTGCTTCACCGACTTCCTCGACAATACCGATCGCCTCGTGACCGCTATTTGGATGTCCCTTTTCGATATCTGGACTGCGATAGCGCCATAGATCAGAGCCACAGACACAGGTCCGAACAATGCGGATAATGGCATCATCGGGATCTAGAATTTGCGGATGATCCATTTCTACTAGTCCAACTTGACCAGCCTTAAGATAAACTGCAGATTTCATTGCTTTCCTCCTTGTGTTTTGCTAACTATATTATATCACTTTTCAGAGACCTAGCCTAAGGGAAGGTAAAAGAGTTGCGTGACAATTTTCTTTCCCAGCAAGCCCTACCCATCACTTTTTAAAGCCGCTTTCTTAGTCCTCACTAGCTGAGGCCATACTCCAGCAATAGCTGCTGAATCCATCAAAATGACCTCTAGCGTGACTCGGCTAGAGGTCTGATTCACCTTGCTGATATGGGAGCAATCAGTTTATTCCATTCGGAACTGACTAACAATGATTGTTGATTATTAAATTTTTAATTCCTTTAAGCGCTAATGATTTTCTTTTATCTTAGCATTAGAAATATTAATCACAAAGCAACTATCGGTTAACATCTCGAAGACTGAAAACCATCTAAAAGCTTCTACTTTCTATCCCACTGTCATAATCAGATAGGCTAAGCAGGCCTACCCAATGATCTAACCAATAGTCCAGTAAAGCAACGACTTATATGTTACAAATAAATATATCAGCAAAGCAAATCGAATGCGAAATTAAGTTTTTCCTTTCCCTATCTTCACTTGTATTATACTCCTTCTACCAAAAGATTGCAAGCGTTTACAATCAAAAATATAAAAGTTTTTTGCATGATTTTATAACGAAAAAGAGCCGAAAACATCAGCTCTTCACTTTATTCAAACAAGCCATAATAGTCCGCTATGGTCATCTTGGCTTTTTCTTCTTGCTTGAGGTCTTGGATGATCTGACCTTCCTTCATGACAATCAGACGGTTGCCGTATTTGAGAGCATCCTCCATGTGATGGGTAATCATGAGGGCCGTCAGCTGGTCTCTGCGGACAAAGTCGTCAGTTAGCTCCATAAGAGCCACACTGGTCTTGGGATCCAGCGCTGCTGTATGCTCGTCCAAAAGAAGTAGCTCTGGACGTTTGAGGGTCGCCATGAGCAAACTCAAAGCCTGTCTCTGACCACCAGAGAGAAACTCAATCGGCGTATCCAGATGTTTTTCCAGGCCATTGCCAATCTTATCAATCGTCTCCTGAAACTCCTGCCGATAACTATTCAGCCGACGAGGGACTAGACCGCGCGATTCACCACGAAACTTGGCAATCAGCAGGTTTTCCGCCACTGTCATCCGAGGGGCCGTTCCCATCTTGGGATCTTGGAAGACACGCGACAGATATTTAGCTCTCTTTTCAGGAGAAAAGTTGGTCACATTTTCACCCAAGATGTAAATGCTACCGCTGCTCAGAGAGAGCGTCCCGGCAATCACATTAAAAAGAGTTGACTTCCCTGCTCCATTGCCGCCCAAAATCGTGATAAAATCATGCTCATGAATCTCCAGCGACACATCGTTTAGGATGACCTTTTCTTCATTAAAGCCGTTATTGACCCGCTTGCTGGCATTTTTTAATTCTACAATCGCTGTCATTTGCTTAACTTAGCTCCTTTAAAGAATTTATTTTTCAAGGTCGGAATCATGAGGCAGACCGCCAAGATAACCGCACTGTAGAGGCGGAGATAGCTGGTGTTGAAGCCAAGAGCGATGACGCTCCAAATCAGAAACTGATAGGCAATAGCACCAACTACAATGGTAATCAGGCGCTCAGCTAAGGTCAGGCTCTTAAAGAGAACTTCTCCGATAATCAGACTGGCCAAGCCGACAACGATAACCCCAATCCCGCGGGACACATCAGCATAGCCTTCCTGTTGGGCAATTAGAGCACCAGACAAGGCAATAACGCCATTAGACAAAATCATGCCCATCAATTCCATGCGGCCAGTATTGATACCGAAACTACGCGCCATGTCTGGATTGTCTCCAGTCGCGATGTAGGCCTGTCCCAGCTTGGTATCTAGGAAAAAGAGCAGAGCTGCAATGACCAGACTGACAAAAATCAAGCCTGTCAAGAGATTATTGATTCCCCCAGAGAAGGGCAAAAAGTCCTGAATCTGACGAGTTCCCAGCAGACCTAGATTAGCCCGCCCCATGATCATGAGCATGATGGAATGGCAAGAGGTCATGACCAAAATTCCTGACAGCAGGGTCGGAATCTTGCCCTTGGTATAGAGAAGGCCTGTCGCCAAACCTGCCAGACAGCCCGCCAATACCGCAGCTGCCGTTGCCAAGAAAGGGTTCACTCCCTTGGTAATCAAGGTGACAGCTACCGCCCCACCTAGAGGAAAGGAACCTTCCGTCGTCATATCTGGAAAATTCAAAATCCGAAAAGTCATGAAAATCCCCAGACCCAAAATGGCCCAGACCAGACCTTGTGAAATAATGGAAAGAATCATCTTATTGTCCTAACTAAATTAAAATCGTATTCTATTTTAACACAAAAAAGCAGCCAATTTCAATGCCGAAATACCGACAGATAAATTGGCTTTCCTAGCTAATTACTGAACGACGGTCATTCGCCCTGTAGCAACGTCATACACTGCTCCTGAGATCTCTACATCATCTGGGATTAGGGGGGATTGGCGGAGAAGCTCCACGTCTTCCCGCACACTTTCCTCCACATCTGTAAATGGAAGAAAATCCTGACCGCTGACATCAACGCCTAGCTCTTGATTGAGAAAAGCAGTAAATTCTTCATTTTTGAAAGTCTGTGCGCCACAATCCGTATGGTGCAAGACTACAATTTCCCGCGTTCCCATCTGCTGCTGTGAAATAACCAGCGAGCGAATCATGTCATCTGTCACCCGACCGCCAGCGTTGCGCAAGATATGAGCATCTCCCAGCGCCAGCCCCAGAGCCTGAGCCACGTGGAGTCTGGAGTCCATACAAGTCACAATCGCTACCTTGGTCTTGGGCTTAATCGGAAGGTGGGAGGTTCCATGCAGGTCCACATAGGCTTGATTGGCCTTCATAAAGTTTTCAAAATAGGACATTCTTTCCCCTTACTAGAATTTGTTTGATGGTCAAATTATTTCCTACCATCTTATCATCTTTTACCTATTTTGTCAGTTTTTAACCCTATATAAAGCAAAAATGTCCGCTTTTTATGAAAAAATGAAAGAAAAATTTAAAAAAATGCGGAAATTCATCCGCACCTTTTTATGATCCTTTTGCGATATAGCGACTGAGCGAGCCCGCAAAGCTTTGAAGATTGAGACTTTGAACATAGATTTCCCCAGTTCCTCGGAAGGTGTTTACAACTCCCTCTCCCGTTCCGATAGACTGCCAGAAACCATTTTCTAGATGGATGTTATAATCCAAGGACTGGCTCCAAGCGACGACATGGGCATTGTCAATGGTTACTTCTTGGTTATTTAGTTCAATTTTCCTAATCGATCCGTAGGCATTGGCCAAGAGAGTACCCTGACCTTGAGTCGTCATGACGAAGAGGCCGCCTTGACCGCCAAATATCGCCTTGCCAACAGATTGGCGCTCCATCGTATAGTAAGCTGTACCATCCAGAGCCAGAAAGGCACCGTCATTGAGCCGGTACTGCTTTTCTCCCAGATAAAGGGGAATAACTTGACCGGGAACTTCTGGTGCTAATGCTAGAAAACCGTTATCGGACTGGGCGACAGCCTGGGTAATGAAGGTACTTTCACCCGACACCATGGAACGACCGACTGCCTTGACAAAGCGGCCCAAACCTGAACCGTTAGCATTGAGCTGAGTGTTCAAGGTCACATTAGGGGTGTGATAGACCATACTGCCACGCTGGATAAAGACTGTTTCTCCTTGATTGAGGTAGAGGTCAACGAGTGGAAATTGCATGTTGCTATCCATGGAAAATTGCATAAGAGTTCCCTCCTTGTTTTTTAAGAAAATTATAGCAATAATAAAATATTTTTGCAATCTAAAACAAAGAAAATCATCCAGCAAAGACTTTTTTCAAGACTTCCCCAATTGTTGTCACACCGATGATTTGGATATTGTCTGGCACCTTGAGGCCGTTCAGAGAGTTTTTGGGAGCATAAATCTTGGTGAAGCCCAATTTTGCTGCTTCGTTGATGCGCTGCTCGATGCGGTTGACCCGGCGGATTTCACCGGTCAGGCCAATTTCGCCGATAAAGCATTCTTGGGGATTGGTCGGCAAATCCTTGTAGCTGGAAGCAATGGCTACCGCTACTGCCAAATCAATCGCTGGCTCATCTAGCTTGACACCACCAGCTGACTTGAGGTAGGCATCTTGATTTTGCAGGAGGAGCCCCGCCCGTTTTTCCAGAACCGCCATGATGAGGCTGGCTCGGTTAAAGTCCAGTCCAGTCGTGGTTCGCTTGGCATTACCGAACATGGTCGGTGTCACCAAAGCCTGTACCTCTGCCAAAATCGGCCGCGTCCCTTCCATGGTCACAACGATAGATGAGCCTGTCGCGCCGTCCAGACGCTCTTCTAGAAAGACTTGGCTTGGATTGAGTACCTCGACTAGTCCGCCAGACTGCATTTCGAAGATACCAATCTCATTGGTCGATCCAAAGCGGTTCTTGACTGCTCTCAAGATACGGAAAGTGTGCTGACGTTCGCCTTCAAAATAAAGCACGGTGTCCACCATATGCTCTAGCGTGCGGGGGCCAGCTAAGGTTCCTTCCTTGGTCATGTGACCAACGATAAAGGTCGCGATATTATTGGTCTTGGCCAGCTGCATGAGCTCGGCTGTCACCTCTCGGACCTGAGAAACAGAGCCTTGAACACTGGCAATTTCCGGTGACATAACCGTCTGTATAGAGTCGATAATCAAAAAATCTGGCTTGATTTTCTCAATCTCCGTGCGGATATTTTGCATATTGGTCTCGGCGTAGAGATAAAATTCACTGTCAATATCACCGAGGCGTTCCGCCCGCAGCTTAATCTGCTCAGCTGATTCCTCCCCGCTGACATAAAGGACGGTGCCCTGATGAGAAAGCTGGGTGGACACCTGCAGAAGCAGGGTAGACTTCCCGATGCCAGGATCCCCGCCAATTAGAACCAGACTACCAGGCACCACGCCACCACCCAGCACACGATTGAACTCGTCCATTTCTGTCTTTGTCCGGTTGACATCAATCGAAGTGACCTCAGCCAGCTTCATGGGCCGAGTCTTTTCACCTGTCAAGGAAACACGGGCATGCTTGACTTCTGCGGCCTCCACTTCCTCAACAAAAGAAGACCAAGAGCCGCAGTTGGGACAGCGACCTAGGTATTTGGGCGAATGGTATTCACAATTTTGACAGACAAAGGTCGTTTTTTTCTTAGCGATGATAAACCTCTTTCTATATCTCTATCTCACACTCAATCACTTGGCAAAAATCAATTTGCTCATTTGGCACAAACTGACGGATCAGCATGCGATGGGCTACAAGGACTACTGTCTGGTAATCTCGATACTTTGCCATACAGTCTACAAAACGGGCCTTCATCTCCTCAGCTGTTTCATACTGAATAGGACTGTTGGGGAGCAAGGCCCCATTATTTTCTAAAAACAGGCTTCGAGCTTTTTCAAAGTTCCCTCTTCCCGTTTGATAAACCTGCTATTCATGTAGCAAAGGCTCCACTCTCAAAGGAAGGCCAGTGGCACAAGCCACATAAGATGCCGTTTCTAAAGCTCGCGTCATTGCAGAAGACACCAGCAAATCAGCTGAACGCAGTAAAGGATGCTGGCAAAGTTCCTGAGCCTGCCGTCTTCCCTGCTCAGATAAAGGCGCCAAATCCAGACCAAAGCCAGTATAAGAACGCTCCTCTAACTCATGGTAATCAGGCTCACCATGGCGCACAAAGATCACTTTCATCTCAATGCCCAGTAGAGCCAAATCCGCCTGTCCGCACACCGTCGGCTACATCCCCATCCGCAATCAAAAATGGTGCGAAAACAGCCTGCACAATGCGGTCACCCACTTCCAGTACAACCTCTTGGTCTGTGATGTTCTGCATCTGAGCAAAGATATGCCCTTCATTTCCAGGATTGCCGTAGTAGTCACCGTCGATGACCCCAACGGAGTTAATCAAGACCAGACCTTTTTTACGAGGATTGGACGAGCGGTCGTAAAGATAAAGCACCTCACCCGGCTGCATATAGGCCTTGATACCCGTCGGAACCAGCTTAATCTCCCCCGGCGCAATGATGGTACGCTCTGCCACTTTCAAATCATAGCCCGCTGCGTGAGCCGTCTCTCTCTTAGGTAACAAATCTTCATTTGGAAAGCTGGAAACTAGCTCAAATCCACGAATTTTCATACATTTCTCTTTTCTATTTTTGCTGTCCCTATTATACTAAATTCGCAAAAAACAAGCAAAAAAACCGCCGTTTGGGCGGTTCTCCCTAGTATAAATCTTTGACGGCCTCTCCATCCTCTAGATAGGTAAACTGCTCCGTCAAATCTGACGTAAAAACCTGATACATTTCCTTAAAGCTCACGGCCAGCGAGTAGCGGTCAAGGTCTTTGCGGTCAATCCAGAATACCTCGCCTTCTTCGGATGAGAGCAGTTCTCCCTCAAAACGATTGGTCTTGTAAAGAAAAACGATATAGCGCTCATCTTTTTCAGTGTAAAACTGCTTGACACCACACAAGCGAGGCTCATAGATGGTCAGACCCGTTTCTTCCTTGATTTCCCGTATCACTGATTTGACAAAGGACTCACGATGCTCAACATGACCACCTGGAAAGCAGAGGCCCGTCCAATCATCATTTACTTTATTTTGCACTAAAATGCGGTCCCCATCGTAAACCATACACATATTTGTTAAAATAACTCGCTCTGCTCTTGACATTTCTGCTCCTCCATCTACCGACCGATTCGCTCGGCCTGCTGTGATTCATTATAACATAAAAGGCATCAAATTGATGAAAATCCAGATTTCTCAGCCCTTCCAGCAAAAAAACCGCCGATTGGGCGGTTCTTATAGGGAGATTATTATGAAAAAGAAAAGTTTTAGGATTTCATCAAATAAAGTTAGGAGGTCTTCATTTGATGGTTATATTATATAAAGCCTATCTTAAAATTAGCTAAAAATAATTTTAGATTTTATAATTCTTGCAAAAGATATTGAAATAGCTCTAAATTGCCCTTTTCTTCGTTGATCAAAAACTCTGGATGCCACTGAAGGCCGATGATACGACTGCCATCCACAGCCTCAATCGCTTCGATAGTATTATCCCTTGGGTCAAAGGCAGTTGCTCGGAAATTAGGCGCCAAGTCCTTGATGCTTTGGCGATGGACAGAATTGATCTGGCTGGCTTGACCAAATAACCGCTCCACAACACTGCCTTTCTCTGTGCGAATGGAGTGCGAAGTTCCAAATGGTTGCCCCTGCCAATGATTGTCAATTTGCTGATTAAGCGTGCCACCAAAAGCGACATTGACCAGCTGCAGACCACGGCAGATAGCCAAGACGGGCTTACCCTGACGAATAGCCTCCTTTAAGAGTGCCAACTCAAACTCATCGCGAGCCAGATTGTAATCATCGCTATCGATGGCCTTTTCTTCCCCATAAAACTGCGGATGAACATTTTGACCACCTGATAGAATCAGCTTATCAATGGTTTCTATATAGTCCTTGACCAGACTCTTATCCCCGACAGGAATCACCATAGGCAGACCGCCGACTAGCTTGATGCTTTCGGCAAATTTGCAAGATACAGATGAATGAATGTTTTTGCCCGCCTGATCCACTGGACAAAGATTAGCCGACACTCCAACAATTGTTCTGCACATAGATGATCCCTCCTTAACTTGATATAGAATATCTTACCATTCCACCTCTCCGCCGTCCAATAGTATTTTTTAAAGCTGTCCATAAAAATTTTTTATGTCAAGAACAGTTTGCCACAAAAATAGATATAGTAGCGACAGACAAGAAAAAATCAGCAGAAGTCCGCTGATTTCATTTTTCTAATTCAAGCATGACGCTGACTGCCGTCAAGGCATAAAGCGGAGCAGTTTCAGCCCGCAGGATACGTGGACCTAGACCAGCGGAGACAGCACCTGCTTGGCCAAAGGCTACTATTTCATCTGGCGATAGACCACCTTCTGGTCCGAAGATGAAGAGCAGTTTGTCTCCCTTATCCAAACCTTTCACGGCCTGCACTAGAGCTGCAGTTTCTCCTTCTTTGGCCGATTCTTCATAGGCCACGACGATGCGGTCAAAGTCTGCCAAGACCGCCAGAAAGTCTGCCTTTGTATCAAAGAGCCGAACCTCAGGAATCATATTGCGCTTGCTCTGCTCTGCTGCTCCCTGAGCAATTTTCTCTAGTTTTTCGCTCTTTTTGGCCAGCTTTTTGCTATCCCACTTGGCCACCGACCAGTCAGCTGGAAAGGCCCAGATAGCATTGGCTCCTAGCTCTGTTGCCTTTTGAGTGATAAATTCCAACTTATCACCCTTGGGAAATCCTGAAGCAATGGTCACTTGAACCGGCAACTCGGTATTGTCTGCTAGCTCCTCCAAAATTTCCAAACTCTGCTGGCTGGGTTCCAACACATGAGCCAGTCGTTTCACGCCATCATCAAAGACCAGTGTGACTTGATCGCCCTCCTTGAGCCGCATGACTGAAAACATGTGTTTGGCCGTGTCCTTATCCTTGACTACCAGAGGAGACTGAGGATTTCCTTTTATAAAATACTGCTGCATCTAACCACCTATCACGCCTGAAATGTCCTGCGTTTTCTTAAAGACACAGGCATTCCATTCGCCCTTAATCATATGTGTTTCTAAGAAAAATCCTGCTGCTTCTGCTGACTCGCGCACCATTTCCCACTTCTCAGAAATAATCCCACTCATAATCAGATAGCCCTCATCCTTGACCAGACGATAGGCATCCTCTGTCAGATGGATGAGAATATCGGCCAAAATGTTGGCAACAATGACGTCCGCCTCGATTTCTACACCTCGGAGAAGATCCCCTGGCGCCACATGAATGTTCTCCATACCAGGATTGAGCTCAATATTTTCCTGCGCCACGCGCACTGCCACCTTGTCTAAATCATAGGCGTAGATATCCTTAGCGCCCAAGAGTGAGCTAGCAATAGAGAGAACTCCGCTGCCCGTGCCTACATCCAGCACCGTTTCTCCGCCCCGCAAAACCTGCTCCAGAGCAAAGAGGCTCATCTTGGTCGTCGGGTGAGTACCCGTACCAAAGGCCATGCCAGGATCCAGTTTAATAATCTTCTCACCAGCTGTCGCCTCATACTCCGTCCATGATGGCACAATGGTCAAGTCGTGGGTGACCCGAGCCGGCTCAAAGTACTTCTTCCAATTGTCCGCCCAGTCTTCCTCGGCCAATTCCTGCCGAGTCAGCTGAATATCTCCCGTCTCCAAGCCAAATCCATCCAGCTCAGCCAGGTGCTCATTGGCCTGGGCCGCAATGGCCTCTATATCCACAGAATCTGGGTAGTAGCCGGTAATCTTGACCCGCTCGCTCTGCTCCACTTCTGGAAAAAGCTCGCCATACTGGTCAACCTGCCCTAGATAATCTGCGCTGTCATCAATAGCCACACCCTGACTGCCCAGCTCAATCAGAATATTAGAGGCTGCTTCCTCCGCCTCACGCTTCACTTCAATCGTTAATTCCTGCCAAGTTTCCATTATTAAAATACCAAGCCCGTAAAACAAAAAGCCAAAATAGGAAATTCTCTGACGACGCTTGCGTCTAAGAGAATCTTATCTTTTTAGCACAGTGTTTAGGGCGGGTTCAGTTTAGAAATTTAACTGAACAATCCTTTCTTTGTTTATTTTATTGTCTTCGTCATGTAAACCATATCCATGCCCTCTTTTTCAGGCTCCGTATGAGTCTGATGATAGCCGTTTTTCTCATAAAAAGCTACCATGCCTTTATCCTGGAAAACCGTACACAAATCCCATTTCATAACGGTGGAGAATTTCTCCTCAATCAGACCAAGCCCCTCAGAGCCATATCCTTTATTCTGGTACTCTGGCAAAATCGCCACTGTCCCAATCCAGCCTGCTGTCTGTTCGTCATTTGTATTCAAGCGAATAAAGCCCAGAATCTTCTCGTCGTCTTTGACAAAATAATAAAAACTATTGGGCCGCTCAACCAGCTTCCAGCGAATTCGCTCTCGCTCCTCCAGATAAGGATCATATTGATCCTGATATTTCTCATAAACGGCCTTAAAACTCGCTCGCTGAATGGCAATAATAGTCTCTAAATCCTCAGCGCCTGCCCGTTCAATATAAATCATACTCGCACCTCCAAATAATCGCTCAACCTGTCCTGCAGCTGCGGAATAACCTTTTCATCTGCTAAAAACTGGCTCACATCCATCATCTGATAAGCCTGCCCCTCATCGCCAAAGGCGATACTGGCAAAATCTTCCTGAGTGATGGTTCCCACTATAAAAATAGAGGTTTTATCTGGATCAAGCATTCCTTGATATTCCCTAGCCCAGAGAATATCCGCTTCTTCAAGCTTCAAACCAAGCTCTTCGAAAACTTCTCTTTGGACGCATTCAAAAGGTGTCTCCTCGTCCTCGCGGCCACCGCCTGGCAGCTCCCACATATTGGGCCAAGGGATGGATGAAATATTGTCTCGCAAGATAGTCAGCAGCTTGTCATCACTGAGCAAGGCAATCTTGCAGCCAGAAAATTCCATCTGTGTGTGCAGCAAATCTAGTCCTTCTGCATCCGCCATCAGCGCCTCCTAGTACCTCGGATAGGGATAAAAGTCTGTCTCAGTCAAGTCAGCTCTGCCATTTTCAAATGCCTCAGCATTCCAAGCCATCTCAAACTCTGCTGCCTCTGGATCTGCTAAAAAGTCCATGAGTGCATCAAGGCCAGACTCAGCCGTTTGGGTTAGGAAATCCACGAAATAAGCCAGAAACTCCCTTGACAGCCCCTTCTTCGGCTCATAGGGCAGGGCAGCCAGATAGTCCTCGGCCTCAAAACGAGACTTGACCGGATTATAGAAAAGCACAGCTTCCTCAAAGTAAATATCCTCTGCCGAGGCATTACCCTCAGCATCAACCGTCTCAATACCGCCGGGATTTTGCACCTCAAGGAGGAAGGCCACTTCCACTGCGTGATTCTTCTTGTCCCAGTTTATCTCATAGTCAAAAGGAAAGCTCTTCCCCATTTCCTCGTCCAATATCTCTAAAAAACCGTACTTAGCCATGATTTCCTCTTTTCATTGTGATAAAATATTACTATCTATAATAGTAACACAAAAAGCCAAGAAAAACACTTGCAGAAAGGAAATCTTATGCCAGAAAACCTCGCCCTGCGCATGCGGCCAACCAGCATTGATCAGATCATCGGCCAGCAACATCTGGTCGGACCCGGGAAAATCATCCGCCGCATGGTTGAAGCCAACCGCCTGTCCTCGATGATTCTATATGGACCACCCGGCATCGGCAAAACCTCCATCGCCTCGGCTATTGCCGGCACAACCAAGTTTGCCTTTCGGACCTTTAACGCCACCGTAGATAGCAAGAAACGCCTGCAAGAGATCGCTGAAGAAGCGAAATTTTCCGGCGGACTGGTGCTCCTGCTAGACGAGATTCACCGTCTGGACAAGACCAAGCAAGACTTTCTGCTGCCACTATTAGAAAGCGGGCTGGTCATTATGATTGGGGCGACGACGGAAAATCCTTTCTTCTCAGTGACACCCGCTATTCGCAGCCGGGTTCAGATATTTGAACTTGAGCCCCTCAGCAACGACGACATTCGGACAGCTATTCAGTTAGCCTTGACAGATAAGGAACGAGGATTTGATTTTCCAGTGGAGCTAGACAAGGAAGCTCTGGACTTCATCGCTATCTCTACCAACGGAGACCTGCGCTCCGCCTATAACTCGCTGGACCTAGCCGTACTCTCTACCCCAGAAGATAGCAAGGGCATCCGTCACATCACGCTCGATGTCATGGAAAACAGCCTGCAAAAGAGCTATATCACCATGGATAAGGACGGGGACGGCCATTACGATGTCCTCTCTGCCCTGCAGAAGTCCATCCGTGGCTCCGATGTCAATGCCAGCCTCCACTACGCAGCTCGCCTCGTTGAGGCAGGAGACTTGCCTAGCCTAGCTCGACGCTTGACCGTTATCGCTTACGAAGATATTGGCCTAGCAAATCCTGACGCCCAAGTCCATACCGTTACAGCCCTGGAAGCAGCCCAGCGGATCGGCTTTCCTGAAGCCCGTATCCTCATTGCCAATATTGTTATTGATCTGGCTCTGTCGCCCAAGTCCAACTCAGCCTATGTGGCTATGGACAAGGCTTTAGCCGACCTCAGAAAGAATGGAAATCTGCCCATCCCACGCCACTTACGAGACGGCCACTACGCAGGAAGCAAAGAATTGGGCAACGCACAGGACTATCTCTACCCTCACTCCTATCCTGGAAATTGGGTCAAGCAAGACTATCTACCTGACAAGATAAAAGACGCCAATTATTTCACTCCCAATGAAAATGGCAAATACGAGCGAGCCCTGGGATTGACCAAGAATAAGATCGATGACTTAAAAAAATGATGGCATCGTTTGCAAAAAATCACATTTTTCTCTTGAATTTTTCAAAATTTATGGTATTATAATTATAGAAACGCTGTGGTGTACGACTTCACACTTAAGTGTTGACCGACTATTTTTTGTATTATTAGGGAAACAAAAGACTTCTAACAGCGTGCAAGCCGTGTCACGCGGAAGCAGCTTCAGTTAGAGCGAGTTGCCCACCTGCTTAATTGCGCGGGTTCAATACAAATCGTGAAGGTCCGGCACCAATACAGCTTTTTCTCTTGCCTCCTTAGCTCAGTTGGTAGAGCAGTAGACTCTTAATCTATGGGTCGCAGGTTCGAGCCCTGCAGGGGGCATAGAAAGTATGACTAAGAAAGCCTACTCTGTAGGCTTTTTTGCTTGCTCTGAAATCATTTTGCCCCACTTTCTGCCCCACATTTTTTTATGAGCAATCTTTCCAAACATCTCTAATTTGATTAAATTCTTCAAAAATTTTCTCTTCTAAAGTGTGTCCATATACTTCTACTAACATTGAAATATCTCTATGCCCTAGAATTTTTGCAATAACTCCAAGGTCAAATCCTTTGTGCCAGAGGTAGCTTCCATAGGTATGACGTGCTCCTTTTGTCGTGATAATTGGATAAATATCTAATTCATTTAAAAGAACACTCAAAGCTTTATTGACACTTGCAATATCTGGTACCAAGTGAATATATCCATAATGCTGAAAAATCATTTTATACCTATTCTTGATTCCTAGCTCTTTATTAGCCTTCTCCTGTTCAATTTTTAGGACTTGTAATATCTTAATACATTCTTCGTCTATCGGTACCATCCGAATAGACGTTTTATTTTTTGGAGGGACAAATTTATGAGAAAGGGTATTAAACCTCCTATATGTTTTTAGCAGTCCTCTGTCAAAGTCAACTTCATTCCAAGTTAACGCTATTAACTCTCCAAACCTCATGCCTGTTTTTAATAGAAAATAGACAATATAAGGAACAATTGAACGTTGGTAATCAAATTTTCTCTTTACTGCTAAAAGTAAATCCAGATAGTCCTTTTCTGTATGTAAATATTTCTCTTCTGTCATCTGTTGTTCTTTGGATGAAAATAATTTGCTGTATGAGGGCGATTTTCTTTTTGTAAGTCAGACTGAAACTTCCAAATTGTTTATTTATTTTATTGACATTTTCTATAAAAATAAGTACAATAGTTTTATTAGAAAACTATACTATATAGGGGGTATTGAAATGAAATTTTCTAATCGTTTACTGCTATTCCTTGCAGGAGTTGTTTTTGTCCTTTTAGGACTTTTCCTATTTACAAACCCAGTAGCTAATCTTGTTGCTTACAGCTGGTGGATTTCATTTGGTTTACTGGTTTCTTCTATAGCAGCTATTTTAGGCTATTTCTCTGCACCAAAAGAGCTTCGCTCACCTGTTTATCTTTTCCAAGGATTTGTTAGTCTTCTCTTAGCTCTTTACCTCGTTGCTTATGGCTTTGTGACCCTGCCGGTCGTCATTCCGACCATTGTAGGAATTTGGTTAATTGTAGAAGCCATTATTGCTTTCTTTAAAGGCAATCGTCTAGGATTGATTTTCCCTATTATTGGTAGCAATATCATGTGGGTAGCCTTGCTTGAATTTTTACTAGGTCTAGTGATTCTGTTCAATCCAGTGGCTACAGGTGTCTTTGTCGTTTATGTCATTGCCTTTTCATTTTTAGTTACTGGCTTCACCTACATTATTGAGGTCTTTCGTAAATAGTCTAGTTGCTATTTCTATCGCATTCAAAAAAGCTGGGAAATCATATTCTCAGCTTTTTTGTCTCTTTAATTATCACTTTTTCGCATTCCATTCTGCGTAGAATTGCTCCAAGTATTCTTCCAAAAAGTGATGGCATAGTGCTCTAGCATTCGATAAGTTGCAATAATAACCGGTCGAGAACGGGGCATCGACTCAATCATACCGAAAATAAAAGAGCGAATGTTATCTGCAAAAAGAAAGCTTAGATTCTTTGCGATTTCAACAAAAAAAGCACTGTTTGTACTGACCCCAAAAAGTTAGACAAGTAATTTAAGTGAAGGATTTAGTTCTGTATTTCACAGGACTAATGTAAGTGGCTCATTTGGACTATCCTCCTGTTTTGTTTTGTCACTTACAGTATAGTCCTTTTAGGCTTTTCTTGTATTTTGAGTTTAACTAGCACCACGGGTATTATTTTTCCTTTTACTTACCAGATAGAAGTTAAAACTTAATTGAAAAGAACCATTTAATTTAACTAATGAGAGAAATTTTCGAAAAAAAATTAACAGACTGAAGAGACTGAGGTAATTAGGAATCGGTAAACAGTCCATCTCTGATTACGAAAAACAAAAAAGCTATCCTACCTTTGCAAATTTGGATAAGATAGCAGAATATTTTAATGCAACTCCAACCCAACTCTTTGGAACGAGTAAAGAGATTGAGTTAGAAAAGAGTGTTCTTGAATCTAATGAATACTCTGATAAAGTAAGTGAAATCTTAAAAGCTGTCAAATACATCGAGCATTTCCTACATACTGATGGACAGTACTTAGAGGATTTACTTTACCTAACAAGAGGCAACCAACTATACACAGAAGATGGAAAAGAGTTGTATATTGATCCAACTTCTCAGAAAAGAACACTTCATACCCAATATGAACCTGGTTTTATTGAAGCAAGAGATAAATCTCCACTAGAGCTCTTAATTGAAAATAAGGAGCTATTAGATTAAATAAAAAAAGCGAGGATATCCTCGCTTTTCTATTGTAAAATCTTATTCTTCATTATCAATCATCAAACACTCTGCCTGTGAGTTGGTACATGAGGTAAATGTGCTCCAAGGTTTTGACAATTCGCGTCACATGAAGTTATTTAAGCATCTCCTTTTCTCTCATTACCATTTTCTGTTATAATAAATTGTACTTCTAGAATAGAAAGGACTTAAGATGACAACTCTTATTAAACATAAACGTGTAGAATTTTCAGAACTTTTTTATGACCTAGTTTTTGTTTTTGCAATTTCAAAAGCAACTACTTTAATTGAGCATCTTCATAACGGTATTTTGACTTGGAATTCTTTCCTTGATTTTTTCATGGCTGTTTTGGTTCTCACTGATTCATGGATGATTCAAACCGTTTATACCAATCGCTATGGAAAGAACTCTTTATTTAACATGGTAATCATGTTTATCAAAATGGGACTTTTACTCTTTATAGCCAATATGATTGGACCTGATTGGCAACAATATTTTCATTATCTTTGTTGGGCTGTTGGTACATTAACCTTTACCTTATTTTTACAATATTTGGTTGAATTTTTTAGAAAATCAACCGATAATGTTGAACGGAAAAGTATCAAAGGTTTTCTATGGATAACAGGTCTAGGAAGTTTAGGAGTCTATCTAGCAGCTCTTCTTCCTCTTCCTATTACGTTAGAGTCTATATCTTCTTTGCTAGTATTCTGCTAACATTTATTATGCCAATTATCTTGCTTAGTAAAGATAAGCATTACCAGGTAAATCTCCCCCATTTAATCGAGCGCATCTCCCTTCTTGTCATTATTACGTTTGGAGAGATGATTATGGAGCTAGCTAACTTCTTTACAATCGAGAATTTCTCGATTTATTCGGTTCTTTATTTCATTATTATGCTTTCTCTGTTCCTATTTTATTTTGGTGAATTTGACCATGCTATTGATGAAAAATCTAATCAAAAGGGACTATTTCTAATTTACAGTCACTATCCTATTTTCATTGGACTTATTATGATGACTGTATCGATGAGTTTTCTTCAGAATCCTGAAGCTAATCGTCTCTTTGCAACCATCTTCTCTTATATCGGATTTGGCCTCTTCCAAGTTGCTGTCCTAGTAAATGGGCCCTGTAACAAACACTATCTTCGCTATTCGAAAAGTTACTACTGTGTCCAAGCGACACTCTATCTGGCTGCCTTGATTCTCTCTTTAATCTTTGCTTCTAATCCTATAATAGTAGTGAGTATAACAACCATTTTAGCTCTAGCTATAGCCATTCATTTTATTTATTTTTATGTGACACAGAATAAAAAATATTCCAAATCTAACTGGGGGTTATTTTAATGAGTTTATAACATTAAAAAGCTTTGGGAACCAAGGCTTTATATGATATCAATCACCGACCACGAAAATGTTTAGCTTACAGAACTGCTAGTGAAGCTCTAGAGGATGAGTTCGAGTAAATGTTGCACTTATTCTTGCAATTTATCATTTACTTGATGCACGAACTCGATATTTTTTTCGTTAATTTGTTTTTGCCCCACTTTTGCCCCATTTTTAAATCCTGACATTGAAAATACCTAAAAGTATTTCCCTAAAATCAGCTATATTTCAACATTTTTGTTTATTTTCAATATGAAAAGTTCTTACAAATTCATGCAGGGGGCATAGAAAGTATGACTAAAAAGCCTTGGAATCTAAGGCTTTTTCATTATTTTACAAGTTTTTGTCTCATTAATAGCACAATAAAAAGGCTTCAAACCATTGTTTTTGATCAATAGTTTGAAGTCTTTTTTACTTTATTGATTTCAAAAAAGTTGTACTTTCTTTGATGTGCCTTACATCATGCCGCCCATCATACTTGGGTCCATAGCTGGTGCTGCTGGCGCAGGTTCTGGCTTATTAGCCACAACAGCTTCTGTTGTCAAAATCAAGCTAGCAACTGAAGCGGCATTTTGCAGGGCTGAGCGCGTTACCTTAACTGGGTCAATGATTCCAGCTTCAATCATGTTCACCCATTCGCCAGTCGCAGCATTAAAGCCTGTACCTGCTTCAGAGTTTTTCAGGCGGTCAATGATGATAGAGCCTTCAAATCCTGCATTCAAAGCGATTTGACGGACAGGCTCTTCCAAGGCACGGAGGACGATGTTACGACCTGTTGCTTCATCACCTGTTAATTCGAGAGCAGCTACTGCATCCAATACGCTAACAAAGGCTGTACCACCACCTGACACGATTCCTTCTTCTACTGCGGCACGAGTCGCGTTAAGGGCATCTTCGATGCGGAGTTTCATTTCTTTAAGTTCGGTTTCGGTTGCCGCACCGACCTTAATCACCGCCACACCACCGGACAATTTAGCCAGACGTTCTTGTAGCTTTTCTTTATCAAACTCAGAAGTTGTACTTTCGATTTGAGATTTGATAACGGCCACACGATTGGCAATAGCTTCTGGATTACCAGAGCCTTCCACAATCACAGTGCTATCCTTGTCAACAGTTACTTTAGAAGCTTGTCCAAGCGCTTCAATGGTCGCATCTTTGAGCTCCAGACCAAGGTCTTCTGTAATCACTGTACCACCAGTCAAGATTGCAATGTCTTCCAACATAGCCTTTCGACGGTCACCGAAACCTGGCGCTTTAACAGCCACTACATTAAAGGTACCACGAATCTTGTTAAGAACCAATGTTGGCAGAGCTTCACCATCCACATCATCTGCAATGATCAAAAGCGGACGGTTGGTTTTCAAAATACTTTCCAACAATGGCAGAATCTCTTGAATGTTAGAAATTTTCTTGTCTGTAATCAAGATATAAGGGTTGTCCAGATCAGCCACCATTTTTTCACTATCTGTCACCATGTATTGAGACAGGTAGCCACGGTCAAACTGCATTCCTTCTACGACATCCAGCTCTGTTTCCATACCCTTGGACTCTTCGATAGTGATAACGCCATCGTTGCCAACTTTTTCCATAGCTTCAGAAATGTACTCGCCGACTTTTTCGCTACGAGAAGACACGGCAGCAACCTGAGCAATTGCTTCTTTGTTAGAAACTGGAATCGCAGTTTCTTTCAGCGCGCTGACAGCAGTCGCAACTGCTGCTTCAATCCCGCGGCGGATACCGATTGGGTTAGCACCAGCTGTAACATTTTTAATCCCTTCGCGGACGATAGCTTGCGTCAATACAGTAGCAGTCGTTGTTCCGTCACCAGCGATATCGTTGGTCTTCGAAGCAACTTCTGACACCAGCTTAGCGCCCATATTTTCAAAATGGTCTTCCAGCTCGATTTCCTTGGCAATGGTCACACCGTCATTGGTGATAAGGGGTGAACCAAAAGATTTTTCCAAAACGACATTGCGACCTTTAGGGCCCAAAGTCACCTTGACAGTATCTGCTAGAATATCCACACCACGAACCATTGCACTACGTGCATCTGATGAAAATTTAATATCTTTTGCCATTTTTAAACCTCTTTCTTAGATTTTTACTCCACAATTGCAAGAATGCTTGCTTCTCCAACAACCAAGAATTTCTCATCCTGATCTTTGACTTCAACGCCAGCATGGCTTTCAACTAAAACCTTATCACCTAGCTTGACACTTGGCGCGACCAGCTCTCCGTTGAGCGTACGGATTCCTTGGCCAACTGCGATGACTTTTGCTTCTTTTGTCGCGTCTTGTCCTGCACCAGCAATGACAAAGCCTCCAACTTTCTGTTCTTTTTCTTCTACTTTTAAGACCACACGGTCACCTAATGGTTTTAACATCTTTATTCCTCCAAAGATTGAATTTTAGCACTCTATGACATCGAGTGCTAATCTATAGTTAATATTGTATCACTTGGTCAGAAATAGTCAAGAAAAAACTTTGCCGAATGACAAAGTTTTTGGGGGAAAGTTAAATGGAAACCTTATTGAGCTAACTTCAGTTTCTCTTCAAAATCATCAATAACCTTTTGCAAATTTAGTCTACCCTTGTAGATGCCATAGCCAAAGACCAGCATGACAAGAATTCCCAAAACAGCTAAGATGACTCCTACGATGAACAGAAGCAGATTAGTTCGATGAAAGAGATAGATCAGGACAAAACTGATTACTTCCTTTCAACAAACGAAGATATCCTCATGGATACCTCCGTTTCTGTAAACATTTATTCAAATACAAATTGATTGTGGTAGAGCTCAGAATAGAAGCCACCTAGATGCAGCAATTCATGATGATCGCCTCTTTCAATGACTTCCCCATCTTTTAAGACAATAATCTGGTCCGCATTCAATATGGTCTTTAAGCGGTGAGCGATGACAAAGCTGGTCCGTCCTGCCACAATGGCCTCCATCGCGCTCTGGATCTTGCTCTCGGTTACCGTATCAACGTTGGAGGTGGCCTCATCCAAGATCAGCACTTGAGGATCGGTCAAAAGGGTTCGAGCAATCGAAATCAATTGCTTTTGACCTGTTGAAAAGATGTTTTGATCATCATCTACGATTGTGTCGTATTTATCAGGCAAGCTTTCAATATACTCGTGAATATGGGTAGCACGCGCAGCAATTTCAACCATCTCCTGACTGGCATCCGGCACTCCAAATCGGATATTGTCTCGAATGGTTCCGCTGAACAAGACAGAATCTTGCAAAACGATACCTACATGACTGCGCAAACTATCCAAGTCATAGTCTCGGATATCGCGCCCGTCAAATTCGATACTGCCCTTATCCACATCGTAAAAACGATTGATCAGGTTCATGATGGTCGTCTTCCCTGATCCTGTCGGTCCTACAACGGCAATCATCTTACCTTTTGGCGCTGAGATAGAAACATCCTTCAAAATCGGCTTACCTTCGACATAAGAGAAATCTATATGCTTTATCTCGACGCCTTCTCTCAGCTCGGTAAAGGCTGGTGCATTCTGAGGACGCACTTCCTCAGGCGCATCAAACATTTCCTGAATCCGATCCGCACCAGTGAAAGCCAGCTGCAGACTTCCCCAGCTTGCCGCAACCTGAATGATAGGCTGATAGTACTGCTGAGAAAACTGTGTAAAGGTTGAAATCAGACCAATGGCTACTGAGGTCTTCACATTAGGATCATTGAGCATAATGGCCGAGCCCACAAAAATCACGATAGCCGTATTGATCAGGCTCATTCCGTTCATGACAGGAAAGAGCAAGCCAGAAAAGGCACGTCCTTTGAAAGTAGCTGACCGAACCTTATCATTTTGCTGGACAAAGCCTTTGATGACTTCTTCCTGCATTCCCTGCACAATAACTGCCTTCTGGCCGGAAATCGTCTCATCCATATAAGCATTGAGCTGACCAACTTCTTTTTGCTGCAAGTCTGTGTACTTGCGAGCCAGCTTGACGATAGACACCAAGACAATGATGGCTACTGGCGTACTGGCAATCGTCACCCAAGCCAAGGTCGCATGCCGCATAAACATGATGATAATCAGACCGATGTAGAGAGCAATATTGCTCATCACTTGGACTAGGCTCTCGTTGAAAGCCTGCAAGATATTATCCAAATCGCTGGTAAAACGCGACAAGATATCTCCATCTTGATGGCGGTCAAAGAAGGAAACGGTCAAGCGAGCTAATTTTCCAAAGAGCCCCTTGCGCATTTCATTGGTTGAATAGGAAATGATCCGACTCATCAGCAGCATGTAAATCAAGCTCGATAGCGAAAGGAAGATGAAAGCCAACGCTAAATTCCACATGATTCCTTGAAAAGCAGCAAAGGCTGAAACATCACCTGAAGCAAGCTTGCCACTCGCAAAAGCACTCCCCAACTCCACCAGCTCACTGATGGCGAGACCTGTAAAAATCGGAAAGAGAACCTGTAAAACCGTCGAGATGACAATCATAATCATGACGACCAAAAAGGCCAGTTTATACTGCTTGAAATATTGCCAGAAAAATTTTGCTGTCTTCATATTAGTCCTCCTTTCCTTTTTGTGTCTCATAAATTTCTCGGTAGACATCATTTGTAGCAACCAAGTCTGCGTGTCTACCCTGCCCAATCAAGCGTCCTTGATCTAGCACCAAAATCTTGTCCGCATGAACAACGGAGCTAATCTTCTGGGCAATAATAATAGTTGTGGTTCCCTTCAAATCCTTGTTCAGCGCCTCCTGAACCAGTTTTTCGGACTTGGCATCCAGAGCTGAAGTCGAGTCATCTAGGATAAGAATATTAGGATTGCTGACAACACCACGCGCGATGGACATTCTTTGCTTTTGTCCGCCAGAGAAATTATTTCCCCGTTCTTCGACTTGGCTGTTGTAGGTGTCTTCCATGCGATTGATAAACTCGCTTGCCTGAGCAATGCGCGCCGCCTGTTCTAATTCTGGCAAGCTAGCATTTTGCTTTCCTTGACGCAGATTGTCCGCAATCGTCCCCTTAAATAAAATAGCTTTTTGCAGAACGATGGAGACATTTTTTCTCAGCGAAGCTTCACTAATATCTCGCAGGTCTTTGCCACCAATTTTGATGGAGCCTTCCTGAGGATCAAAAAGACGTGGAATGAGCTGGGCCAGAGTTGATTTCCCTGCTCCCGTCGCTCCGACAACACCAATCATCTCTCCCGATTTGACTTCAAAGCTAATATCCTTGAGCATAGGCTCTGTATCTGTCGGGTAGGTAAAGGTCACATGGTCAAAGACCAGACTACCTTCCAAATCTTCTTCAGCTTCATTCTTGAAGGTCATCGCTGGCTCTGTATCCAAGACCTCCTTGATCCGCCGAATCGATACCATAGCACGTGTAACGGTATTGCCCAAAAAGCCAACCATGATAATAGTAAACATTATTTGATTCAAGTAAGAAATGAAAGAAACAATCGAGCTAACCAAGCCTGGATCCATCTGTATCATGCTAGACAAGAGCCACATGGTCAGATAGACAGCCCCATAGCCGACGATCATCATCATTGGTTGAACGATCGAAAAGGCATAGCCAATAAAGAGATTTTGCTCTAGAAGTTCATCTGAAACTTGCGTAAACTTCTGATACTGCTCTCTCTCCTGCACGAAAGATTTGACGACACGGACGCCACGCAGATTTTCTTTGGCAATCGAATTGATCTTTTCTAAGAGAACTTGGAATTTGGCAAAGCGTGGACCCATCAAGCCCATCATCACTCCTGTCAAAAAGAAGACCAAAAAGACCATCAAGACAATGACCCACCACAAGGAAGGAATGGTCACCACCGCCAAAATAAAGGAACCTAAAAATAAAATAGGTAGGCGGAATAAAATCTGAAACATCATCATGACCAAATTTTGTACTTGGTTGATGTCATTGGTCATGCGGACGACGAGATTCCCCGCATTGAACTGTTCAATATTGGCATAAGAGAAGGTCTGGATTTTCCGAAAGGTTTTTTCCCGTAAATCCGACGACACACCTTGCGCAATATAGGCTGCCAGGGTCACATTTGCCCCGCCAGCAAGCAGGCCAACCAGACCAAAACCCAGCAACCAAGCCCCCAAACGATAGATTTCTTCCCGGTTTCCTGACAAAAGAGCATTCAAGACATCTTTGAGATACAGGGGCTGCAACAGCGAGCTAGCTAGCATCAGCGATGTCATAAGAAGAGATAGAAAGATAAATAATTTATAGGCTGATAAAGCTTTTCTGAACATAATTCCTCCTCGTAGATTTTTAACTTTGTTTAGCTTCCTTACTATATCATAGATAAAAACAATGTCAAGTAAGAAATTTCAGTTATTATATGGTACAATATAATAAATAACTCTAAAAGCAAGTGAGTCCTTTTGTGGGTCTCGTACAAGGAGAAAAGATGGATAAACAACGAATTGCTGTGATTGGTCCTGGTTCGTGGGGAACGGCTCTGTCGCAAGTCCTCAATGATAATGGCCATGAAGTCCGAATTTGGGGCAATATTGCAGAGCAGATTGACGAAATCAATCACCAACATACAAACAAACGCTATTTCAAAGATGTGGTTCTAAGCGAGGAAATTAAGGCTTATCATGACTTGAACTATGCTCTAGAAAACGTCGATGCTGTGCTTTTTGTCGTACCGACCAAGGTGACTCGTCTGGTAGCCAAACAAGTTGCGCAAACCTTGGATCACAAGGTAAAAATCATGCACGCATCCAAGGGATTAGAGCCTAACAGCCACAAACGGATTTCGACTATTCTGGAAGAAGAAATCCCTGCAGACTTGCGTAGCGAGATTGTCGTTGTTTCAGGACCTAGCCATGCTGAAGAAACTATCGTTCGCGACATTACCCTGATTACCGCAGCATCTAAGGACCTCGAAACCGCTAAGTATGTGCAGGAACTCTTCAGCAACCACTATTTCCGCCTCTACACCAATACTGATGTCGTTGGAGTGGAGACAGCAGGTGCTCTGAAAAACATCATCGCAGTCGGAGCTGGAGCTCTCCATGGACTGGGTTATGGTGACAATGCCAAAGCTGCCATCATCACACGCGGACTGGCTGAAATTACCCGACTGGGTGTCAAACTTGGAGCCAGCCCTCTGACTTACAGCGGTCTTTCTGGTGTCGGCGACTTGATTGTCACAGGAACTTCTGTCCACTCTCGCAACTGGCGGGCCGGCGATGCACTGGGTCGCGGCGAAAAACTGGCTGATATTGAAGCCAATATGGGTATGGTTATCGAAGGAATCTCTACCACCAAGGCAGCCTACGAACTGGCTCAGGAGCTCGGTGTCTATATGCCAATTACCCAAGCCATTTACAAGGTCATCTACGACGGCCATGATATCAAAGATGCCATTCATGATATGATGAATAATGAATTCAAAGCTGAAAATGAGTGGTCTTAATTTACAATATTTTTTTAAAGGAGAATTTTATGTCAAAAGTCAGAAAAGCAATCATCCCTGCAGCCGGTCTCGGAACCCGCTTCTTGCCAGCCACTAAGGCACTGGCCAAGGAAATGCTGCCAATCGTTGACAAACCAACTATTCAGTTTATCGTCGAAGAAGCTCTTAAATCTGGAATCAAAGACATTTTGGTTGTCACAGGGAAGTCAAAACGCTCCATCGAGGACCACTTTGACTCCAACTTTGAACTAGAATACAACCTCAAGGAAAAGGGCAAGAACGACTTGCTCAAGTTGGTGGATGAGACCACTGGTATTGGCTTGCATTTCATCCGTCAGAGTCACCCACGTGGACTCGGGGACGCCGTACTTCAAGCCAAGGCCTTCGTCGGAAATGAACCTTTTGTGGTCATGCTAGGTGATGATTTGATGGACATTACCAATGACAAGGCAGTGCCACTCACCAAACAACTCATGGATGACTACGCAGCAACCCACGCATCTACCATTGCAGTTATGCAGGTTCCTCACGAAGAAGTCTCTGCTTATGGCGTTATTGCACCTCAAGGCGAAGGCGTCAATGGCCTCTACAGCGTTGAAAAATTTGTTGAAAAACCAGCACCAGAGGATGCGCCAAGTGATTTGGCGATTATCGGACGCTACCTGCTAACACCAGAAATTTTTGAAATCTTGGAGAAACAAACTCCTGGTGCGGGCAATGAAATTCAACTGACTGATGCCATCGATACCCTCAACAAAACTCAGCGCGTCTTTGCCCGTGAATTCAAAGGCGACCGCTATGATGTCGGCGACAAGTTTGGCTTCATGAAAACTTCTATCGATTACGCCCTCAAACACCCTCAGGTTAAGGATGATTTGAAGCAATACATTATCGATTTAGGCAAAAAATTAGATAAGAAAACGAAGAAATAATAGAAGTGCACAAGCAATAGATTAGCTGATGCATCAGCTTTTAACACTATACAGAAAAAACACCTAGATTTACTAGGTGTTAGATTGAAGAAAAAGTCCATTTTGGACAATTTCTTCAATCTTTTTCTTTTGCTGGATAAAGTAAAAAAACTCTTAAAAATAATATCACATCGACATCTCTAAGAGTTTTCACTATATGGTAATCAACCTCTATCAGCAATAGAAAAATTGCTGACAGAGGTTGGCAACATTTTGGAATACCACTTTAAAAAGCGGTATTGAGTTCATTTCTCAAAAAATTGGTCGTTGAAAAGTCAGAAAAATCAAAATAGCTGCTAATCCAAGGTAGGCTGCCAGTGCTAAAAAGCGTTGAGACTTGCTAAAAGCGTAGCGCTCTCCTGAAACTGGTAAGATCACAGCTCCTAAAGCTCCACCGACTAGACCACCCAAGTGGCCTGCAAGACTAATTCCCGGTAAAAAACTCATGACCAGATTGACAGCCAGTAGGCTCATATAGGACTGACCCAGCTGCTGCAGATAGTAGTTTCGCGTAGCATAACGAAGCACAACAACGGAAGCAAAAAGGCCGAAAAGAGCAGTAGACGCCCCGGCTGCCAGGCTATTGGGTGAAAAATAGACCACAAATAAATTCCCCATCATGCCTGACATCAGGTAGAGGATCAAAAATTTCCATGAGCCAAAGATAGCTTCAATCTGCCGACCAAGGAAGTAGAGGGTCAGCATATTGACCACAAAATGCTCCAAGCCAATATGGATAAAAATAGCAGCAAAAACCCGCCAAAACTGCTCCGGCAGCGCTTGAATCGTATAACCGTGCACGGCTCCAAAGTGATACAAGGCTTCGGAACTGCTGTATTGAAAACCGTAGGAAAGAAACATCAAGGCAAAAACAAGGCTCGTTAGGATAAGCAGGATGCTTGTCACAGGATAGTCTCTATCAAAGATTTGCTTCATAAATAAGTAACTCCTTTACCGCAACATCATGTTGAGCTGGTAAAAATTCTGCCTGTTGGACAGCATAAATAGTGCTGATGGATGCTCCTGCAAAATCAGCCAGATAGCGGTCATAGTAGCCGCCTCCGTAACCGATCCGAAAGCCTTGAGAACTGAAGACCACACCCGGCACATGAATCAGATCAATTTCTGTCTTATCTACAGCCTCTTCGCTCGTTGGCTCCATAAGACCAAAAGAGCTCTTTTGCAGGCGGCTTTCATCATAGTCCACAAATATCATCCGACCCTGGCCATAGGTCTTAGGCACCAAAACCCGCTTACCATCCAACTGAGCCTGCTTGATAAAGGATGCAGTTGAGACTTCATGCGGCATGGAAAGATAGGTAGCGATAACCTGAGCTTCTTGATAAGCTCCTGAACTGAGCAAGTGCTGGGTCAGCCAGCTATCCGCCTGCTCTTTTTCTTTTCCCGACAGTTTCTTCATTTGCTTTAGTACAGTTTGTCGTAGTTCTTTTTTCATGCAGCTCACCCCACCTTTTTTATCTTTCGTTGATTTTATAATCTAGGAATTTCCCAATCTTTTCAATAGCAAAGGGCAGTGCTGCCTCGTCCGGTATCATCTTGGGATGATGGAGGGCATAGGGACTGTCCACTCCCAGCCAGAACATGACGCCCTTGACCTTGCTGAGCAGATAACCAAAGTCCTCGCCTGTCATAGCCGGCGCAATATCAATCAGCTGAACCCCTTCTTCCTTCTGGAAAAAGCCCATCAAT
Source organism: Streptococcus sp. 27098_8_73 (assembly GCF_041432495.1). Lineage (NCBI taxonomy): Bacteria > Bacillati > Bacillota > Bacilli > Lactobacillales > Streptococcaceae > Streptococcus > Streptococcus sp. 27098_8_73. The sequence goes on from NZ_JAPVZT010000003.1 coordinate 169,894, forward strand.
TCGTCTGCCAGGCCAGGATGATTTTCTACAGGTAGGTAGCCACCTTGTTTAAGCTCCAAATCCAATTCCAGATCGAAACTTTGGGCTATGCCCTCTGCTATTTCCCGTAAGCGCTTCTGAGTCAAGAGGTTCATTTCCTGAGTCAGAGTCCGAATGGTGCCGTGCAGAAAGGCCGTTTCTGCGATGACATTGTTGGTCGTGCCAGCATGGAGCGAGCCAAAGGTCACAACCGCTCCCTCGATCGGATCGACATTGCGGCTGACAATGGTCTGCACCTGGGTGATAAAGTAGCTAGCTGCCACCAAAGCATCATTGGCCTCATGAGGAAAAGCCGCATGGCCTCCCTTCCCCTTAAAGGTCAGCTTGACTTCGCAGGTGCCAGCAAAAAGCGTTCCTCTATTAGTAGCAATATCGCCAACTTTGAGATCTGGCCGCACATGGAGGCCGTAAAATTCATCCGGCAACCAGTCGCCAAAGGCACCGTCTTCGTACATGAGCATACCGCCAGCTTCATTTTCCTCAGCAGGCTGAAAGAGAAAGAGTAAATTGTGGGTAGGCTGAGCCCTCACAGCTTGCTCCAGCAGGCCTAGAGCCACCGTCATGTGCATATCGTGTCCACAGGCATGCATGCGACCCTCATGAGTGCTGGCAAAGTCCAGACCTGTATCCTCCACAATCGGCAAACCATCAATATCTGTCCGCCAGCCAATCGTCTTATCGGGTGAACTTCCCTTGATAAAGACCAAAATACCAGTCCGCCAAGTTCGGATTTCCACAAAGTCTAGACCTGCTGTCAGTCCATCAATGACCTGCATCAGGTAGGCATGAGTCTTGTATTCTTCCAGACCGATTTCTGGTATCTGGTGTAAATCACGGCGAATGTTCAGATAATCAAGCATTTTTCTTTCCTTTAAAATCTTGTCAGTACAAACAAAGAGTCAAACCGCCCCGATGAAGTTCAAGGGTGGCTATCTTTTAACCAATATTAAAGAGTACGCAGAGCGTCTTCCAGAGCCGTCTTCTGCTGAGTCTTTTCATCAATTTTCTTGATAACTCGTGCCGGAACGCCAGCAACCACTACGTTCTCTGGAACATCTTGGGTCACAATCGCACCAGCCGCAACAACGGAACCACTGCCAATTTGTACACCTTCAATTACAACCGCGTTGGCACCGATCAGCACATTGTCTCCAACCCGAACTGGCTCAGCACTAGCAGGCTCAATAACTCCCGCCAGAACCGCACCAGCACCGACATGACTGTTTTTGCCGACAATAGCTCGGCCGCCCAGAATAGCTCCCATATCAATCATAGTACCAGCGCCAATCTCCGCACCGATATTGATGACTGCCCCCATCATGATGACAGCGTTGTCGCCAATTTCGACTTGGTCGCGAATAATAGCACCCGGCTCAATGCGGGCATTGATGTCACGCTTATCCAAAAGCGGCACCGCTGAGTTGCGGGCATCCTGCTCTACGACATAGGTCTTATTTTCCTCTAAGTTCACTAGAAGTGGCTTAATTTCTTCCCAGTCTCCAAAAAGAACATTGCCTAACTTCACAACAGACCAAGGAATCGGTCCATGCAATTCTCCATCAAAGGTTACCTTGACAGGAGTTTTTTTCTTGGCATCAGCGATAAATTTGATAATTTCTTGAGCGTTCATTTTAGTAGCAGACATGGCGTCACCTCTTTGTTCTTTCTATTCTTTGTTGGGAGAGGATAGTCCCTCTCCTATCCCTTTTATTTCTCTATTATAACACAATTCGGCTATGCAGTTGTGACTTTATTAGCAGCTAGTAGCTATTTAGACTCTTGAACTTTATTCAGATGAAATTGTCCGTCCTTGCCCTTTACAAAGTTTAAATGGAAGAAGGTTTTATCCTCTGCCCTATAGCCCATAGACATACTGTAATATCCTTTCACCACTGCTTTGTAGTAGTTGTTGGGAAGTCCCAAATGTTCTATCACTTCTAGATCAGTGATGCCATTTTCTTCATCTGACGTCATTCCCTTAAGGAAGGAAAGCCGTTCCCCCGTCAAATCCTCATTTTGATAAATATTATAAGCTATGCTGGTAAGATGTAGACCTGAACCAAAATCCCAGAATTGAATGACGGCAAAGCCTCCTCCCTTCAAATCATAGATCAGTGATAATAATCTATCCTTCTTGCCAATCACCGTTTCATCGCTGCTTTTAGCTAAACCATGTTGGCGAACAAAATCGGACACTGTCATATTTTTATCCTCGTCCTCTTCAATCTTATACTTTATAAAATCCCTTGGTTCCCAATCTAAAACTTCGGCATTTGAAGAAGAATATTTTGCTTCTGTTCTTACTAACGGATTCTTTCTGTAAGAATTGTTCCAATTCCCGATTAAGACAAGTAGGCCGATAACAAGGCCTAGCAGGGCTAGAGCACTCACTAGCTTGAAAAATGGTGATTTGTGTTTAAACTTTGCGGTTCTCTTAAAAGTTGACTTTGATTCTTGTCTTGTGCCTTCCTTGAGGTTTGTTTCAGCTAGCAAACTAGCTCCTTCCTTAGACTCTCGTTTTAAGGGTTCCCTAGTTCTACTAAATTTTCCCTTATGTTCCCTTCGTAATTTTTCTAAATCTCTTTTTCCCATACTTCTTTCCTTGTCTATTTAAGAAAAAATCCGTGCTCTCCAGTCTAGGGTATCAGACCGTACTTGTCATCATACTGGTGAGGCGGTAAGTTCCATTCACTTCGTCAAAATACAAAGAAACTGACATCTTTTCCTTAGTTGGATAGCTCATACTAAAAAAATCAACTTGCTTTTTAAGCGTTTTATGAGCATAAATACTCTTCGGCATTCCCAGTTCTTCTATGGCTTGCTTGACTTCCATCCCTTCTCGATCACTTTTGGGAATGAGCGACCGATAATCATCAACTGTCTTCGTGATTGATTCCCCAGCATTTTGGAAGAAAGTAACTGATACTGTAGAAAGCTCCATTCCTCCTCAAGCATTCCTAAGGTGCATATCAACAACTCCTTTTCTTCCTACCAAATTGTAGGAAAGTGTCATCAATTTACTGCCCTTCACGCTATTATCCTCACTCCCAGAACTGGCTTTTCCATACTTCTCAACGATATCCTCTGGAGACACATTAGGTTGGTTCATGGTTTTAATCAACTCGAATATCTCTTCGAATGGAAAATCTACCTCTCGATTATCTTCAATAAAAGGTGAACTACTCTCCGTCAGGATCTCTATCTTATTTTCTGATTCTGTCGGAACAGTATTAACAGACGATGCCACTGATTGATTTCCTTCTGACTTAAAAATTGGTTGCTTATACACCATTAAAAAGCTAATCAGTCCCACTAGACCTGCAGCAATCACTAGAAGATAGGCATAACGAGATAGCCAAGAAGATAGCCAAGACTTTGCTAAAAACTGGCCATTAGGATTGACTGCTGACTCTATTCTCTGCGTGTATTTCCTTGTTTCTTCCTTTGTCTGTTCGAGGGCAGCTCCTCCCCGTTCCCGCTGATTCCTGACCGACGAAGTGTTTCTAGCTTTAAACTTGGATTTGTGCTCCCGCCTCAATGCTTCTAAATTTCTATCTTTCACCTTTTCACCTATCAACTAAATACTTGATTGCTCATTCCCTTTCTACAAACGGCTGATGCTCCTGCTAGGCAAGCGCTACTGAGCGCCTGCATCTCCCGCTTCATTTCCCAAACCTGAACTCTCTGTCAATTGATAGCTTTGAGACTTATTATTTTCAAAAGAAAAACCGACTTCCTGCCCACCCTCTAAACGGTAATAAATCGATAAAGTAGCATTGCCAAAGATTCCCCCATTCCAATCAAGGTGCTCTGGAAGTCCCAACTGACTGACAATCTCCTGATAGGTTTTCCCTTTCTCTATACCAGCAAGTTCTTGACGAGTGAGTTGAGAATTTCGGTTTGGCAAATGCGCACTACTGAGATGCGCACATTTTAAAGACTGCAACTTAGGAGTTTCAGAAGAACCAAAATAGCTCTTAAAAGAGAGGCTGACTTTCGCTTCCGTCCCTGCTTGTGAGTAGTCTAAAGCTATCGTCTTGATTGGGTCATCTTGGTCTATTTCTTTACCAGACTCAGCTTTCCCTAACTTTGCAACTACCTCGTCGACCGTGGTCAGATTTGGAACCGACGAAGTGAAGTCTGAGAACAAATAAGTGATATCATCATAGCTAATATGGAACTGATACTCCTCTTTTTTAGCAATCCATTCTGGACGATTAGCAGATTTTAAATCTTGATCCTTTCTATATGAGTCTAACATACGAGAAATATCTGCAGCTTTTTCTTTATCTTTTACCTTTTCCATCTCTAGCCACGTTTTTCCAGTCTCAGCCAAAAAAGTCAAAATCCCCAAACTAGAAAGTACCATCACCCATATCTTAGAAAAGAATCCTCGTTTTTTCTTCTTAAACTCTACTTTATCTACCTCTCTAGTAAGCTCATTAGAGCTTATTCGCGGAGAAAGTTTTGTCTGCTTTGGTTCAGTTACAAAGCCTGACACCGGCTGGCTATCTTGATTTCCACGAAGGATTTGGTTTTGTTTTTTAGCTTTCAGTGATTCTAAGCTAGAAATGAGACGCTTCAGCTCTCTCTGCTTTAATTCCAACAAATTCTGTGACAGAAGCGACAGAGGCGCCTTTACCTGCTGAGCTCCTTCTAACTGCTCGGGAAACACTGGCTGGTCTTGAGAACTTGTTTTAGCCCCATAGCCGGTTTTGTCCTCTATCGAAGAGACGGCAGACGGCTCATTGCTTGAGCTCTCTATTGGAAAGGCCACTTTTGATGGAGAGGAAACGGAGGGACGAGCTTGATTTTCTTCGGGTCTTCCCTGCGCTTCTTTCAATCCAGCAGATGGTTTGATATGTTTGTCTTCCTTGGTTTTCCATTTGGATAGAAAGGATGGTTGGCTATTTGCTGGCTTTTTCGTTTGGGCCTTCTTGAATTTTGATTGATGTTTCTGCCTCAAAGCTTCCAGATTTCTCTTTCCCATAACTTCTCCTCATCTATTGGCTCTTCTATCATTGAAAAGACGACTCTATTAACAGTTCACAATGGTTCTTCGCTGGACACTGCTATTCTCTTTTCTATAACCATACCAGTCAAATAGCTACGCAAACTATCAGAATTTCTACCTTGTGTACCTACTGTTTAAAGACAATAGCCTAGCGTGAAACTTGTCATGCTAATATAACTTTATTCCAGTATATCATATTTTGAACCGGCTTCGCTTGAAAGCACATAAGCAAGAAGGCACGAACTCTCGTCCGTGCCCACAAAACCAACTATATATGACCATTTTTATTTCACTTTTTCAGCCAATAATAACTTCATCCGAACTCCTTCCCAATCTTGGTCCTCTGCTTTTCCAGAGCCGCCCAAATAGTAACAAGCTCAATTTTTTGATAAAAGTCTATCCCATTGCTACTGCATCTTCTCTGATTGTAACATATAATCAGGGAAAGGAAAACCATTGCTGAGTTGATAAGTAAGGAAAAAAGCCAGATAGCGAGCTGGCTAATAAAGCATGGTAGAAGTTGAACTTTAATACAGCAAAAAACCTCCCCGAAGGGAGGCTGCGTTCTATATTACAAACGTGCATTGAGTTCTTTGCTCAATTCTTCAAATCCTGGTTTACCAAGAAGGGCAAACATGTTGCGTTTGTAGGCTTCAACACCTGGTTGGTCAAATGGGTTGATGGCATTCAAGTAACCTGAAAGGGCGATAGCCAATTCGAAGAAGTAGATAGTGTAACCAAGAGTGAAAGCATCTTGCTCTGGAAGAGTTACGTACATGTTTGGCACATCACCGTCAGTGTGGGCAAGAAGAACACCGTCAGTCGCTTTTTTATTTACAAAGTCAACGTCTTTTCCTTGAAGGTAACCAAGTCCGTCAAGGTCTTCTTCCAAAGTAGGGATGATCACGTTCTTGCGTGGTTTGTCAACACGGACAACTGTTTCAAACATGATACGAGTTCCTTCTTGGATAAATTGACCAAGTGAGTGCAAGTCAGTTGAGAAGTTAGCTGAAGTTGGGTAGATTCCTTTTTGGTCTTTCCCTTCTGATTCACCAGCCAATTGTTTCCACCATTCTGAGAAGTACTGAAGTGATGGCTCGTAGTTTACCAAGATCTCAGTTGCGTAGCCTTTGCGGTAAAGGATGTTACGAACCGCTGCGTATTGGTAAGCTTCATTTTCTGAAAGTTTGTCTGAAGTGTAATCTTTACGAGCTGCATTCGCACCTTCCATAAGGGCTTTGATGTCCGCACCTGATGCTGCGATTGGAAGCAATCCAACTGCTGTCAAGACTGAGAAACGTCCACCGATGTCATCTGGAACTACAAATGTTTCCCAACCGTTGGCATCTGCTTCAACCTTAACAGCACCTTTTTGACGGTCAGTTGTTGCATAGATACGTTTGTTAGCTTCTTCTTGACCATATTTCTTCACCAAAAGCTCTTTGAAGACACGGAAAGCGATCGCTGGTTCAGTTGTTGTACCTGATTTAGAAATCACGTTTACCGAGAAGTCTTTGTCAGCTACGTACTCTACCAAGTCAGCAAGGTAAGTAGAAGAAATTGAGTTTCCAGCGTAAAGGATTTGTGGCGCTTTGCGTTCTTCTTTTGTTTGCAAGTTTGCAAAGTGATGGTTCAAGAAGTCGATGGCTGCTTTGGCACCAAGGTAAGATCCACCGATACCGATTACAACCAAGACATCGCTATCTGACTTGATTTGCTCAGCAGCTTTCAAGATGCGGTCGAATTCTTCACGATCATAATTTTCAGGAAGCTCCAACCATCCTAGGAAGTCGCTACCAGCACCTGTTCCTTTGCGGATCAATTCGTCTGCAGCTGTTACTTGTGCTTGCATGTATTCCACTTCATGTGGGGCAACAAATTTATCTAAAACTTTTGAATAATCAAATTTAATATGTGACATGATATTCCTCCAATTTTTCTTCCACTCTATCATATCGCTTTCATACTTTTTTAGCAAGTAATTCCTTCGATGAAAACGCTTTAATATAAAATTTTGTTAATTTTTTACAATTTTGCAAATCCTAGACTAGAAGCGAACGCAATCGTTTGCGCAATCTGCTATTTTTACCACAAAATCCCTGCTCTTAATTTCATGGGTAGGTTGAGAGTTTCAGCGTCCTTTGGACTTGATTCGGTTTACAAGGATTAACGTATTCCCACCTTAACTAAATATTAGTCAAGCAATTTAACGCAGTAGCTGATCGGCTCTTCTTTCGCTTTTCAAGCTTAGAAGAAAGCCTAATCAGCCTTGCGGGGGTGGAACTACGAACAAAAGTTCTGTTCCACTCCCATCCACTGCTCTATGATTCATCTGCGACTTTCAGGCTTGATTTTGTAGTTTTCGGAACGTAGTTCTCACTTCGTTCGAACTGCGTCAATGTACCTAAGTTCCTCTGCGTCCTTTGGACTTGATTCACTAAGGTACATAGAAAAAGAGCACACAGTTCAAATCGCTTAGGGCTGCTGGATTCCTCCCCTGACCCGCTTCACGCAGAACTGTTGCTCCACTAATTAGTATAACACAAACTTTCTTTTTTGGCTAATTTTCTCTACTTTTTCCTGCGATTTCTGAAAAAGTTCTGCATAATCGCCGCACATTCTTCTTCTAAAAGGCCACTTTCAACCTCTACGCGATGATTCAACCGCTCATCCGTCAGAATATCATAGAGACTGCCCCCAGCACCGAATTTCTGGTTTTTCGCCCCATAGATAACCTTGGGAATGCGAGCTAGACCGATAGCCCCGCTGCACATGACGCAGGGCTCAATCGTGACAAAAAGCGTCGTATCCAGCAGGCGCCAGCTATTTTCATGCTGATTGGCCTCCTCAATCGCCATGATTTCCGCATGCATGACCGCCCGCTGCAGCTCCTCACGCGCATTATGCCCGCGTCCGACGATCTGACCATCCTTGACCAAAACACAACCAATCGGTATTTCATCATTGGCGAGGGCAATCTCCGCCTCCTTCAGCGCTTCCCTCATAAACATTTCTTTTTCCTCTATCGTGTAGTCCATCTCTTCCCTCTTCCTTTTAGTTTCTTTGTTCATTATACCACAGGTAGCTTATGACTCACAAAAAAGCCGCCGATTGGGCGACTCTTATGGGAGATTATTATGAAAAAGTTTAGGAGGTTTAAACAAAGTTAGGAGGTCTTTGTTTATGCTTCTAGTATAGCTGGCCTATCTTAAATAAAGCTTAAGCTTTTTAAATATTGATGATTTTAGCAATTTCTCCAACCTCTTGGACAATATAGGTGGCGCCGGCTTCTTCCAATTCTTCCCTGCTACCAAAGCCATAAAGGACACCGATAGAATCAAGCTTTTGCGCTTGAGCGCCAAGCACATCGTGCTCCCTGTCTCCGATCATGATGGTGTGCGCCAAATCTGTAATCCCATTTTGCTCTAAAGCATACTGGATAACATCGCTTTTTTTACTACGTTTTCTGTCCATAGTCGCACCAGCTACAAAGTCAAAATAGTCATACAAACCAAAATGCTTGAGAATCTGAATGGAAAATTCTTCAGGTTTTGACGTAGCTACAATCAACTGTTTGCCAGCCTGCTTGAGAGAAGCCAGCAAGTCAGGAATACCTGGATAGACCTCATTTTCATAAAGGCCTTTTTCAGAAAAGTACTCATGATAGTAGTCAATGGCCTTTAAACATTCTTCCTTAGAAAATCCATAAAAGCGCTCAAAAGAATCCTGCAAGGGCGGACCGATGAAGACTCTTAATGCTTTCTTGTCTGGCACTTGAATCCCATATTTTCCTAAGGCATAGGCCACTGAGTTGGTAATCCCTAGTTCTGAATTGGTCAAGGTGCCGTCTAGGTCAAATAAAATCGTTTGATACATTTTTTTCCTCTTTCTGCTTTCAAAAAGAGGCTGGGACAAAGTCCTAGCCTCTCAATTGTCTTTGGATTGTCGAGTAAGACGCAGTGGTTGAGTAGGCTCTACTACGCTGATTTCATCAGCTTTTACAGCCCTACTCAATTGTGCGGAGGTGGGACGACGAAATCGAATTCTAACGAATTACCGATTTCTGTCCCACTCTCTTGTCTTCATTTGCTTATAAACTAGACCAAACACTTTCCAAAATATTGGTTTGCTCACGACCTGGTCCGACTGAGAAGGTCGAAATGCGGACTCCAACCAGTTCGCTGACACGGCGAACATAATTGCGGGCATTTTCTGGCAGGTCTTCTAGACTGCGGACACCAGTGATGTCTTCTGACCAACCTGGCAATTCTTCATAGATTGGCTTGCAGCGCTTGAGCTGCTCCAAACTTGCTGGATAATGGTCGATTCGCTCCCCATCCAAGTCATAGGCCACACAGATTTTGACTGTATCCAGACCACTCAAAACGTCAATAGAGTTGAGGGAAAGATTGGTAATGCCTGATACACGGCGGCTGTGGCGCATCACAACGGAGTCAAACCAGCCCACACGACGCGGACGGCCCGTCGTTGTACCGTATTCATGGCCCACTTCGCGGATACGTTCGCCCACTTCATCAAACAATTCAGTTGGGAATGGTCCATCACCGACACGGCTCGTATAGGCCTTGCAGACACCAACTACCTTGTCAATCTTGCTTGGACCAACACCTGAACCAATCGTCACCCCACCAGCAACTGGATTAGACGAGGTTACAAATGGATAGGTCCCTTGGTCAATATCCAGCATAACGCCTTGTGCCCCTTCAAAGAGGACACGCTTGCCTTGATCCAGCGCATCATTGAGAATGACTGATGTGTCGGTCACATACTGCTTGATTTGCTGACCGTATTCATAGTATTCTTCAAAAATATCGTCAACGCTCATCGCTTGGCTATCGTACAATTTCTCAAAGAGGCGGTTTTTCTCAGCAAGATTCCGCTCCAAGCGCTCTCTGAAAATGTCTTTATCCAAAAGGTCAGCGATACGGATACCAACACGCGCAGCCTTGTCCATGTAGGCAGGGCCGATTCCCTTGATCGTGGTACCAATCTTATTGTCACCTTTAGCTTCCTCTTGCAGGCGGTCCAGCTCGATATGATAAGGCAAGATGACATGGGCACGGTCTGAAATGCGCAAATTATCTGTGGTAACACCTTCTTCGTGCAGATAAGCCAACTCCTTGACCAGAGATTTAGGATTGACCACCATCCCATTTCCGATCACTGAGATCTTTTCTGGGAAGAAAATCCCTGATGGAATCAGGTGCAGCTTGTACTTCTTGCCGTCAATCACAATCGTATGTCCAGCATTGTCACCGCCTTGGTAGCGGGCAATCACTTCAGCATTGGCCGAAAGGAAATCCGTAATTTTCCCTTTTCCTTCATCTCCCCATTGGGTTCCTACAACAACAACTGATGTCATAATTTCGTCTGAGCCACAAGAGCTCTTCCTTTCTTAATCTACAAGGCAGGAGTTTCACCTGCAAACGTATCTTACACTTTATTATAAGAAAATTTTGAATTTTTTTCAAGATCAGGTGTCTTTTAAATTTGGATTTTCACTTTTGAAAGCGAATAATTCTTTTTGAAATTTTCTATTTTCACGAAATATATCCAACAAATGGAAATAAAAGTTCGGGAATTCATTAAAAACGTAGTGAATAGTTGTTTTCTGGCCTTTTTTATAATAGACTGAAAGTACTATACTAAGGACGGAAAAACATGATGACTATTGATCGTTTACTTGAAAAGCTAGACCCTACAAGCCCGATCTTACAGGCGACTTTTGGACTGGAGAGAGAATCCCTGCGCGTGACAGAGGCAGGGACACTGGCTTCAACTCCCCATCCCAACTCTCTGGGCTCTCGGGCTTTTCATCCCTATATCCAGACAGATTTTAGCGAGCAGCAGCTCGAATTGATTACGCCCATTTCCTCTTCAACTCAGGAGGCTCGTCGCCTGCTGGGTGCCATCACCGATGTAGCTGGACGCTCCATTCCCCAAGATGAACTCATGTGGCCCTTGTCCATGCCTCCCCAACTCCGAGAAGACGAGATTGAGATTGCCCACCTCGAAAATACCTACGAACTCCATTATCGGCAAGGTTTAGCAGAAAAATATGGCAAACGCCTCCAGACCATTTCCGGCATTCATTACAATATCGAGTTAGGAAAAGATTTGATGAAGGCTCTCTTTGAGGCTAGCGACTTTTCTTCCTTCAAGGATTTTAAAAATGCTCTCTATCTCAAATTAGCTCGCAATTTCCTCCGTTTCCGCTGGTTCTTGACCTATCTTTATGGTGCAGCTCCACTGGCAGAAGCTGGCTTTTACGATGAGCCAGTTGAGGCTCCTGTCCGCTCACTACGCAATAGCCATCACGGCTACGTCAATGACGAGCATATCCATGTATCATTTCGCTCGCTGGAAAGCTATGTCTCGAACATCGAGGCCTATGTCGGGTCTGGCGACCTAAGTGCAGAAAAGGAATTTTACTCGCCTGTGCGCTTTCGCGGTCAAAAACGAAATCGAGATTATCTGGAACAAGGCATTACTTACTTAGAACTGCGCTGTTTCGACCTTAATCCTTTCGACGTTTTGGGCATCAGTCAAAGAACCTTGGACACAGTCCACCTCTTTCTCTTGGCTCTATTGTGGCTGGATAATGTGACAGATAGCGATACACAACTACAAGCGGCTCATGCTCTCAACGATGCCGTTGCTCTGGCTCACCCCTTGACGCCTCTACCTGCAGAGGCTGACAGCTCTGCTATTCTCCAAGCTATGGAAAATGTCATTCAGCATTTCAATCTCCCTGACGCCTACCGTCAATTGCTAGCACAAGTCAGAGCTACGCTGGCTGAACCCAAACTGACTCTGGCAGGGCAATTATTGCCTCATATTGAGAAGAATTCCCTATCAGCATTTGGACTGGCAAAAGCACGGGAATATCGAGATTACGCCTGGACCGCGCCCTACGCTCTCAAGGGGTATGAAAGTATGGAACTTTCCACTCAAATGCTCATGTTTGACGCTCTCCAGAAAGGCCTCCATCTCGAAATCCTAGATGAAAATGACCAATTTCTCAAGCTCTGGCATGATCACCATGTGGAATATGTCAAAAACGGCAATATGACTTCCAAGGATAACTATGTCATCCCTCTAGCCATGGCCAATAAAACCGTCACCAAAAAGATTTTGGCAGCAGCTGACTTTCCCGTTCCTGCTGGGGCGGAGTTTTCTTCTCTCGAAGATGGTCTGGCCTATTATCCTTTGATTAAAGACCGACAAATTGTCGTCAAACCCAAGTCAACCAACTTTGGACTAGGCATCTCTATCTTCCAAGAACCGGCTAGTCTGGAAGCTTATCGCAAGGCTTTGGAGATCGCTTTTTCAGAAGACGCTGCTGTCTTGGTGGAGGAATTTATCGCTGGAACGGAGTACCGCTTCTTTGTCTTAGACGGTCAGTGTGAGGCAGTCCTCTTACGAGTAGCAGCCAATGTCGTCGGAGACGGTCAGCATACCGTGAGAGAATTGGTTGCCATCAAAAATGACAATCCCCTGCGGGGACGAGATCATCGCTCACCGCTCGAAATCATTGAACTGGGCGACATTGAACTGCTCATGCTGAACCAGCAAGGTTATGGACCAGATGATATCCTGCCTGCTGGAGTCAAGGTTGACTTGCGGCGCAATTCCAATATTTCTACTGGCGGAGACTCGATTGACGTCACAGACAGCATGCACCCATCTTATAAAAAACTCGCTGCAGACATGGCAAAGGCTATGGGAGCTTGGGCTTGTGGCGTTGACCTAATCATCCCTGACAGCTCTGCTATTTCTACCAAGGAAAATCCCAACTGCACCTGCATCGAGCTCAACTTCAACCCCTCTATGTATATGCACACCTATTGTGCTGAGGGGCCGGGACAAAGTATCACTCCTAAAATACTGGCCAAACTTTTCCCAGAAGTGGACTGATAAAATACGAATCGCAGGGTTTCCTTGCGATTTTTGCTTGCCCACTTGTGATAAAAAAGAACTCTTACGCTTGCTTTCAGTAAAGGAAGCAAAGCTCTTTCTTGATGAGGCAAATATTCTCATCAAATCTAAAAGTGCGTCTGAATATATCAATCTTTCTCCTTCAAAAACTAGCTTTTATGTTAAAATAGAGATATCATATTGAGAAGAAAGAGAAAGGTTCATGTCGAGAAGAAAGAATAATTCTAACCAGCAGCCGGAATGGTTTAGCTGGATTTGGATACTTGCAATTATATTTGGTTCTGGAGTGGTAGCCAGCTATCTGATCCCCATTGCTATTTTGGGAGGTATTGGCTATGGAATCTATCGCTACCAAAGACAGAAAAGAGTTCGTATTGAAGCTAAACAAGCCAGCATTGGCCGTATTGAAGATTTAAAGGCAGAGATTGGTCAGGCGGACCGCCGTATTAAAGAATTAGAAAGCTACCAAGAATACGGCAAGAAGGAAGACTACCAAGATTTGGCCCTACAAATTCTTCCCCAACTCACCTATATCAAAAACGTTGCTAAGGAATTGCGAGATGAAATTCCTGCATCTGTCTACCAGCGCATTCAGACTAAAATTACTACTGTAACCGAAGAAATTGATAAACAACTGCAAAAGATTGAACGAGAGAAAAGGCAACAGGAAGCGCAGCCAAAGAAAACGAGTCTAGAAGAACTAGCCCCAGAATTGGTCGCTACGGTTCGCAATATTCAGATTGACCACGAGGCCATTCTTCAAAAAATCTCTCAATCCGAAAGCAATAACAAGGAAGAGCTGACTGCCATTCATCAGTCCCAGATGGAGCACTACGAAGATATTTTACAAGGCTACCTCAAAATAAAAGCCTCTCCCAAAGATTTTTACAATGCTGAGGAGCGGCTAGCCAAGGCCAAAGCTGCTATCGAGCAGTTTGACTTGGACCTAGACGAAGCGCTGCGCCAGTTAAATGAAGCTGATTTGAGGGACTTTGACATTAGCCTGCGTATCTTAGACAAAGAAAAGCAAACAGACATCGGCTTTTAAGCTAGATAAACCAAAGGAGAAACTATGAGCCAAGAATTTAATTTTGACATTGATAAAATTGCCAACAATGCCATCAGCAAAAGCGACAAAACAACAGAAATCATCGAGGCCAATACGACTCAAGAAAATGGCCAGCTCACTTTTCTGGAAAAGCTGACTCCTGAGCAACAAAGTGCGATTACAGCTAAAGCGCCGCAGTTGGTGGATAATTTCGTATCGGACCAAAATGCCTTGCTGGACTTTGGCCAATCTGCGGTCGAAGAAGTCAACAGCACCGTCAATCGTATCTTAGCCGAGCAGAAAAAATTACAAATTCCTCAGGTAGATGAGCTCTTAAAAAACACTAACAAAGAACTCAATGGCTTTGTTGCAAAATACAAGGATGCTCAAGTAGCAGAACTGGACAAGAAGCCTAATTTCCTGGAAAAACTCTTCAAACAGAGCAAAAACACTCTTCAAGAATTCTATTTCGACTCACAAAATATTGAGCAGAAAATGGACAGCATGGCTGCAACCGTCGTCAAACAAGAAGATGTTTTGGCTCGCAATATTGTTTCTGCTGAAATGCTGATTGAGGACAATACCAAATCGATTGAAAACCTAGTTGGAGTTATTTCCTTTATCGAAGCTGCTCAGCAAGAATCTGGCAATCGAGCGCTCAAACTGCAGGCTGAAGTCGCTCAGTTAGATATGACAACTGTTGACTACCAAGTCAAATCGCAAGAATTAGCCCGAATGACAGAGGTGGTCAATACCTTAGAGCAGCAACACACTGAATATGTCAGCCGTCTCTATGTAGCTTGGGCGACAACGCCTCAAATGCGTAATCTGGTCAAGGTTTCCTCTGATATGCGCCAAAAACTTGGAATGCTCCGCCGCAATACCATTCCAACTATGAAACTGTCTATCGCCCAGTTAGGGATCCTCCAGCAATCCATGAAGTCCGGTCAGGTAGCTGACGCTATCTCTAATGCGAATAACGCTGCCCTGCAAATGCTCGCTGAGACCAGCAAGGAAGTCATTCCTCAACTGGAGCGGATTTCCCAAAGCCCTACTATCGCTGTTGAGTCTGTAACTAAGCTGGCAGAAAGCCTCGTCGCACAAAATCAAGGCATTATCGAAGCCATTGATAAAGGACGGGAAAAACGCGCTCTGCTAGAAGCGGCTGTCATCCAATCCGCAGAAACCATCAACAACTCTGTCAAACTGCGTGATCAAAAGATTATCCAAGCCCTACTGGATCAAGGTAAGGAAGCCCAGAAAGAATTAACTTCAGAATAAGCAAAAGAGCTATCCAGACTCTTTCAACTCGTAGACAAACGTCAAAACTGATGTTTGTCTTTTTGTATTTTTGGTCAAGAAGACAAAAATGCACTCAGCTCTTAGGGAGAATTGAGTGCATTTTTTGGAAAAGTATAATTCTTTACAGACTTTTGACTGCAGCAATGGCTGCATCATAATCTGGCTCGGTATTGATGTTGTCCACATATTCAGCATAGGTCACAGTGTTGTTTTCATCCAAGACAAGAACTGCACGGGCCAACAGGTGCCATTCATTGATGAGGACAGCATAGTCACGGCCGAAAGAATGGTCAAAGTAGTCTGATAGCATAACAGCATTTTCGATACCTTCAGCAGCACACCATTTTCCTTGAGCAAAAGGCAAATCAACTGAAACCGTTATTACAACAGTATTGTCCAAATCAGCCAGTTCTTGATTGAAACGACGGGTCTGAGTTGAGCAGACACCAGTATCGATAGATGGTACGATGCTGAGGACTTTCTTTTTGCCAGCAAAATCAGCCAAGGTTTTCTTTGAAAGGTCAGTAGCTGTCAGGCTAAAATCGTGGGCTGTGTCGCCGACTTGCAGTTGTTGGCCCGTAAAGGTTACAGGATTTCCGAGAAAAGTTGTCATAGGAAGTCTCCATTCATGTTTGATAGCTCCATTGTACTGCGAATAGTAATTTTTTTCGAATAATTTGACCGAAAATTTGAGAGCGACTCCATATAAAGCTTGTCCTTCAGAAATAAAGAGGTTAGGATTTTATCTTCCCAACCTCTTATTATTATTATTTAGACAGACCTTCTGCGATCTTTTCTAAGTTGTATTTCATCATGCTGTAGTAGCTATCACCCTCTTCGCCTTTATCAGCGATTGAGTCAGTGAAGATTTTAGCATAGATCGGAATGTTGGTGTCTTTAGAAACAGTCTTCATCGGACGGTCGTCTACACTTGATTCCACAAAGAGTGATGGCACTTTGGTCTTGCGCAATTTTTCAACTAGGCTTTTAATTTGGTCTGGAGTCCCTTCTTCTTCAGTGTTGATTTCCCAGATATAGGCTGATGGCACATTGTAGGCCTTAGAGAAGTACTTGAAGCAACCTTCACTGGTCACAATCATTTTCTTTTCTTCAGGAATGTTGTTGAATTTCTCTTTGGCTTCCTTATCCAAAGCGCTCAATTTTTCCACATAAGCCTTAAGATTTTTCTCGTAAGTTTCTTTGTTAGCTGGGTCTTTTTCGCTCAAACGCTTGGCAATGTTTTTCGCATAGATAATGCCGTTTTCCAAATTGAGCCAAGCATGAGGGTCTTCTTTCCCTTTTTCACTTTGGCCTTCCAAGTAAATGACATCAACACCTTCGCTGACAGCATAATAGTCCTTGTTTTCTTTCTTCTTAGCATTTTCTACTAATTTTGTGAACCAAGCATTACCACCTGTTTCAAGGTTGATCCCATTGTAGAAGATCAGATCTGCTTGGGAAGTCTTTTTGACATCTTCAGGTAGGGGCTCGTATTCGTGCGGGTCTTGCCCAACAGGTACGATACTGTGCAAATTGATCTTATCGCCAGCGATATTCTTTGTAATATCCGCAATAATCGAGTTGGTCGCAACAACATTCAATTTTGAAGAACCAGTCTCGGTACTGCTTTTTTGACTAGAGCAGGCTGCTAGGCCGACAAAAGCCAGCAAAAGCAGAACTAAGAAACGACATTTTTTCATTGGAAATCCTCCATAAATATATTATTTTACTTTTCTTTTTAAATACCGCTGTTTTGGTGCGATAAAAAATGAAACCAAAAAGATCAGGGCAGAGGTTAGAACGATACTAGAACCTGCTGCAACATTAAAACTATAACCGATGAAGAGACCTAAAACAGATGCACCAGCCCCCAAGACAGATGACAATAAAATCATGGTCTTGAGACTCTTGGCATAGAGATAGGCTGTCGCAGCTGGTGTAATCAGCATGGCCACAATCAGAATCGTTCCGACACTTTGCATGGCTGTGACAGATACCAGAGTCAATAGAATCATCAGCAAATAGTGGTAAAAATTCACCTTCATTCCCATAGCTTGGGCTAAGAGCGGGTCAAAGGACGTCAGCAAAAGTTGCTTGAAGAAAATACTAATGACCAGCAACACTAAAATACCCACGCCAATACTAATCCACATATCAAGGTCTTGTACCGCCAAGATATTCCCAAAGAGAATATGGAAGAGGTCGGTCGAACTCTTGGCAACGCTAATCAAAATGATCCCCAGAGCCAAGAAGGAAGAAAAAGTAATCCCGATAGCCGTGTCACTTTTGATAATAGAATTGCCCTTGATGTAAGTGATAATGATGGAAGCTAGTAAGCCAAAGGTAATGGCACCGATGAAGAAATTAATCCCCAAAATATAAGACAGAGCCACACCGGGCAGCACCGCGTGAGAGATGGCATCCCCCATGAGTGACATGCCTCGCAGAATGATAAAACATCCAACGGCACCGGCCACCACTCCAATCACAATGGCTGTAATCAAAGCATTTTGCAGGAAATGAAAGTCATGTAAGCCTTGAATAAATTCCTGAATCATCCTAGGCACCTCCATTCATAAAGAGCTGAGAGCCGTAGGTCTGCTGCATATTTTCTTTGGTGAAGGTACTCTCAGTTGATCCGAAAGCGACGACTTTTTTGTTAAGTAGCAAGACCTGATCAAAATAAGCGACCACCTTGCCCAAGTCATGGTGGACAATCAAAATCGTCTTCCCGTCTTTTCTTAGCTGACGGAGTGTTTTCATAATAATCTCTTCGCTGACCGAGTCAATCCCAACAAAAGGCTCATCTAGGAAAATATAGTCCGCCTCCTGAACCAAGCAACGGGCAATCAAGACCCGTTGAAATTGCCCACCAGACAACTGGCTAATCTGCCGCTCAGCAAAATCTTCTAAACCAACGATTTTCAAAGCCTGAGCAACCTTTTCCCAGTCAGACGCTTTGAGGCGTTGAAAGAGCTTGATCTTAGGATATAAGCCCAGAGACACACACTCCTTAACCTTGATGGGGAAATTATAATCAATGTGAATCTTCTGCTCTACATAAGCAATCTTGTTTAATTCTTGCTTCATGGGTTTTCTGTCTAGAAAGGTCTGCCCCTCACTATCAACAATTCCTAACATACCTTTTATGAGAGTTGACTTTCCAGCCCCGTTTGGTCCGATAATCCCTGTGATAGTCGGTCCTTTTATTGTCAAAGAAGTTGGTTCTAAGGCCAGCTGTCCTTGATAACTGACACTTAAATTTTTCATTTCAATCATTGTTACACCTCTTTTGTTTTAATATACATTAAAATGAAAATTAAGTCAAGTTAATTTTTAAAAAATCCTTAAAATCAATATAGGAAATATTTGAAAAAAAAAGCTAATTTTGATAAGGTTATATCAAAAGCATGAAAGTGAGAACAAGATGACACGTTTACAAGATGATTTTTATGATGCCATTAATGGTGAATGGGCCAAAACAGCGGTTATCCCAGATGATAAGCCCGTAACTGGTGGTTTTACAGATCTGTCAGATGAGATTGAAAAGCTGATGCTCTCCACTACCGATCAATGGCTGCGGGGTGAGGAAGTTCCTGATGATGCTATTTTGCAAAACTTTATCAAGTACCATCGTTTAGCTGCTGACTATGACAAGCGGGAAGAACTCGGTGTCAAGCCTGTTTTACCTTTGATCGCGGAATACCAAGCACTCAACTCCTTTGCAGAATTTACCACAAAGATTGCCGAGTTTGAGCTGGCTGGCAAGCCCAATTTCTTTCCTTTTGGTGTAACGCCTGACTTTATGGACGCCCGTATCAATGTCCTTTGGGCAGATGCACCAGGTACTATTCTCCCAGACACAACCTACTATGCCGATGGGCATCCTCAAAAGGACAAGCTCTTGAAAAAATGGCGCGAATCTTCCGAAGCTTTGCTGCAAAAATTCGAATTTTCAGCAGAAGAAATCCAAGATTTGCTGGATAAGGTTCTAGAACTGGATGCTCGCATTGCTAAAGTCGTTCTGTCACGAGAGGAAAGTTCAGAATATGCCAAGCTTTACCACCCTTACAAGTGGGAAGATTTCAAAGCCTTAGCACCGAATCTACCTTTAGATGCTATCTTCACCCAACTCATCGGGCAAATTCCTGACCAGATTATCGTACCAGAGGAGCGTTTCTGGCAGGCTGCCGACCAATTCTACTGCGAAGAGACTTGGCCCCTACTCAAGGCCGTGCTTATCTTTAACGCTATCGCATCAGCTGAAGCCTACTTAACTGACGAAATCCGTATCCTAGCAGGCGCTTATCGCCGTGCCCTGTCTGGAACACCTCAGGCGCAAGACAAGAAAAAAGCTGCCTTTTACCTAGCTCAATCGCCTTTCAATCAAGCCATCGGGCTCTGGTATGCTGGACAAAAATTCTCCCCAGACGCCAAGGCCGATGTCGAGCAAAAAGTAGCCAACATGATCCAAGTCTACAAGGAGCGACTCGCAAGCAATGACTGGCTGACACCAGAAACTCGGGACAAGGCCATTGTCAAACTCAATGTCATCAAGCCTTATATCGGCTACCCAGAGGAGCTGCCTGAGCGCTATGCAGACAAGATTGTGGATGAAAATCTCAGCCTCTTCGAAAATGCTCAAAAACTGCGACAAGTGGAAATCAAGTATGGTTGGAGCAAGTGGAATCAGCCCGTGGATTACAAAGAATGGGGAATGCCAGCCCATATGGTCAATGCCTACTACAATCCTCAGAAAAACCTGATTGTCTTTCCAGCGGCTATCCTGCAGGCACCTTTCTATGACCTGCACCAGTCTTCTTCAGCCAATTATGGAGGTATCGGTGCGGTTATTGCCCATGAGATTTCCCATGCCTTTGATACCAACGGCGCTTCCTTTGATGAAAACGGCAGCCTCAACAACTGGTGGACAGAGCATGACTACCAAGCCTTTACTGAGCGGACTCAGAAAGTCATCGACCAGTTCGAAGGTCTAGATTCCTACGGTGCCAAGGTCAATGGCAAGCTGACCGTTTCAGAAAACGTAGCGGACTTGGGCGGTATTGCAGCAGCTCTCGAAGCAGCCAAGAAAGAAGCGGACTTCTCTGCGGAGGAATTCTTCACTAACTTTGCTCGCATCTGGCGGATGAAGGGACGCGAAGAGTACATGAAGCTTCTAGCCAGCGTCGATGTCCATGCGCCCGCTAAACTTCGGACCAATGTCCAGCTACCTAACTTTGACGACTTCTTTACGACCTTTGATGTCCAAGAGGGAGACGGCATGTGGCGCAGCCCAGAAGAGCGCGTGGTGATTTGGTAAAGGACTTCAATAATATTTAATTAAACAAAAAACCTGCTCAGGAAGGCCATTAGAGCCTTCCCGAACAGGTTTTATAGTTCTTTGATTTCTTTCATATAGCCGGCTGTGATGATACCAGCGGGCAGAGCCACAATGGCGATTCCTAAAAAGGAAGAAATCATGGTAATAATTTTTCCAGTCGTTGAAACTGCATAAATATCACCATAACCAACCGTCGTCAAGGAGATGGTCGCCCAGTAGAGGGCGTCAAAAAAATTAGGAAATGTGCTAGGTTCGACATTAAAAATGATAAGGGCAGAGATAAAGATATAGCCGAGAGCCAAAAGACCCACGATCATCAAACTGTCCTTCTGCTTTTGTAAGACATTGGTCAATATTTGGATATTTTTAGAATAGCGAATGAACTTAAAGACCCGCAAGATCCGAAGCATGCGCAAAATCTTAAAGAGTCGCAAACTATTATTCAACAAAAAGAGGGAAGGCAAAATGCAGAGCAAATCAGCCAGAGCCAGAAAGGTAAAAGGATAGAGGAAAAAAGAAAGCTTCCCCTTTTCCAATTTATAATCGGCCGTTACAAGCCGAAGAATGTAGTCAACAATAAAAATAACCGTTGACACAAAATCCAACCATATGAAGATTCCGATGTGACTCTTGGTGGTCAGGGGGATCAGGCTGACAATAATAGTCAGGAACATAAGCACATCATAGGCTTTTTCAATCGCATTTTCCTTTTGATGGGGCTCAATAATCTGAAATAAAATCTTTCTTGTCATCCTCAACCTCACTTTTTTAAACTTGCTTTCATTCTATCTGTTTTTAAAAATAATTCAAGGTCGATCCGCAAAGATTTTCTTCATTCTCTTTCGTCGGTTGCTTTCAAAATCCCTTGAAAATGGTATAATAGATAGAAACGTGTTTAGAACACAGAAAAGATCGTTGGAGAGTAAATGATTATGGCAACTTACAATCACAAAGAAATCGAGCCCAAGTGGCAGAAATACTGGGCTGAGCACCATACATTTAAGACAGGTACGGACAAGGACAAACCTAACTTTTATGCGCTGGATATGTTCCCTTATCCATCAGGAGCTGGTCTGCACGTAGGACACCCTGAAGGCTATACAGCGACGGATATCCTCAGTCGTTACAAGCGCGCCCAAGGCTACAATGTCCTTCACCCAATGGGTTGGGATGCCTTTGGACTGCCAGCCGAGCAGTACGCTATGGATACAGGCAATGACCCGGCTGACTTTACAGCAGAAAACATTGCCAACTTCAAACGCCAAATCAATGCGCTTGGTTTTTCTTACGACTGGGATCGGGAAGTCAATACAACTGACCCCAACTACTACAAGTGGACCCAGTGGATTTTCACCAAGCTTTATGAAAAAGGCCTGGCTTATGAAGCTGAAGTCCCAGTAAACTGGGTGGAAGAGCTGGGAACTGCTATCGCTAACGAAGAAGTTCTGCCAGATGGCACATCTGAGCGTGGTGGCTATCCAGTCGTCCGCAAGCCTATGCGCCAGTGGATGCTGAAAATCACAGCCTATGCAGAACGTTTGCTCAATGACTTGGAGGAGCTGGACTGGCCAGAGTCTATCAAGGATATGCAGCGCAACTGGATCGGGAAGTCAATCGGTGCCAATGTAACCTTCAAGATTAAGGACACTGACAAGGACTTTACCGTCTTTACGACTCGTCCGGACACCCTTTTTGGTGCGACCTATGCTGTTTTGGCTCCAGAGCATGCACTGGTAGACGCTATTACAAGTGCAGAACAAGCCCAAGCAGTTGCAGACTACAAACATGCAGCCAGCCTCAAATCTGATCTGGCTCGGACTGATTTGGCTAAGGAGAAGACCGGGGTATGGACAGGAGCTTATGCCATCAATCCTGTCAATGGCAAGGCAATCCCAATCTGGATTGCCGACTATGTGCTTGCAAGCTACGGAACAGGGGCTATCATGGCCGTTCCTGCGCACGATGAGCGCGACTGGGAGTTTGCTAAGCAGTTTGATTTAGAGATTATTCCGGTTCTAGAGGGTGGCAATGTTGCTGAAGCTGCTTACACAGAAGACGGTCCGCATATTAACTCTGGCTTCCTAGATGGCTTGGACAAGGCTGCCGCGATTGACAAGATGGTTGCTTGGCTGGAAGCAGAAGGCGTCGGAAATGAAAAAGTCACCTATCGTCTGCGCGACTGGCTCTTTAGCCGTCAACGCTACTGGGGTGAGCCGATTCCAATCATTCATTGGGAAGATGGCACTTCAACGGCTGTCCCTGAAAGTGAATTACCACTTGTCTTGCCTGTAACCAAGGATATCCGTCCTTCTGGTACTGGTGAAAGCCCTCTAGCCAATCTGACTGACTGGCTGGAAGTGACTCGCGAAGACGGTGTCAAAGGACGCCGTGAAACCAACACCATGCCGCAATGGGCAGGTTCTAGCTGGTATTACCTGCGTTACATTGACCCGCACAATAATGAGAAATTAGCAGACGAAGACCTGCTCAAGGCTTGGCTGCCAGTTGATATTTACATCGGCGGTGCAGAGCACGCTGTACTTCACCTCCTCTATGCTCGCTTCTGGCATAAATTCCTCTATGATATCGGAGTGGTTCCGACCAAAGAACCTTTCCAAAAACTCTTTAACCAAGGAATGATTCTGGGAACAAGCTACCGTGACCACCGCGGTGCTCTGGTAGCGACAGACAAGGTGGAAAAACGCGATGGTTCCTTCTTCAACATCGAAACGGGAGAAGAACTAGAGCAAGCGCCTGCTAAGATGTCTAAGTCCCTCAAGAATGTGGTCAACCCAGACGATGTGGTGGAACAATACGGCGCCGATACCCTTCGTGTTTATGAAATGTTCATGGGACCATTAGATGCATCCATCGCTTGGAGCGAGGAAGGTCTGGAAGGCAGCCGCAAGTTCCTAGATCGTGTCTATCGTTTGATCACAAGTAAAGAAATCGTTGCGGAAAATAGCGGAGCACTCGACAAGGTCTACCACGAAACAGTCAAGTCTGTCACAGACCAGATTGAGGAGCTCAAGTTTAACACAGCCATTGCCCAGCTCATGATCTTTGTCAATGCAGCCAACAAGGAAGAAAAGCTCTATATCGAATACGCTAAAGGCTTTATCCAACTGCTAGCGCCTTTTGCACCGCACTTGGCTGAAGAACTCTGGCAGGCAGTTGCTCAAACAGATGAGAGCATTTCCTATGTAACTTGGCCAACTTATGACGAAAGCAAGCTAGTCGAGGCAGAAGTCGAAATCGTAGTCCAAATCAAGGGTAAGGTTCGTGCTAAGCTAGTCGTAGCTAAGGACCTGAGCCGTGAAGAACTGCAAGAAATCGCTCTGGCAGATGAGAAAATCAAGTCTGAAATCGCCGGCAAAGAAATCGTGAAAGTGATTAGCGTGGCAAATAAACTGGTTAATATCGTAGTAAAATAAGCAGTTTGGTACAACATTATAGTGATTATAAAGAAAGGAGTCGTTTTAAACGGCTCCTTTTTTGATAAGAATTTTCCCTTAAATCGTCGGACTTTTCTCATTTTCCTACTTTCACTTGCTATCCTCATTCTTTTTATTTATAATGATTATAAATAAAAAGAAAAGAGAAAAGTTTCAGAATGGAAGAACATAAGATTGACAAAAATTTTAGTGGACGCCTGAATATTTTGCGGGCTGGAGTTTTAGGGGCCAACGACGGTATTATTTCTATCGCAGGGGTGGTCATCGGGGTAGCCAGTGCGACGGAAGATGTTTGGATTATCTTTCTATCTGGTCTGGCTGCTGTCTTTGCCGGTGCATTTTCTATGGCAGGCGGGGAGTATGTATCCGTCTCCACTCAGAAGGACACTGAGGAGGCTGCAGTGGCTAGAGAACGAGAACTCTTGGAAAAGAATCCCGATATTGCCAGACAGTCCCTCTACGCCTCCTACGTCCAAAATGGTGAGTGCGAGACTTCTGCCCAACTCTTGACCAATCGCTCCTTCTTGCAGGATCCGCTCAAGGCCTTGGTCGAGGAAAAGTACGGCATTGAGGTCGAAGAGTTCACCAATCCTTGGCACGCAGCCATATCCAGCTTTCTAGCCTTTGCCATAGGTGCAATTTCCCCTATGCTGACCATCGTTCTACTTCCAGCTGCCTATCGGATCCCAGCGACCGTCCTTGTTGTAGCTCTTTCCCTCTTGGGAACCGGCTATACTAGTGCAAAATTGGGACAGGCACCCATTAAAAATGCCATGATCCGTAACCTCACTATCGGACTTTTGACCATGGCTGTCACCTATCTCGTAGGCCAGTTCTTCTCAATTTAAAAGAAGAACTATTCAGGCCAGAATAATAAAAAGATTGAAAAGAAATTATTTTCTCTTCAATCTTTTTTGTTTTAAACTTAGATTAGTTTTGGCCAAGAGCAGCCGCCATTGTTGCTGCAACTTCTGATTCGAAGTCGTTAGCTGCTTTTTCAATACCTTCACCAACTTCAAAGCGAACAAACTCAACTACTGAAGCATTCACTGATTCAAGGTAAGCTTCAACTGTCTTGCTGTCATCCATGATGTACACTTGTGCAAGAAGTGTGTAAGCTTGGTCAACTTTAGTGTTGTCAAGCAAAAAGCGATCCATTTTACCTGGAATGATTTTATCCCAGATTTTTTCTGGCTTACCTTCTGCAGCCAACTCAGCTTTGATATCAGCTTCAGCTTGTGCAATCACTTCGTCAGTCAACTGAGCTTTTGAACCATATTTCAAGTGTGGAAGTGCTGGCTTGTCAACCATAGCGCGGCTTTCATTGTCTTGATCGATAGCGTGGTTCAATTGTGCCAATTCATCTTTAACAAATTGCTCATCCAATTCTTTGTATGAAAGAACAGTTGGTTTCATCGCTGCGATATGCATAGAAATTTGTTTAGCAAGAGCGTCATCGCCACCGTCAATCACTGAAACAACACCGATACGGCCACCGTTGTGTTGGTAAGCACCAAAGTATTGAGCATCAGTCTTTTCAACCAAAGCAAAACGACGGAATGAGATTTTTTCTCCGATAGTTGCAGTTGCAGATACGTATGCAGCTTCAAGAGTTTCACCTGAAGGCATTATCAATGCAAATGCTTCTTCGTTGTTAGCTGGCTTGCCTTCTGCGATTACTTTTGCAGTAGCATTTACCAATTCAACGAATTGAGCGTTTTTCGCAACAAAGTCAGTTTCAGCATTGACTTCAACGATAGCTGCAACATTACCATCCACGTAAACGCCGGTCAAACCTTCAGCGGCAACACGGTCAGCCTTCTTAGCTGCTTTTGCCATACCTTTTTCGCGAAGCAATTCAATCGCTTTTTCGATATCACCATCTGTTTCAACCAATGCTTTCTTAGCGTCCATGACACCAGCACCAGATTTTTCGCGCAATTCTTTTACAAGCTTAGCTGTAATTTCTGCCATTTTTCTTCTCCTATGTTTACTTATTTTAAATAAAGGGGCCGGGCTGAGCCCCGCCCCTTTAGGTTAATTGACTTATGAAAATTATGCGTTGTCGCCTTCTACAACTTCAACGATTTCTTCGATTGAGTCTGCTTGAGTTTCAGTTGCAGCAAATTCTGCTTCAACAGTCGCTACAGCGTCCTCACCTTGACGACCTTCGATAACAGCGTCAGCCATTTTCGCAGTGATCAATTTAACGGCACGGATAGCGTCGTCGTTAGCAGGGATAATCACATCGATATCGTCTGGATCAGTATTTGTGTCAACCATCGCAACTACTGGAATACCAAGTTTCTTAGCTTCCTTAACAGCGATTTGCTCTTTATGAGGGTCAACGATGTACATTACATCTGGGATGCGCGGCATGTCTTCGATACCACCCAAGAATTTTTCAAGACGAGCACGTTGTTTGTTGAGAAGTGCTACTTCTTTCTTAGGAAGAACTTCGAAGATTCCTTCTTCTTCCATACGTTTGATTTCTTTCAAACGAGCAACACGTTTTTGGATAGTTGTCCAGTTTGTAAGAGTTCCACCCAACCAACGGTGGTTGATGTAGTATTGACCAGCACGTTCTGCTTCTTCTTTTACAGCTTCAGCAGCTTGCTTTTTAGTACCAACAAACAAGATAACTGCATCGTTTGCAGCTGCATCACGCATGAAGTCGTAAGCTTGATCTGCGTATTTTACAGTTTGTTGAAGGTCGATAACGTGGATACCGTTACGCTCAGTGAAGATGTACTTAGCCATCTTAGGGTTCCAGCGACGAGTTTGGTGACCAAAGTGAACACCAGCCTCAAGAAGTTGTTTCATTGAAATTACTGCCATGAGTAAATTCTCCTTTTTGTTTTTTTCCTCTCTTAGATTTCAGCTCGCAGAGCTACCAATCGGCAACGGCTCCACAATTCATCTAAAATGAGTATTTCTGCCGTTTAAACGGCATCTACTATCATATCAAATTTTCTAGCTTTTGACAAGTATTTGGGCAGTATTTTCTCTCCTTAATCCAGTTCATCTATTAGGATTCCTTCAAGAAATTCTCACTTAAATCGGGTCAAGCTCTTGACGAACAGGCCGTTTTAAGGTAGAATAGTAAGAGTTGTGGCGGTATAGCCAAGTGGTAAGGCACGGCTCTGCAAAAGCTTGATCGTCGGTTCAAATCCGTCTACCGCCTTTTTTATCGGTTCAAATCCGACTTTATACTAACCAAGAGGCTGGGACAAAAGTCCTAGCCTCTCAATTGTCTTTG
>NZ_JAPVZT010000004.1:0-189220 GCF_041432495.1 Streptococcus sp. 27098_8_73
TTAGGCTTTAAAGAATAAAAAAATAGCTTGATTACACAATTAGTAATCAAGCTATTTAATAAGAAAAGCATCTCTTAATTTTCTTCCATTTTGGATTTTATTTCATCATAGGAAAGGGCATGCGCTTCTCGTTCCAAATCTTTTTCAGATTCTTCTGGCATATGACCTGTTTCATAGAGAGATTTAATTTGGGTGCTATCAAGCGTTTCGTATTTAAGCAATGCTTCTGCAATCAATTTATGGGTTTCACGATTTGCTTGAATAATCTCAGCTGCCTTGTTTCGTGCTTCATTTAATAATGAACGAACTTCCTCATCAATCTCATAGGCTGTTTGTTCTGAAATTGATTTTTGAGGACTTTGTGCACCAAACATAGCATGGTTACCTTCGTATTGGACTGGGCCAAGTTTTTCACTCATACCGTACTCAGTGACCATTGCACGCGCCATTTGTGTAGCTTGTTCAAAGTCATTTGAAGCCCCTGTTGTTTGCACATTAAAGATGATCTCTTCAGCTACACGACCACCCATGAGACCAGCCAATTGCTCTTTCATGTCTTCTTTAGACAGAAGCATTTGGTCTTCTTTAGGCAGGGCAATCATATATCCGCCAGCACGACCACGAGGCACAATGGTTACCTTGTGTACGACACGCGCATTGGACAAAACAAGTCCGACAATCGTATGCCCTGCTTCATGGTAAGCGACAACCTGACGATCACGCTCTGAAACAGTTTTATCTTTTTTAGACGGTCCTGCAATCACTCTGTCTTCAGCTTCATCAATATCATCTGCATCGATGACTTTTTTGTTACGACGAGCTGCAACTAGAGCTGCTTCATTCAAGACATTTTCCAAATCAGCACCAACAAAGCCAGGTGTCTGCTGAGCAACTAGTTTCAAATCAACGTTCTTAGCCAGCGGTTTATTCTTAGCATGAACGCGAAGAATAGCTTCCCGACCCTTCACGTCAGGACGGCCAACCAAAACTTTTCTGTCAAAACGACCTGGACGTAGAAGAGCTGGATCAAGAACATCCGAACGGTTAGTAGCCGCAATGATAATGATTCCTTCATTGCCTTCAAAACCATCCATTTCAATCAAGAGCTGATTAAGAGTTTGTTCACGTTCATCATTACCACCGCCAAGGCCAACACCACGCTGACGACCGACGGCATCAATTTCATCGATGAAGATAATAGCAGGAGCCGCTTTTTTCGCATCTTCAAATAGAGAACGAACACGGCTTGCTCCGACACCTACGAACATTTCAACAAAGTCAGAACCTGAGATGCTAAAGAAAGGAACACCTGCTTCACCAGCAACTGCCTTGGCAAGCAAGGTCTTACCAGTCCCTGGAGGGCCTTCCAAAAGAACACCTGCCGGAATACGAGCACCCAGCTTAGTATAACGTTTTGGATCTTTTAGGAATTCAACAACTTCAACAAGTTCTTGTTTTTCCTCTTCTGCACCAGCGACATCTGAGAAGCGTACTTTGATATCTTCTTTATTGGCCGCACGAGCTTTGTTGCGTCCAAAATTCATAGCACCACGAGCACCGCCACCGCCTTGATTCATCATAGACATAAAGATGAAGGCGATGATGATAAATGGAACCAAGGAGATCAAAAGATTAATCCACATTCCACTGGAGCTTTCACGCTTAATAGTCACTTCTGTCTCATGCTCAGCAGCTAGCTTTTGCAAATCAGAAACTGTTGTATCTGATGGCAAAACAACACTAGTAAATCTGCTAACTTTTGAGATTTCCGGACTGAAAAACAGGATTCCTGTCGTATCTTTTGATTTTTTAGGTTTTTTATAAGTACCTGATACCTCGATAATACTACCATTTGGCTGGTAGCTCATCTCTGTAACATTATTATTTTGGATTTCTTTTACTAATTGGCTGTAGTTGATTTGCTGGCTACGACCTGTCGCATTTCCTGTAAAGAAATACTGAAAACCTGTAACAAGGACTACAATAATTAGAATATAGAGAAAAGGATTTTTTATAAAACCATTATTTTGTTTATTTTTCATTTATATCTAGTAAACCTTTATTTTGTATAAACTTCTTCTTTCAAGACACCTACATAAGGAAGATTGCGATAATACTCATCATAATCTAGTCCGTAACCTACTACAAATTCATTGGGAATTGTAAAGCAAGTATAGTCTGCCTCAATGTCAACAATGCGTCCTTCTGGCTTATCCAACAACGTAGCAATTTTTACAGATGCTGCATTTCTTTCTTTGAACAAATTACACAAATTCTTCAAAGTTTGGCCAGTATCGATAATATCTTCGACAAAAAGAATATCACGATCAGTAATATCTTGATCAATATCTTTGATAATATTAATCACGCCACTACTAGTTGTACCGCCATGGTAACTAGACACCAGCATAAAATCTAATTCAAGATCTGTATCCACGTGTTTGATTAATTCGGCCATAAAAGGAACTGAACCCTTCAAAATTCCTACAAAAATAGGCTTTTTACCTTGATAGTCTACTGTCAGCTGTTGGCCCAATTTTTTTGCCGCTGCTACGATTTCCTCATGAGAAACCAATACTTTTTTAATATCTTGTTCTAGCATAATTTTACCTATCTAATTTCTGAATATAAAGTACAGTACTCATTATATCACTTTTTAATTCCTTACTCAAATCACTGATAGCGATATTTACAATTGCCAAAATCTGCTGATTTTGCTCCACAATAATCGCTTTTTCGCGTTCTTCAAATGGAATTTTTTGATCAATGAATAGCCGACGAAGTTTTTTGTAATGTCCTTTCAAACGAAGACAATCACCTGTTTTCCTGCGACGTAAAAGAAGTGGTGTTTCACGTGAAACTGTAATTGCTTGAACATTTTCACCCTCCAAAGGAGTGCCAAATGAGAATTGATAGTCCCCAAATTGAAGTTGATTACCACATTCTAACAGAATTGACTCCACTTTCAAATCAGACCTACGACTGATTTTTCTGATTTCAAAATGCTTATAATCTTTCACCAACTCATATTCATCCTTTAAAGGGTGGATGTAATTAGCCTTGGTTCGTAAGATTCCTAAGATTTCTTCAAATTGCTTTTTATTTATATTTAAGGAAGAAAATTTCTTTAAATATTCCTGCAGGAGAAAATTTTGCACTTCTGGAATTTGCCGCTCAAACACTTCAAGATTTGTAACGTCCAATCCCTGCGTCAGATGAGACAGAGCTGTCTGTAAGTTCTCAACTTCTTTCCCTAAAGAAATCAGAGAATCCTTAAAGCGTGGATTTTCCTTTTCAAGACTGGGAAAATAAAGATTGCGAATCCGATTTCTGAGATAGTCATTTTGAAGATTGCTCTCGTCTTCAAAATGCAAAATATCAGGAAAGTCTTGCTTATGAAAATAAAGCAGAGGTCGGATTAATTCGCCATTTGCAAAAGGTTGAACCTCTGTCATTCCAGACAAGTGGCGCAGCCTTGCCCCTCTTAATAACCTCATAAACACCGTCTCGGCCTGATCATCAGCATGGTGAGCCGTTACCAATGCCGTGTAGCCTTCTGCCAACATGATTTCTTCAAAAAAACGATAGCGAAATCGCCGAGCTTTTTCCTCAGAAAAATCACCTGAAAAATTTGAGCTGAAAAATTTCACACCAAGTTGCTGGGCAAAATTTGACAGCTCTTTTTCTTCCATATTTGACTCTGGTCGTTGCTTGTGGTTGACATGCACTATGCCCAGCTCAATCTCTAGCTCTTCCCTGTTTTTGTACAAAAGATGGAACAAGGTCATCGAATCCAAGCCACCAGAAACTGCTACCAGCACTTTTCGATGATTTTGAAAATACCGCTTTTCCTGCATTTGTTTGCGAAACTTCTGATCGATCATTTCAGAACTCCGTACACATCATCTGCAATTTTAGAAATTGTATCGTAATCCGAATTATTCGTAAGAATAGCAATGATAAATGGCGAATCCGCATACACAATAGCGACATCATGCTTAAAGTCATAAGCATCACCGATTTTATGGGCAACTTTTACATTGATGTTTTTAGAAATTCGCTGATTATCATAATTTGTTTGAGATAAGGCATCGACGATCATGCCATTTTGCTTATAAATGGCTTCCATAACATTTCCTGCCATTCGAGCTGAAGCTTGTCTGCTTTCCACATCCCACTTTTTGCCCGCAATTTTTTCAATAGTATTTTGAAACTGGCTATCAGATTGATTGCTTGTATAGTAGGCAAGGATATTGTGAGCTACATTATCCGATTCTTTTGCTACACCATTGATTAAGTCCTGCACAGAATATTCCTTATCATTTGCTGATTTGGAAATACTGCCGCTTCCCTCAGGGTCATAGGCACCTGCAAAATCATTGACAGCCGCTGTATATTTTAACTTTTTATCCAAGGAAAGGCTATGATTGTTCAGTTGCTCCTGCGCATAATAAAGATAAGGAATTTTCGTAACACTGGCTGAGTACATTTGTTGATCTGGATTAATGCCTGCTTCTTTGCCCGTTTCTAGCTGTTTTACATAAATAGAAAAGTCAGCTTTTTTGTACTTAGAATTTAAAAGCTCCTGAACCTTTTCCATCCGATTATCTTCTTGGGAAAGAAAATCAACAGAAACCCAACCTTGACCTTCAATTTTAGCATATTCTCCCTTAGCTGTTTGAGCAATTTGTACCACCTTTACTTTGCTATAAGCAGGTAGTTTAGCTGCAATCTTTTTAGAAGAATTGATCGGGATAGTATCGTAGAGCGCATAGTTAGGAGCTAGCCATCTTTCCTGATTGACACTTAGAATAGACTGAACCGTATCCTCATAAATGCTATTCTTATCTGCAATTACAAACTGGCCATTCTTTAATTTAAAGATAGGAATCCCAGCTTCATTCACGTGCAACTCTGTCAGCTCTAGTGGCTGATCCGGCAAAAGTTTCCCAGCTACCTTAGTCAAAGTAGCATCTGTAAAAGTAGGCGTTTCTTCATAAACATTAGGATTTGTAGGGATACTCGTATGGTAACGGCCATAAGCTGTACCTGTCAGCTGATACTTTTCTTCTTCGTCTAAAACAAGTTCCTTTTCAGTACTGATTGCTGTTTGACTGCTCCATAAGGCTGGCAGTAAAAATATCAGCAAAAGTAACTTACGCATGACCTCCCCTTTCCTTTTTTGTTTCTTGAAGTTTTAAAGCTTGATTCTTTTCGGATAATTCTGCTAGTTTTTCATCCGAAAAAGATAAAAATTTCTCTATATTTTGAAGTAAATTTTCCATGATTATTGTGGTAATAAATCTGGTGTTGTGTAAATGTATTCTCCTTCTTTTGAAAAAGAATACTTGGCACGAGCATATTTGGCAGCATAGCTGTCATCTTTCAACTTGGTTGCAATATCAGACTGATAGCTCTTTTCTTCACCTAATTTTTCATATTTTTTTTGTAGTTGTGCATATTGAGCACGACGATTAAGTAAAGTTTCGTAGCTCTGGTATAAATTATAAGCTGGAAGGATAAAAAGTAGCATGACTAAAATTAGAACCCATCCCATAAAACGATTTCGCTTCCGACGTTCCTCATCGAGGTATCTGCGACGCTGATTTTCATCTTGGATAAAGCGATTATTTATTTGAACAATATTTCTAGACATTTTCTTCAATCCTTGTCTCACTGATAATTTCATACATTTTAGCAGCATCTTCTTTTTTAGTGCTGTCTTTCATTTCTAGCACCCGCACTGTTAACAGCTTATTGCCAAAACGAACTTCAATTTGATCATTGATTTTCAAATCTGTCGAACTTTTTGCCAGGATTCCATTTACCTTGATACGGCCTTTATCTGCTACCTCTTTAGCTACAGGGCGTCGCTTGATAATACGTGATACCTTTAAATATTTGTCTAATCTCATAGTCTTTTCCTCGATTTTCTCTTAATATTCTATCATTCTTTTGAAAGAAACAAAGCTAAAAAGCTGAAATTTTACCGAATTGTAATGTTTATTCAGCTTTTCGATTCTTGATTTCTACCAGTTTTTCACCAAAGTTCAGCAAGTTTTCCAAAATCTCGAAATCTTTTTTATTCCGAACATCAAAAACGACTTCAATCAAGCCTTGTTGCTCACCAATTCGAGCCTTTAGATTTGTCGCTGACAAGGCTTCAAAATAATCCTGGGTTAGATAGATTTGCTGAGAAATTTTTTCAAAACGAATGATGACAGATTCATGCTTTCGCTCAACAAGTGCCACAAAGGCTTGATCAAGATAGGATTTGACTAAACCAATCTCTAGTAGGTAAGCCACTACATCTGGATATTCTCCAAAGCGATCGATCAATTCATCTTGTAGATGTTCATAGTTTACACGATTGTCAATTTCACGAATTCTCTTGTAAACCTCGATTTTCTGACGCTCATCAGAAATATAATCACTTGGAAGATAGGCATCAATTTGAAGATTGATTTCAGCGTTGCTTTTTTGACGCTTGGTTTCCTTACCTTGCTTCTTGGCAATGGCTTCTTCTAAAAGCTGAGAATACATTTCAAATCCTACAGAATCAATGAAACCTGACTGTGAACTTCCTAAAATATTTCCTGCTCCGCGGATAGACAAATCCCTCATCGCAATCTTGAATCCAGATCCTAACTCAGTAAATCCTTTAATGGCTTCTAGTCTTTTTTCTGAAACTTCAGTCAGAGATTTATCTGGTCGGTACATAAGATAAGCATAAGCGATTCGATTGCTGCGGCCAACTCGACCACGAAGTTGATACAAGGTTGACAGCCCCATATGGTCAGCATTTTCGATAAAGAGAGTATTTGCATTTGGAATATCGACACCAGTTTCGATGATCGTTGTTGTAACTAAAATATCGTATTCGCCATTCACAAAGTCTAAAAGGGTATTTTCTAAACGCACCTCTGTCATCTGTCCATGAACATAACCAATTGAAGCCTCTGGAATCAACTCTTTTAATTCTGAAACTTTTTGCTCAATGGTGTCAACTTTATTGTAAAGGTAGTAAACTTGTCCGCCTCGGTCTATTTCACGTAAAACCGCATCCCGAATAACCGTCCTATTATTCTCTAAAACATAAGTTTGGACTGGATAACGATTTGTCGGTGGTGTTTCAATGACCGATAAATCTCGAATACCTAGCATTGACATATGAAGGGTTCGTGGAATAGGGGTGGCCGTCAAGGTTAGCACATCAACCTTCTTTTTTAGTTCCTTCAACTTTTCCTTATGCTTGACACCAAAACGCTGCTCTTCATCTATCACCAGTAGCCCCAAATCGGAGAATTTTACATCTGCTGATAGGAGGCGATGGGTACCGATAATAATATCAATCTGCCCTTTTTCCAATTTTTCCAGAGTCTCTTTTTGCTCCCCTTTACTTCTAAAACGACTGAGAACATCGACATTCACGGCAAAATCATTGAAACGTTCTTTAAAGTTTGTGTAGTGTTGCTGAGCTAAAACAGTGGTCGGAACTAAGATAGCCACCTGTTTATGATCGTTGACAGCCTTAAAAGCAGCCCTCATAGCTACCTCTGTCTTCCCAAAACCAACATCGCCAACTAAAAGTCGATCCATTGGACGGTCGCTCTCCATATCCTTCTTGATTTCCTGAATGCTTCTGAGCTGGTCATCTGTTTCCACATACGGAAAAGCATTGTAAAACTCTACTTGATGCTGGTCGTCACTAGAAAATTGGAAACCTTTTAATTGACTACGCTCTGCATATAATTTAATAAGGTCATCGGCAATGTCTTCAACCTGATGTTGTACTTTTTGCTTCGTTTTTTGGAAACGCCCATCATTTAATTTGTTAATTTTAGGTGCTTTTCCATCGCTAGCTACATATTTAGACAGAAGGTTGATTTGATCCACCGGAATGGAGATACGATCCGCATTTTGATACTGAATCGTCAAATAATCTCGGTGAACTCCTGAAACTTCAATCGTTTCAATTCCTAAATAGCGACCAATACCATGGATATTATGAACTACATAGTCGCCTTTTTCCAGCTCATTATAGTCTTTCAACCTTTCAGCATTGGAAATATTCTGACGACGAATCCTACGTTTGATTTTTTTCTGAATCATCTCATGTTCAGTAATCAAAACGATTTTTTCATCGACAAAATTAAATCCTTGAACTAGATTTCCTTCTATAAGCTGAACAGCTTTTTCATGGATGTCTTTGTCCTTGATGTAATCTAAATGAATCTCATAATCCTGTAAAGTTTTATGTAAACTTTGTAAACTTGAGGCTGAATTTGCCTGCAAGACTACCGTATAGTCTGATTTCCTAAAGCGATTGATTTCTTCTTTTAAAAGAGGAAACTGACTAAAAAATTCCTGCATTGGATATTGATTGAATTGATAAAGTGCATCAAATTTTAGATTTCCTAAGCCTTTATGAAAGTTAGAAAAAAATGTAGCAGGTTTATATTTACGATAGTCCTGATAGTTATTTGCAAAGTATTGTTGATTTGACAGTGCTTTACCATTTTGTAAATCATCTGTCAATATGTTGGCAACTTCTAATTCAAACTGGGCATGCTTGTCCATTATCTTTTGAAAATCATCAAAAAATATAGGAGTGTGAGTTGGTAGATAGTCTAAAATAGTCCATTCTTTCTTATAAAAAAAGGAAAGAAATTTGCGAATATCTGCATGATGAGATTGCTCTCTAACAGAGCTTAATACTTCTTCTAAATAGGATTTTAAAGAAGGATCAATAACCGTAGAGAGGGACGCTTCTAGATTTTTCTGTCCCCTTGCATAATCTTCTTCTGTCAATAGAAGATCTGTAACAGGCTCTATCAAAATCTGTTCCACATTTTCAAGAGAAAGTTGATTTTCAGGATTGAAAATCCTTATGCCATCAATCTCATCTCCAAAAAACTCTATCCGATAAGGATATTGAGCCGAGCGTTCAAAAATATCTAGAATATCCCCTCTCAGACTATACTCTCCTTGACTGAGAACCTGAGAAACCTTTTTATAACCATTACTTGACAAGGACTTTACTAGGTTGTCAAGGTTATATTCTTCAGTAACAGAAAGGATAAGCTCAGATTTTTTAAAAATATCAGGCTGGGGCAAGAATAAGCGACTGGCTGCGACATTGATGATCAGAATCCCATTCTTCTCTTTGTCTGATAAAAATTTCATGGCCTCTAATCGGGCAAAGATTTTTTCTTGAGATGAAAAAACAAACTCAGCCAAAGGTGTATCATCTGCCAGAAAAGTATAAACTTTTTCTTCTCCCAACAAAGAAAGCAAATCACTAGCCAGACGCTCTGCTTCGTTTTGACTTGAAGTGATGACTAAGATTTTCTCCTGCTCTTCTAAGCTACTAGCAATCGCTAAAGCCTTTGTTGAAGCTGAAAGTCCCATCACTAACTGACGGGTCTTTTTTTGCAATTGTTTCTTCCAGTCTACAATTTGTTGGTTTCGACCAAATAGATCAAGTAGTGTCATTTTCTTATCCATTGTATTGTTGCATGGTATGCTCAAAATTCTTAGTTTGTAAATAATAATTTACAGCACTGTCAACTTTATCTAATGTATTTAAAATACTGATATAATCTTCCTCATCAAATTTTCCTAAAACATGATGAATAACTGACATATTATTTTTAGGTCTTCCAATGCCAATTTTCACTCGCTTGAATTCCTGTGTTCCAATATGTTTAATGATGGACTTAATACCATTGTGTCCGCCAGCTGAACCTTTGGTACGAAGACGAATTTTCCCAACTTCCATATCCAGATCATCATAAATAACGAGTAAGTCATCTATATCCAAGCCGTAGTAAGTGAGCAGGGCATGGACTGCTTTCCCACTTTCATTCATAAAAGTAGTCGGTTTTACAAAATAGACTTTTTCCCCATTCAAGAAAGTTGAAGTAATGTCTGCTTGAAAAATCTTATCTGCTGTAAACTTTAGATTTAATTCTTTACACATTTTGTCAACTAACATAAAGCCAACATTATGTTTGGTCTCAAAATATTTATCTCCTGGATTTCCTAATCCAACAATTAATTTTGTCATTTTACCCCTTTATAAAAGCCAAAAGGGCTGGAAATTTCTTTCCAACCTATGTATTTTAAATTTACACTTGATTTACACATTAAAGCGGAATTCCATAATATCGCCATCTTGAACGATATATTCTTTTCCTTCTTCACGCAAACGTCCAGCTTCTTTTACAGCCTTTTCAGATCCATATTTTACCAAATCATCATAAGACATCGTCACTGCACGGATGAAACCTTTCTCAAAGTCTGAATGAATGATACCAGCTGCTTGAGGGGCTTTCATACCACGCTTGAAGGTCCAAGCTCGGACTTCCTTTTCACCAGCGGTAAAGTAGGTTCCAAGTCCCAACAAATGATAGGCTGCACGTGTCAACTTGTCTACACCTGACTCTGTCAAGCCAATAGCTTCCAGAAATTCTGCCTTGTCTTCATCGTCCAGTTCAGAAATTTCTTCCTCGGCACGCGCAGAGATGACAACAACCTCGGCATTTTCTGTAGCTGCAAATTCACGAATCTGCTTCACATAGTCAATATTGTCTGGATCTGCAACCTCATCTTCACTGACATTGGCCACATAAAGCACAGGTTTAGTTGTTAAAAGAAAGAGACCCTTGACGATTTTTTGTTCTTCTTCTGTAAATTCAACTGTCCGAGCTGACAGACCATCTTCCAGAACAGGTTTGATTTTCTGCAAAACATTAAATTCTGCAACTGAGTCTTTGTCTTTTTGGGTACGAGCCATTTTCTCAACACGCGCATAGCGTTTGTTAATGCTTTCCAGATCGGCCAAAATGAGCTCCAGATTGATGGTCTCAATATCAGCCATAGGGTCGACGAAATCAGACTCACGGCCCTGTTCCCGCATGACATTTTCATCATCAAAGGCACGGACTACATGGACGATAGCATCCACTTCACGGATATTGGCCAAGAATTTATTTCCCAGACCTTCTCCTTTTGAAGCTCCCTTTACAATACCAGCAATATCTGTAAATTCAAATGTAGTAGGAACCTTCTTTTGAGGTTTAATCAATTCTGTTAATTTGTCCAAACGAGCATCTGGCACTTCTACCCGACCGACATTTGGATCAATGGTCGCAAAAGGGTAGTTAGCAGCTTCTGCACCTGCTTTTGTAATTGCATTAAATAAAGTTGACTTGCCCACATTAGGCAGTCCCACAATCCCTGCTGTTAAAGCCATTCGTATCTTCTCCATTCATCTTTTCAATCCAAACCATTATACCATAAATCCTTATCCTAAACAGCGGATTTGAATGAAAAATTTCCTGCTTTCTGGATAGAAATAGAAAATATTTCTGCAAAAAATGATATAATATAGTTAATATTTTGATAAAAGGAGTTAGCCATGAAAAAAATGACAATGAAAACCTTTGTTCTTTCTTTCTTGACGATGTTTACTTTACTTTTTTTAGCTGCCTGCAGTAGCAGTCCTAAAAAAGCCTATTTTCAGTTGATTGATCAAAAGACCAAGCAAGACAGTCGGATCACTCTTGAGTACAAGGGCGATGATTTGCTGAACAATGAAACCAGCAATGTTTTCTATTATGAGCCTATCGGATTGACAAAAGATACCGCCAAAGAACAAATTGGAGGCTACATGCAAACGCTGGAAAATATTAAAGGACTTACTAATACAATCGAGTATAAAGACGATCATTTGACGCAAAAGATGACGATGGATTTTAGCAAGGCAGATATTTCAGAACTGAAAAGCAAACAACTTATCCAAACAGATGGAGACCAAAAAGCTAATTATATCAGTTATAAAGAAACGGTAAAATCTCTTGAAGCTTCTGGTTATAAAGAAGTCAAAGACGGCAAATTTGAAGAACTTAAATAAAAGCAGAAAACGGATAAGACTTTCTTAGTCTTATCCGTTCTTTGTTGATGAGGTAGCTCATTCAAAATCAAGCTAAGTCTAAAATATGGACTATTCAATGACCTTCTTCATTTTTCTTTCAAAATCATATCTGCTCATCATGACAACGTGTTCGCAGTTGCTGCAGCGAATCTTGATATCTGCTCCCATGCGGACGACTTCCCAACGATTGGCTTTCTTGCCCGTCGACTTAATGGTACAGGCATGGGGCTTTTTCATTTCTACAAAAGTTCCAAGTTCGTACATCTTCTCTCCTTTTGACAATCTTTTTTATTATCTTAAAAATACAGATTAGCGCTTCTCTCAACCCTAGCTGTATTATATCACAAGTTTAGAATCAGCTGGCTTGTAAATGATCAAAATAAGACAAGGCGGATCGAGTCAGCCTTGTCTTAAATCTTATCTTCTAATTAGTACGGACTGGTGTGATCAGCTGGATAAAGTTTTCAGCATCTTCGCTTGGTACTAAAGTGAAAGGACGAACAGCTGAAATAAAGCTAATGGTCACCTTCTCACTATCGACTGCCTTTAGCGCTTCGATCAGGTAGGTAGGATTGAAGCTGATGGTCAAATCTTCTCCTGACACACTTTCTGTATCAATTTCTTCATTCACGCGTCCAACTTCTGGTGAATGGACATGAGCACTGACAATGCCCTTCACAATTTCCAATTTCACGGTTCCATTTTGAGTCGCATTGGACAGAAGACGAGACCGTTCCATGGCATGACGTAAATTATTGGTATTAAAGGTCACAACGCTTGAAAATTCTGTCGGAATCAGGCGGTCTGTGTCAGGATAGTTTCCTTCCAGCAGGCGTGTATAGAAGCTGATATTTTCACTTCTAAAGAGAAGTTGGTTATTGGCAAAGAAAACCTCTACTGTTTCAATTTCGTCTGTGAAAACAGCCGTAAATTCACGCAGAGAACGGCTAGGGATCACCACATCGAAGTCATCTCCCTTCTTGTCCAAAGTAATTTTCTTTTGGCTCATCCGGTGAGAGTCTGTCGCAACTGTTTTGAGGGATTGATTATCTGTCAAAACAAAATGAACACCCGTCAAAATAGGACGGCTTTCTTGCGTGCTAGCAGCAAAAGCTGTCTCATTGATGATATTTTTAAGGACTTTTGTTTCTAAAACCAAAGGATTGCTAGTAGAGACTTCTTGGATACGTGGGTATTGATCTGCATCTTTTCCTTTTAGCGTAATTTCTGATTTGCCGCTGGTAAGGACGATTTGTTTTTGCTCAATTTCTTTGAAATCAAGCACGATATCTGGCAAGCTAGAAATGACATTGATAAAGAAATTTGCTTCGAGGAGGATAGAACCTGGTGAAGTAATCAAGAGCCCAGCATTTTCATTTTGCACTGAAATAAAGTTTTCAATGGAAATTTGGCCATTTGAACCAATCAAGGTAATACCTTCTTTTGTCACATCAATTTTAACCGTTGATAAAATTGGAATAGCGTTTTTTGTACTGATAGCTCTTTTAGTTGTATTCAAAGCTTGTAGGAATAAATTTTTATTAATAGAGAAGTGAATCATAGGGACTCCTTTTATTATTTATGATTATGAAGTTAATAGTAATAGTAGTTCTTGTGGAAGCTGTGGAAAAATAGAACAAAGTATTTAAAATCAAGTTTTAAGACTTGTTCACAACCTGTGGAAAAAACTTTAGATTCGTTCAATCTTTTCCACACCCTTATTTTATCTTGTTTTTGATATTCTCGATTTCAAGTCGCAGGCTATCGTCAGTTTCGAGTCGGGTTTTGATTTTTCCATGTGCGTGAATGACTGTTGTGTGGTCTTTGCCACCAAATTCTCGCCCGATTTTGGGTAGGCTATTGTCTGTTAGTTCGCGGGCTAGATACATGGCCACTTGTCGAGCCAAAACGATATTTTGAACTCGACGACTTCCCTTCATTTCCTTGACACTGACACCATAGAAATTGCCGACCTCAGACTGGATTTTTTCAATCGGAATGACTGTCACCTGACTAGAGTCCTGCTTGCGAGCTCGAATAGCTTCAGCAGCAATGTCAATCGTAATTTCCTTGAGATTACGGACTCTTGCAATGAGCGTAATATCATTGAGCGCCCCTTCTAGGTCACGGACATTCGAGTCAAATTGTCCAGCGAGGTACTCCAATGT
The DNA here is from genome assembly GCF_041432495.1 of Streptococcus sp. 27098_8_73. Lineage (NCBI taxonomy): Bacteria > Bacillati > Bacillota > Bacilli > Lactobacillales > Streptococcaceae > Streptococcus > Streptococcus sp. 27098_8_73. The sequence goes on from NZ_JAPVZT010000004.1 coordinate 14,107, forward strand.
ATCATTAGGGAAAATATAGTCAAGATTTTCGATTTTGTTTCTGAGGATGGCAATCCGCGTTTCAAAATCAGGTGGTGTAATATTTTGAGTGAGCCCCCATTTGAAGCGCGTGACCAAGCGTTCTTCCAAATTATCAAGATGATCTGGACTGCGGTCGCTGGTCAGCACAATCTGCTTGTTATCGCCGTGCAGGGCGTTAAACGTATTGAAGAATTCTTCCTGGGTAGAGACTTTTTTTCCGCCAAGAGACTGAATATCATCAATCAAGAGCAAATCCAAGCTCCGATAGATTTTTTTGAAATTATCCATGTCACCGAGCCTCAGATGCTCCAGAAAGTCATTGATAAAGGTTTCCGCTGGAATATATTTTACACGCGCATCAGGAATATTTTCTAAAATTTGATTGCCAATAGCATTTAGTAAGTGGGTTTTTCCTAGACCTGGTCCGCCATAGATAAATAGGGGATTATAGGTAGTTGCTAGATTTTCAGACACAGCCAAGGCTGCTGCTTTAGCCCAGATATTCCCGTCCCCTTGTACAAAATTATCAAATGTATATTTAGCTTTTAATCCAGTATCAATTGGCGGCAAACTTGGACGAAATGTAGCTTTTTCAGGTAGTTCTTCCAGCTGATATTTAGAAATACTGTCATGTCCTGTTTCTTCAAAGACGTATTTGGCCGTGATTTGATCGTTGAAAATTTCAAAGCCAGCTGTGAGAATAACGCCCACTAAGTTTTGTTCCCAAAATAGCTGTTTGACGGGGCTATCAAGAAAGATAGTGGCCTGATTATTTTCAATGGCTATCAATTTTGCTTCTGCAACAAAAAAATCATAGGTTGTTTGTTTGAGTTGAGCAGCGGAAAGTTCTAAAATTCTTCGCCAAAATTCTTGCTCTTTGGTCATTGCCTCCTCCTTTTCAAAAAATTATTCTCTATGTCGACTCTCATTTTAACATAAAAAGGCCAAGTTTTCCACAAGTTGTGGAGAAAAATTAACAATGTTTATAAGACTTATCCACAGATTGTGAATTGTCAGTAAAATCCCTATTTTTCAACATTTTAAGCTACTTTTAAAGGTGGAAAAGTCTGTTAGTTTGAAAAAAGAAAATAACAGCCCTATTTCAGGCTGTTTATAATTCTTTGATACTCTTCCTCATTTTCAAAAGGAATAATGATCTTTCCTTTTGAAGGATTTTTTAATTGAATGGAGACATTGAGCCCAAGGATTTTTTTTAGTTTTTCTTCTTCTGAATGGGAGAAAATTTCTTTGTTCTTTTTGTTCTTTGACTTTTTTTTCTTTTGTAATGAAAGTTCAAGAGCACGAACGGATAAATTATCTTGAATGATTTTGTCCAGCCAAAAGACTTGTTCTTCCTTTTTGAGTGGGATGAGGAGACGAGCGTGCCCTTGCGAAATCATTTCCTCTTTGACAGCGTCCATCATAAAAGCTGGTAGCTGTAACAAGCGGACAAGATTACTGATGTAAGGCCGAGATTTTCCCATGATTTTTGCAATTTCTTCATGGGTCAATCCTTTCTCAATCAGATGCTGATAGGATTCTGCTTCTTCGATTGGATTGAGGTCTTCCCTTTGCAAATTCTCGATGATGGCTTGCTTCATCATGTCATCGTCAGACAAGTCTTTAATAAGGGCAGGAATGTTTTCTAAGCCAGCAATCTTAGCAGCTCTGAATCGTCTTTCACCTGCTAAAATTTCGTAACCAAATAAGGAAGATTTTCTCAAAATAATGGGCTGGATAATTCCATTCTCTTTAATAGAAGCTGCCAATTCATTTATTTTCTCTTGAGAAAAGCTTTTTCTAGGTTGATAAGGATTTGTTCGAATGTCTTTTAGTGGTATGTATTGATAATTTTCCATTTGTATATAGCATAACACACCTTTACGATCGTGTAAAGGTGTGTTGACAATTATGTAAAGGCTTAGTTGTTACTTAAGTCTTGGGTTGATTTGGTCAATTTGATGGTTGTAGTAGCTTCTTTACCATCTCTAAAGTAAGTCACTTTCAGCTCATCTCCCAGAGAGTGTCTGTAGAGAGCAGATTGTAAATCACTGGTTGACTCAACATCCTTATCATCAACTTTTGTGATGACATCGTATTTCTGAAGTTTATTTTCAGCAGGCATTCCTTCTTGCACAGAGCGGACAAGGATACCTGATTTTACAGATGAAGGCAGGCGTAATTTTGCTAAGTCAGAAGTGGCGATATTGGATAAATCGAGCATTTGGATACCCAGAGCAGGACGAGTTACTGTTCCAGTTTTCTCTAATTGCTTGATGATATTGACAACATCGTTTGATGGAATTGCAAAGCCCATGCCTTCTACAGCAGTTTGACCATTGTGAGAGATTTTGCTGGACGTAATACCAATAACTTGCCCTTGGATATTGATGAGTGGACCACCAGAGTTACCAGGATTGATAGCAGCATCTGTTTGCAAGGCAGTAGTCGAAATATTTTGGCCGTCTTCAGATTGCAGAGTTACATTTCTACCCAAACTAGAGATGATCCCTTGTGTAACAGAGTTAGCGTATTCTGTTCCGAGAGGACTTCCGATGGCAATAGCAGTTTCTCCTACTGTCAGGGAGTTGGAATCTCCAAATTCAGCTACATCTTTCACCTTTTCAGAGCTAATTCTTACTACAGAAATATCAGAATAAACATCTGAACCCACTACTTCACCAGGAACCTTACTACCATCTGCTAGTAGAATATCGGGATTTTTTGCTCCATTTAGCACGTGAGTATTGGTAACAAGGTAGGCATATTTTCCTTCCTTCTTATAAATGACACCAGATCCCTCACTAGCTACTTGAGGATCACTGGTTGATTCATTATTGATCACTCCTTCCTGATTAGAACCGGTATAAGTAATCACCGATACAACTGCATTTTGTACCTTTTTTACAGCCTTTGTGGTGTCAGTTGTGTTTTTATAAGACGTTGATACAGTGGTCTTTGAGCTAGAAGGACTGATATTAGCTATTTTATTATTAACAAATGCAGTGGCTAAATTTCCTAGGCTTCCGCCAATAAATCCTACAACTAAAACAATAAAAAGCAACAAAAATTTTTTAAAGAAATTTGAAGCGTTTTTCATATTTTCCTCCTTGATTACAATTGATAAAATTATAGAAATCTATTCTTAATTATAACTTAAAATTCACAAGTTTTCCACAACTTGTGGAAAACTTATAAAAAATGTTGATAGAGGTTAGAAAATACATAGATCCAACAAGTTTTCCATAAAAAACTAATGTGAATAAAGTGTGAAATCCATGTGGATATGATAGAATGGAAATATGAAAATAAAGCTTGTAACCGTTGGAAAATTAAAAGAAAAGTATCTTAAGGATGGAATTGCTGAATATGCCAAACGCCTGAGTCGATTTTGTAAGTTAGAAATTGTGGAATTAGCAGACGAAAAAACACCAGATAAGGCCAGTGAGGTAGAAAATCAGCAAATCCTCGAAAAAGAAGGAAGTCGGATTTTAGCAAAAATCTCTGAACGAGAATTCGTAGTTGCTCTAGCTATTGAAGGAAAACAATTTCCTTCAGAAGAGTTTAGTTCGATCTTGAACGACATCACAGTCCGTGGCTTTTCTGATATTACATTTGTTATTGGCGGCAGCTTGGGGCTGTCTCCTGCTGTCAAAAAAAGAGCTAATCTACTGATGAGTTTTGGAAAATTGACCCTGCCCCATCAACTGATGCGCCTTGTTTTGGTAGAGCAGATTTACCGTGCTTTCATGATTCAACAGGGAAGTCCTTACCATAAGTAAATCTTGACGATACTAGATTTTTCTGATAGAATGAAAAGGTATCGGTCTCATAGCTCAGCTGGATAGAGCATTCGCCTTCTAAGCGAACGGTCGCAGGTTCGAATCCTGCTGGGATCATAATATACATTACTCAGACACGAAAAATTTCGTGTTTTTTTATTATATTTTTGAGAAAACGACATTTCAGGAATAAAAAATGACATTTCAGGGAAAGATGACAGATTATTTTAAATTTTATTTATAATAGATCTTGTAAGGTAACACTTACGAAAAAATGTTTAGGAGAATCTAATATGAAAAATACTCAGAAAAACTTTAAAACAATCGCTCAATTCCCAGCCTTGAATGAAAAAGAACTTAAAGAAGTTCTTGGAGGAGATTTTAGAAAGATAGGCCTTCCTCGAATTATTTTTAAGTAAAGGAAGTAATTAGGAGATAAAAATGATATTCAACTTCATTTTATGGTTTATATGTGAATTAATAGAAATTTTTGCAATTGTAAAAATATATAAAAAAGTAGAAAGTAAAGTGAAATCTAGATTTTACTTTATTTGTCTTTGTATTTTTACGGTTATTATTGCTCCTTTAGCATCTCTGATTAATTTATTACTCTATTACATCATCTTAATGGTGCAACCTTTCCTTTTTTATGCTTATTTTTATAAGAAAGAAAAGTTGCCTAATTATCTTTCTTTATTTTTATCTTTTTTCCTTTATTTAGCAACTCAGGCTTCGTCTACCTTTTTTTCAGTTATTATTTCATCCATTACAGGGGATCAATTTGTAAAAAGTAATTGGGCTATATTTTATATCACGATAAACAGTATCTCTGTTTTGTTTATGCTAAAATCCATTGATTATTTTGAATTTCAACTGAGAGATTTTAAAGACTCTTCCTTTAAAAAGACAGTTCAAAAGATTAATATTTATTATTTTCTAACGATCCTCATATTAAATGTTTCTCATTGGTTAAGTGAAGACGATCATTTTAATAGTTTTAGCAGTATGCTAGCGACTATTTGTTTCTTGATCTTTATGACGACTCTTTTCTATTTGAAGGCGATTCGGGAAAAGTATGAAAAAGAAGAGGAGATTCGACAAAGAGAATTGGAACAGTTGCAGCTGCAGCAATATACAGATGAAATTGTTTCTCTCTATAATGAAATTCGTGGTTTTCGTCATGATTATGCCGGCATGCTGACTAGCTTTCAGACGGCCATCAATACGCAAGATATCAAGGAAATTGAAAAAATATATCAAGAAGTCTTAGTTGATGCAAATTTAAAATTACGCTCGGATAAATACACCTATTTTGATTTGAATAATGTTGGTGACTCAGCTCTTCGAAGCGTTATGACGGAGACTTTATTCAAGGCGCGTGAACACCAGATTGATTTAACATTCGAAGTCAAAGATCCTGTTGAGAAATTACCGATTAAGCTATTAGATGTGGTAAGAATGGCTAGTATATTACTAAACAATGCTGTTGAAGGCGCAATCGAAAGCTATGAAAAAATGATTCATGTGACTTTAGTTCAACTCGATACGGAGATTATTTTTGTTGTAAAAAATTCCCGCAAGCAAAGAAAATTAGATTTAGAAGAAATTTATGAACCAGAGTTCTCAACGAAAGGTTATCGAAGAGGCCTAGGTTTAAATAATCTGAAAGAAATTTTAGAGAATTATGAATATATCATGCTAGATACAGAAATAAATAAGTATGATTTCACCCAAGTATTAACAATTAAAAGAAGGAATAGTTTATGAGAATCTTAGCATTAGAAGATACCTTAGCCCACCAACTCCGCATGGAAAAAACTTTAGCAGAGATTGCTGAAGAAATGGGTCTCGATATCCAGGTAAAAATCACAGGAAAAATTCAGGAATTTAAGGACTACGTCGAAAATGAAGATGTCAATCAGATTTATTTTCTGGATATCGATATTAAAGGGGAAGAGACCAAAGGACTGGAGGTCGCTCGTTTTATTCGTCATCATAATCCATATGCTATTATTGTCTTTGTAACTTCAAAATCAGAGTTTGCGACCATGACCTTTAAATATAAAGTGTCTGCTCTTGATTTTATTGACAAGGATATTAACGATGATTCGTTTAAAAAACGTATCAAAGATTGTATCATTTATACGAAAAACACCTTAATTACAAACACCAACATGGTTGATTACTTTGAATACAGCTATCGAGGCAATGATGTGCGCGTGCCATTTAATGATATTTTGTATATCGAAACCTCAAGCTCCTCTCATAAGTTACGGATGGTCGGAAAAAACTTTATAAAAGAATTTTATGGAACGATTGCCAGTGTTCAAGAACAGGATGAGAAAACCCAACGTTTCTTTGCTTCCCATAAATCTTTCTTAGTCAATATCGATAATATCTGTGATTATGATAAGAAAACAAAGGAAATTATATTTTATGAAGGCCGCCGTTGCCCTGTTTCTAGGCTAAGAACGAAACATTTAAAAGAAATTTTAAAAAATAAATAAAAAACTGTTGACAAAGATTCAAAACCTGATATAATAGAATATGTTCTGAAAAGAACATAGATGGTCCGTTGGTCAAGGGGTTAAGACACCGCCTTTTCACGGCGGTAACACGGGTTCGAATCCCGTACGGACTATACTATCCGCCATAGCTCAGTTGGTAGTAGCGCATGACTGTTAATCATGATGTCGTAGGTTCGAGTCCTACTGGCGGAGTAAAAGAGTTTCAGGTATGCGAATTACCAATAATGAAAAGAGGACAATTGTCCTCTTTTTTTGTATGATATCAGGCAGAAATTTGATAAGTTTGATATAATAATTTTAGAAAATATGTTCAAGAGGTTTCTTATGAAATCATTAAAATTTCAGTCTGTTTTTGACATTATCGGGCCTGTCATGATTGGTCCTTCCAGCAGTCATACTGCAGGGGCTGTGCGTATCGGTAAGATCGTATCCTCTATTTTTGATGATACACCAACCGAGGTTGAATTCCAGCTTTTTAATTCCTTTGCAAAGACTTATCGCGGGCATGGAACAGATTTGGCTCTGGTAGCAGGTATTTTAGGAATGGATACGGATGATCCTGAAATTCCTAACAGCCTTGAAATTGCCCATAAACGCGGTATCAAGATTGTCTGGACTATTCAGAAAGATAGCAATGCTCCTCATCCAAATACGACAAAAATCACGGTTAAAAACGCCCATAAAAGCATCAGTGTAACGGGTGTGTCTATCGGTGGTGGAAATATTCAGGTGACCGAGTTAAATGGCTTCTCAGTCTCTCTCAGTATGAATACGCCAACCATTATCATCGTTCACCAAGATGTTCCAGGTATGATTGCCCATGTAACAGAGGCTCTGTCCCGCTACAATATTAATATTGCTCAAATGACAGTGACTAGAGAAAAAGCGGGTGAGAAAGCGATTATGATTATTGAGGTAGATAGTCGTAGTTGCGAAGAGGCTATCGAAGAGATTCGGAAAATCCCCCATCTCCATAATGTCAATTTCTTTAAATAGGAGAAGAGATGTTTTATTCAATAAAAGAATTGGTTGAGCAGGCTGATTTAGATTTTAATGGCAATGTCGCTGAATTAATGATTGCGACCGAGTACGAATTGACAGGTCGAGAAAGAGACGAAGTTTTACGTCTGATGAGTCGGAATCTTGAGGTGATGAAAGCCTCAGTTCTTCTTGGGCTTGATGAGAGTAAGTCTCGCAGCGGATTGACCGGTGGAGACGCAGCCAAGCTACACTATTATATCCAGTCGGGGAAGGCCTTGTCAGATTATACTGTGCTGACTGCTACAAAAAATGCTATTGCTGTCAATGAGCACAACGCTAAAATGGGGCTGGTTTGTGCAACTCCTACGGCTGGCAGTGCTGGTTGCTTACCAGCCGTGCTTACATCAGCGATTGAAAAATTAGATTTAACAGAGGAGCAGCAATTAGACTTTTTGCTGGCTGCTGGTGCTTTTGGCTTGGTTATTGCGAATAACGCTTCTATTTCCGGTGCAGAAGGAGGCTGTCAAGCTGAGGTGGGCTCTGCTTCTGCTATGAGCGCAGCTGCCCTGGTTTTGGCTGCTGGTGGCTCTGCTTTTCAGGCGAGTCAAGCTATCTGTTTTGTCATCAAAAATATGCTGGGCTTGATTTGTGACCCAGTAGCTGGTTTGGTAGAAGTTCCTTGTGTCAAGCGAAATGCCATGGGAGCCAGCTATGCCTTCATCGCAGCGGACATGGCTTTGGCCGGAATCGAGTCTAAAATCCCTGTTGACGAAGTCATTGATGCTATGTACCAAGTAGGCTCTAGCCTGCCTACTGCTTTCAGGGAAACGGCTGAAGGAGGGCTAGCTACAACTCCTACAGGCCGTAGACTTTCAAAAGAAATTTTTGGAGAATAAATAGTATCTTTGAGTAAGAAAAAATGACTAAATATGTTTAGTCATTTTTTTATTATTTTAGTAAGCCCAAGCAGATAGTCCTTGTGCACTGTAAGCACGGTAAGCTGCTTGAATTTGATCTTCAACAGTTGCAGTAGATCCCCAACCTGGCATTGTTTGGAAAAGACCACTTGCTCCTGATGGGTTGTAGGCATCGACTTGTCCGTTAGATTCGCGAGCAATAATATTTTCCCACGTAGATGCAGACACTCCTGTCATTTCAGCCATACGAGCAGCTGCGTAAGAACCTACAGCACCTGGAGTATTACCATTTGCGAGTACGACGTCTGATGAATAGGCAGAGTAGTCTGAAGTTGCAGTAACTGCAGGAGTTTCTGTCGTTACTGGAGTTTCCGTAGCTACTGGGGCAGCTGGAGTTACTGGAGCTGGGACTGCTGGTGTCGCTGGTGAAACAGCAGGTGCTGATGTTGTTTGTTTTGCAACATCTTTCAAATCACCTAATTCCAAAACTTGTCCAGTCATGATAAAATCTGGATTTGAAATTTTGTTTAATTCTACCAAACGTTCAACAGTTGTTTTTTTACTTTCAGCGATTTCTGATAGGGTATCTCCAGCTTTTACTGTATAAGATTCAGCACTAGCAACAATAGTTGATGCAAATAGTGTTGCTGTAGCAATCGTTCCTGCTAGAGTCAATTTTTTCACTTTCATACTCATTTTAAAAGTTTTCTCCTTTAGTTATAATACTATCATACACATTAAATATTACTAAAAGATTACATTTTAAGTACGAATATTACAAAAATATTGAGATTTACACATAAAAATATTATTTTAAAAGGATTTTTAGTCTATTTCATTAGATCTCTAACAAAAATATTGATATCAAACTTATACTATTCTTTATTTTTTAAAGATAAAGAGTAAGATACCGATCAGGAAAATAGAGAGAAGAGCCAGATTGTCAATCATTTTCCAAGAAAGTTGTCGATAGCGGCTTCTTCCTTCACCACCACTATAGCCACGCGCTTCCATTGCGATAGCTAAGGCATCTGCCCGTTTGAAACTAGAAGCAAATAAGGGAATTAAGATTGGAATGATTGATTTAACCTTTTGAACAATCGTTCCTTCGCCAAAATCAACTCCTCGAGCCCTCTGAGCGTTCATAATTCTCGTAGTGTCATCCATTAAAGTCGGTACGAAACGTAGGCTCATGGAGAGCATGAGGCCAATTTCATGCGTAGGAACTTTAAAGACTTTGAGTGGCTTCAGTAGAGCTTCCACTGCATCTGAAAGGCTGAGTGGTGTTGTGGTTAAGGTCAGAAGGGTTGAAAAGAAGATAATCAAAACAAAACGGCTAAAGATAATCCCCGCTTGAGAAAGACCAAATTCTGTAATTTTAATGAAACCAAATTGGAAAAGTACCTTGCCTCCCCCCGTCAGAAAGAGCTGGAAGAGGGTAGTAAAGGCAATAATGAACACCATTGATTGAATGCCCTTTAGAAAGAAGGTCAAAGGAACTTTTGAGAGAAAAATCAGAGTAAAAACGAAAGCAAATAGCAGCAAATTAGTGATGAGATTGTTGGCCCAGAAAATTAATAAGATGAAGAAGAACATGGCCACCAATTTACTGCGCGGATCCAATCGATGGATGACCGAATTTCCTGGGATATACCGTCCTAAAATCAATTTATCCATGTAGCATCTCCTTAAATTCCTCAATTGTAATTGGATAATGAGAAAATTTCATTCCTTTTTCAGCTAATTCTTGGGCAAATTTCGTGATTTTAGGCACTCCTAGCTGAATCTTTTCCATAAAATCGACATCTTGAAAAATCTGAGCAGGCTGACCGTTTTTGACGACACGCCCCTTTTCCAACACATAGACTGTATCGGCAAAATTCGCTACATCATCCATTAAATGAGTTACAAGAACAATGGTCATTCCAGCTTGATGCAGTTTTTTAAAGAGTTCCATCAATTCTTTGCGTCCTGCTGGATCAAGTCCGGCAGTTGGTTCATCTAACACCAAGATATCAGGTTCCATTGCTAGAATTCCAGCAATAGCGACCCTTCTCATCTGCCCACCAGAAAGTTCAAAAGGACTGCGGCCAAACAATTCTTCAGAAATGCCGACAAGTCTTAATTTTTCACGCGCTAAAGCCTCGGCTTCTTCCTTAGAGACCCCAAAATTTTGTGGGCCAAAGGCCACATCTTTCAAAACAGTCTCATCAAAAACTTGACTTTCAGCAAACTGAAACACCAAACCAACCTGTTTACGAACTTGTTTGATGTCCTTGTTGACGGAATTTGAAGTAATGGTAACATTGTTGACTTGCACGCTGCCCTCACTCGGAGTCAGCAAGCCATTCAAGAGCTGTAAAATGGTTGATTTTCCGCTGCCAGTGTGTCCAATCAAAGCCGTATAGCTGCCATCTTTGATTTCCAAATCAACTTCAAAAAGCGCTGGACCCTCAAATGGAGTTCCAGCCTGATAGGTATAACTGACTTTATTTAGAATAATTCCCATAATTGTTCCTGCAATTCTTTTTCAGTTAAATAGGTTTCTGGCAGAGTTAGTCCAGTTTGAATCATGGCAGCTTTGACCTGGTTGACAAATGGTTGATCCAAGCCTAAGTCTTCCAAATCAGGTCTGGAAAAGAGTTTTCTTGGTGTAGCAGTTGACTCAACCTGACCATTTTTCATAACAAGGACACGGTCACTCAGCGAAATCTCGTCCAAATCGTGGGTAATAGAGATGACTGTTAGCTGATTCTTATCTTTAATGTCCTTGACAGTCCGAATCAATTCCAGTCGTCCTTCTGGGTCTAACATACTGGTTGCTTCATCCAAGATGATAATATCTGGCTGGAGCGCGACTACGCCAGCAATAGCGACTCTTTGCTTCTGTCCACCAGAAAGTCGAGCAGGTTCTCTCTCCTTAAAATTCTGCATGCCGACTAGCTCCAGAGCTTCATGGACGCGTTTCACCATCATGGGATAATCCATGCCTTGATTTTCCAGACCAAATGCAACGTCGTCTTCAACAGTGGCTCCAACAAACTGATTATCAGGATTCTGAAAGACCATGCCGATTTGGCGACGTTTTTCCCAAACATTATCAGCCGTCAATTTATCTCCAGAAATGATGATATCGCCACTCTCGGCTTCTAAAAGACCGTCAATCAAACGAACCGTAGTCGATTTTCCGCTGCCATTGTGGCCGACAATAGATATCCATTCTCCTTGTTTCACGTGAAACGAGACATCTTTCAAAATATAATCTTCAGACTTATGGTCATAGCGATAACTAAGATTTTTTACTTCAATGATATTTTCCATATTATTTAAATGTATCTTTAAAGAGATAGGCACTGCCCTTGAAATAATCATAGCCAGAATAAATAGTGAAAATCAGGGCTATGTAAAGGAGAATCTGACCGAGTAAAGTCCAATGGAGCAGAAGAAAGAGGATGGCAAACATCTGCGTGAAAGTCTTGATCTTGCCTGGCATAGCGGCCGCTAGAACTGTTCCGCCAGTTTCTACCAAGAGGAGTCTCAAACCAGTGACGGCCAGCTCTCGGCAAATGATGATAGCTACCACCCAAGCAGGAGCCATTTTCATTTCAATCAGCATGATAAAAGCGGACATAACCAGCAGTTTATCGGCCATAGGATCGGCAAATTTTCCAAAATTGGTCACGACTTGCCACTTGCGCGCCAGATAGCCATCCAGGTAGTCTGTGATGCTGGCAAGGGCGAAAATGATTCCAGCTAGGATATGCATGGCTGGCGAATGCCCAAAAGTCAAAATCAAAATAAAGATTGGAATTAAGGCAATTCTGGCAAGGGTTAAAGCGTTGGGGATATTTTCTTTTTTCATCATTCTTCCTTTATGATTCAATTGTAAGGGTAATTATAGCACTGTCGCTGGTCAAGGTAGATAGGTCTATTTTCTGACTGCCGACAGTGACAGTGACGCCTTTCACAACTCCTAGAGTAATTGTATAAGTTGTATTGGGAGAGAGTGTCACTGTTTGGCTTGATTGGGTTGGAGTAAGGGTTGTACCTGCTGCCAGGTCTGTATTTGTCACACTAATCCAGCTTGAGGTATTGCTTGCTGAGATTGTTAACTGAGTAGTTTGCGACTCGCCACGATATTTTACAGTTAAATAGTTTCCTTCTCCAGTGACTTCCAGCTTTTCTTTTGTTGAGCTAGAGTCTGTTGTGGAAGTCTCAGGTGGAGTTGAACTATCTTCGATACTTGAGCTCGAGACGAGGCTGTAACTATCGGAGCTGGCAAACTGCGGAGTAGTTGTATTTGCATATTGCCAAACGTAATAGGTGACAAAAATAATGATAGACAAGGCAACTACTAGGAAATAAAAGAGCGGAAGAGAGAAAGAACGATTTTTATATTTTCTACTTCGAAATTCCTCGTTTTCAGCTAATTCAATTTCGTCATAAACGACAGTATTATCTGTGTCGTATGCCTCCAATAGAATCTGCTCGTCTAAATCCAGAGCCCAAGCGTATTTTCGTAGCAGGCTACGGACGTAAAAGGCATTTGGAAATTTCTCGTATTGATTGTTTTCAAGAGCCTTTAGATAGTCAGTTTTTATATCTGTTTTTTTGGCTACATCTGCTAAAGTAAGTTTCTGATTTACTCGAGCAAGTCTGAGTACCTCTCCTATCGTTTTTTTTCTCATACGGATAGTCCTTTTCTCTTAGACATTATTCTAACAAAATTTTGAAATAAACTTGGAACTATTTTGGGAAAATAGTAAAATCTGTCATATCACACTGGTCGATAAAGCGACGTCCGACTTTTAAGACGTCATTTAAAGTGATATCCTGTAAAATCTTAGGTAAATCAAAAAGATTCTCCCCTTTTAAATGCGGTTCATATTGGGTTGCCATGTATTCAAGAGAATTTAGCCCATGCAGCAGATCTCCAAACATTTCACTTTTAATCGTATCTAGGTGTGTTTCTGTGACATCTGGATCCTGAGCAAACTTCCGGATGGTTGAGCGGAATTGATGAGAAATCCCTACTGGTTCCTGCGTGTCCATAGTTAGGATGACAAAGTGGAAATCCTTTTCCACCTCTACTTCAAGAGTGAGCGAATTGTCAATCTTGCCATTTTCATACAGGGTCTGGAAACGCTTGGAAGTCCAACCAAACATCATAGCAAAAAGCAATTTCAGGGCAATTTTATAGCGATAAAGCTCCGTATCCTGTATCATATCTTTCCCACGAATACCGATTGCCAACTTAGGACTGGCAACTTCCATCCGACTAGTAGCGGTTGGAATCACAGGCTGTAAGCTGAGAGGCTCTTTTTCAATTGTTTCAGTTAATAATTTAGGAGATAAGGTCTCTTGTACTTTGACGATGTCTTCAAAAGTGGACTCCAAATCAAAATTACCAATGACAAATAAAGTCATATTGGACGGACGGTAGAAAAGCTCAAAGTTCTCTGTCAGATCTTCCACAGTAATATCCATGATTGACTCTGTCGTTCCGGCGATATCTTCTGCTAGTGGAGTTTGAGGATAGAGATTACTCAAAGCACCAAAGAAGAGTCGATAATCTGGATCGTCTTGGTACATTTCGATTTCTTGCTGGATAATTCCTTGCTCACGCTGAACAGATGCTTCTGAAAAATTGGCTTGGGAAACGAGTTCCTGCAACAGCTTCAGATTTTCTGCTACACAGTTTGTCGTAGAAAACAGATAGCTGGTCCGTGTAAAGCTTGTAAAGGCATTACTTTCTGCGCCAAATTTAGTAAATTCCAGCAGCAAATCCTCGCCATTTTCACGTTCGAATAATTTGTGCTCCAAAAAATGCGCAATCCCTGCTGGATAATGAGAGACTTGCTTTGTTTCACGTGAAACAACCTTAGTATCAACAGAGCCAAAATGTGTTGAGATGATGCCGTAGGTTTCATTAAAATCATTTTTAGGGAGTAGGTAAACCTGCAATCCATTTGCTAGCACCGCCCGATAGATGCTTTCTCCCACGGCTATATAATTGATTTTTTCTAAACCTGGATTCTGCATTATTTCCCTTCCATAAAGTAAATCGCCTGTAATTTCAATTGCTGGGCTGCCTCTATAAGATCAGCTTTGCTGACATTTTCTAATGCTTTCAGCCAAGCCTCTAGTGACAGAAATTTTTTCCCTAGAACAGAGGACATGTAAGCACGCTCAATCAAGGTGTTTTGTCGATCCTGAGCCAGAAGTATCGAATTTTTCAGCATATTCTTGGTTTGTTCAAGTTCTTCATCTGTGAAATGCCCCCGCTTCAAATCTAGAATTTGTCGGTTGATTAAAGCGATGGTCTTTGTCCGATTTGCTCGGTCAATTCCAGCATAGATTCGCATCAAACCAGAAAAAATATCAAAATTACTAGAAATGGTGTAAGCCAAACTCTCTTTTTCTCGAACATTGACAAAGAGTTTGGAGTGAGCAAATCCTCCTAATAACCCATTCAAAACAATCAGTGGCAGATGGCTGCGATCCCCATATTGACTAGAAAAATGGTAGGCCAGTTCAACAATCGACTGATGCACATCTCGCTGCTCCAGCTTTTCTCTAGTTATATTTGAATAGTTTTGCTGGTAGCTAAGCTGTAAAGGCTGCTCTCGCTCAGAAAACTGGAATTCTTGGATTTTCTCACGAACAGCAATCTCATTGAAATCACCGATGAAGAAAAAATCAATTTGATCCTGATTTAGCATTTGCTGAAAAGAAGCAAAACTAGTTTCAGCTGTTTCTTTTTCTACTAGCTCGATTGTTCCTACGCGCGGAATCCGCATTTCTGGTAAATCGTAAAATAAATTATTTAACTCTCTGTGAGCATGGTAGAAATGATTCTCAATTTCAGCTTCCAAGTCTGTTAAAACATTTCTCTTTTCAATCTCAAAAGTTTTGGTATCAAAAGCCTGTCCATTTGACAGAGGAAAAAAGAGACTAGCCTTCAAAAAATCTAGTATTTCATCTGCCAACATATTTTTACGGCTCAAGAATTGATCCCGCACGAAAGAAAGATTGATATCCAGATAATGCACTAATCCCCGTCGTGAAAGGCTTGTCGAGTAGTTAGCACCGTATAAATTCGCTAATTTTTCTCGAAAGGCTTGCGATGTTGGATAAAGGGCATTTGAAGTTTCCAGCATACTAGCCGTAAGAACCCGCCCAGCTATTGTTTTTTCAGACATAGGAGCTGAAAATCGCACTTTAATTTTATTGGTTTTAAATTTTTCTGACTGAATGAAGTGAAGATGTACTCCTTTTATGATTTCCATTGCGCTCCTCATACCGAATAATATAGACTTCTATTATAACACGAAATGCCGTTTAATGCTTTGTAAGGAACGGCATTTTTAGAGATTAAAGCGTTTTCTATTTTTCTAGTAAAACTTGTCCTTGAATGAGACTACCACAGAACAGTTTCTGCTTAAATTATGATATAATGACAAGGATTGAGGTGAAATATGGAATATAAATTATTTGACGAATACATTACTCTACAGGCTCTCTTAAAAGAAGTCGGTATTATTCAAAGTGGCGGAGCAATCAAGTCCTTTTTAGCAGATCATCAGGTCTTTTTTAACGGTAAATTAGAAAATCGACGAGGAAAAAAACTTAGAATTGGAGATGTCGTCTCTCTTCCAGATCAGCAACTGGAGATCATCCTCTTTGCCCCAAGTCAGGAGGAAATCCTTGAACATCAAGAGGAGCAAGCAGAGAAAAAAAGAGTGGCAGACTTGGTTAAAGCCATGAATAAGGACTTGAAAAAATCTCAACCAGCAAAAAAAGAACAGAAGAAAAGAAAGCCCGAGCAGAGAAGCAAAAAAGGACCTGTTCGCTTTCCAGGAACTTAAGCCATGTGGTTAAAAACGCTGAAAATTAAACATTTTCGTAATTACCAAGCTGCAGAGGTTGATTTTGATCCTGGCCTTAATATCTTTCTGGGGCAAAATGCACAGGGGAAAACCAATATTCTAGAAGCCATCTATTTTTTAGCCCTTACTCGCAGTCACCGGACACGAACCGATAAGGATTTGATTCATTTTCAAGAGAAAAATCTTCAAATTTCAGGAATCATTGAAAAAACAACGGGTAAAATCCCACTTGACATAGAGTTGACACCAAAGGGGAGAATCACCAAAATAAATCATTTAAAACAAGGGAAACTATCAGATTATATAGGGGTTGTCAACGTTGTCTTATTTGCTCCAGAAGATTTACAGCTCATTAAAGGCGCCCCTGCTTTACGCAGAAAATTTATTGATATTGAGCTTGGGCAAATCAAGCCCATCTATCTTTCTGACTTGTCTAACTATAATCATGTACTCAAGCAAAGAAATGCCTATCTTAAGGCCAATGACAAGGTAGATGAAACCTTTTTCTCTGTTCTAGATGAGCAACTGATTGATTTTGGTTGTCGTGTCATGCAACATCGTTTAGACTTTATTGAAAAGCTAGAAGGTTTTGCTCAGGAAAGCCATAGCGATATTTCTCAAGGGAAAGAGAATTTGACAATCAAGTATTTGTCATCTGTTCCGTTTTCACGTCTCGAAGATTTGGAAGCTTCTTTTCGATCAGCCTTATCAGAAAGTCGTAGACGAGACCTTTTCAAAAAAAATACTGGTGTTGGACCTCATCGAGATGATATTAACTTTTTTATCAATGATATGGATGCCGGATTTGGTAGCCAAGGCCAGCACCGTAGTGTTGTTCTATCTCTCAAGTTAGCTGAAATCAAACTAATCGAAAGTCTTACAAAAGATACGCCGATATTATTGCTTGACGATGTAATGAGCGAACTTGACAATATGCGTCAATTAAAATTGCTAGAAACTATCTCTCAAAATATCCAGACTTTCATCACGACAACCAGCTTAGATCACTTACATAATCTACCAGATGATATTAATATTTTTCAGATAAGTCAAGGCGTAATTAAGAAATAAGAAAATGTAGGCTTTACAAATTAGTAAAATAACTGTAAATTGAATTTACAACATTGTAAACTAAAAACAACCTTGTCAAGGAGTTGACAAGGTTGTTTTTCTTTATAATTTTATTGGACAGAGTAGTTTGGAGCTTCATTGGTGATTTGTACATCGTGAGGGTGACTTTCTTTTAAACCAGCACCACTCATCTCAATAAATTGAGCATTTTCATGAAGTTCTTGCAGGTTAGCTGCACCGACATATCCCATACCAGAACGGATACCGCCCAACATTTGGAAGACGATATCTGCAGCCGCTCCTTTATAGGCTACACGACCTTCAATTCCTTCTGGAACTAGCTTATTCGCTTCATTGACAGAACCTTGGAAGTAGCGATCGCTGGACCCTTTCTTCATAGCTGCGATAGAGCCCATTCCACGGTAAGTTTTAAATTTACGTCCTTGGAAGATTTCAGTTTCACCTGGCGCTTCGTCCGTTCCAGCAAACATGGAACCAAGCATGACTGCGTTTCCACCTGCGGCAAGGGCTTTTACGATATCACCTGAATACTTGATGCCTCCGTCAGCAATGATGGTTTTTCCATATTCACGTGCGACTGCAGCTGCATCGTAGATTGCTGTGACTTGTGGGACACCGACACCAGCAATGACACGAGTTGTACAGATAGAACCTGGTCCGATTCCAACCTTAACCACATCAACACCTGCTTCATAAAGGGCGCGTGCCCCTTCAGCAGTTGCAATATTTCCAGCAATCAAAGTGCGATCTGGGAAGTGAGCACGAATTTCAGCAATTTTACGTAGAACGCCAGCTGAATGACCATGGGCTGTATCAATAACAATGGCATCTGCTCCTGCTTCAAAGAGGGCCTCTGCACGTTCAAATGTATCTGAAGTGACACCTACCGCACCAGCAACTAGCAGACGACCAAATTCATCTTTTGCTGCATTTGGGAACTCAATCACTTTTTCAATATCTTTAATGGTAATGAGACCAGAAAGTCGACCGTTTTCATCTACTAAAGGTAGTTTTTCAATCCGGTGTTCTTGCAGAATTCTTTCAGCAGTTGCCAGATCAGTTCCGACTGGAGCTGTAACAAGATTTTCACTGGTCATGTGGTTGGAAATTGGTTGATTATAATCTGAAATAAAGCGTAAATCACGGTTAGTCAGGATACCGACTAATTTACGATTTTCCATCGTTTCAACCACTGGGACCCCACTAATGCGGTAGCGCCCCATCAATTCATCTGCTTCAGCAATTGTATGATTAGGAGTCAGGAAGAATGGATCGATGATGACACCATTTTCAGAACGTTTTACCTTACGAACTTCATCAGCCTGCTGTGCAATAGACATATTTTTGTGGATGACACCTAGACCGCCGGCACGGGCAATGGCGATCGCCATTTGACTTTCGGTAACTGTATCCATAGCCGCAGTAATAATTGGGATATTTAATTTTAAATTCTCAGCAAGTTTTGTACTTAAATCAGCATCATTTGGCAACACGTGACTTTCAGCTGGAATAAGCAATACGTCATCAAAGGTAAAACCTTTTTTCAAAAATTTAGTGTCCCAGTTAGACATCCACAGTTTCCTCTTTTCTTATATATTGAGCAAGGCTCGTCTTTTTATTGTTAATATCATACCATTCTATAGGCATTTGTCAATGATTATTATGCAAAAATTAAAAACCATCTCTTTTTCAGGCAAAAGACGATGGTTTTTGATGTAATCTGCTATTATTGTTCGTTATTTAAAGTAATTAATTCCCATTGCATTTTTGACTTCTGACAGGGTTTGTCCAGCAACTTGTCGAGCACGATCACTGCCTTCTTTTAGCATGTCATAGACTTGGCCCATATCCTTGGCAAATTCGAGACGACGCTCTCTGATTGGTCCTAATTCCCGCTCTAAAATATCCAGGAGATAGCGTTTAGTTTTGACATCACCCAGACCACCACGTTGGTAGTGTTCTTTCATAGCCGCAATTTCAGCAGCATCTTCTGGTCGACCAAAAACATCTAGATAATGGAATACCATATTACCTTCGATTTTTCCTGGATCTTCAACTTTGATGTGGTCGGGATCGGTGTACATACTCATGACCTTTTTCTTGAGTGTATCCATGTCATCCGCTAGATAAATCCCATTGTTTAATGATTTTGACATTTTAGCATTACCATCAAGCCCTGGTAAACGCCCAGCTGCTTCATTTTCTGGATAAATTCCTTCAGGCTCCACCAAAACCTCACAGCTATAGGCATGATTGAAAGAACGAACAATTTCACGTGTCTGCTCAATCATTGGTTTTTGATCATTTCCGACAGGTACATAATTGGCCTTAAAGGCTGTAATGTCAGCAGCTTGAGAGATAGGATAAACCAAAAATCCAGTTGGGATACTTTCTCCAAAACCTTTCTGAGCAATTTCTGTCTTGACAGTCGGATTGCGCTCTAAACGAGCTAAAGACACCAAATTCATGTAATACATTGACAGTTCTGCCAACTCTGGAATTTGACTCTGGATGAAAATAGTAGCTTTTTGGGGATCCAGTCCAGCTGCCAGATAGTCTAAGGCTACATTGCCAATTGATTCTACAATTGTTTGTGGATCTTTCGCATGGTCTGTCAGAGCTTGTTGATCCGCCAGAAAAACAAACATCTCATACTTGTCTTGATTTTGTAAAAGGACACGGTTACGTAGACTTCCGACATAATGACCAATATGTAATTTTCCAGTCGGACGGTCTCCGGTTAAAATAATGGGTTTTGTCATTGCTTGCTCCTCAATTAGTGTTGCTCTCATTATATCATTTTCAAAGAAAATGCGGAAGAAGCTAGAAGAAAAAAGAAGAAACGCAGTTTAAAAAGCAATTACTTGACAATATGTTTACAGTATATTTACAAGATTTACGGCATATTTATCTCTTAAAATAGTTTTTTGTCCTATAATAATTTGAAAAAAGAAGAATTTTCTAGTAAAATGGAAGAGATTACATATATAGGAGAAAATTATTGCTTACAGTATCTGATGTGTCACTGCGTTTCAGTGATCGAAAATTATTTGATGAAGTAAATATTAAATTTACAGAAGGAAACACTTATGGCCTAATTGGGGCGAATGGTGCGGGTAAGTCCACCTTCTTGAAAATTTTAGCTGGAGATATTGAGCCGACGACAGGCCATATTTCTTTGGGGCCAGATGAGCGACTTTCTGTTTTGCGTCAAAATCACTTTGACTATGAGGATGAGCGGGCCATTGATGTTGTTATCATGGGGAATGAGCACCTTTACAATATCATGAAGGAAAAAGATGCCATCTATATGAAGCCTGACTTTTCTGACGAGGATGGGGTTCGAGCGGCTGAGCTGGAAGGTGAATTTGCTGAGTTGGGTGGCTGGGAAGCTGAAAGCGAAGCTTCTCAATTGCTACAAAACCTAAACATTCCAGAAGACTTGCATTACCAAAATATGAGTGAATTGACGAACGGAGACAAGGTTAAGGTTCTTCTTGCCAAGGCTCTTTTTGGTAAACCTGATGTCTTGCTTCTAGACGAGCCGACCAATGGTTTGGACATCCAGTCTATTACTTGGTTGGAAGATTTCTTGATTGACTTTGACAATACAGTTATTGTCGTATCCCACGACCGTCACTTCTTAAATAAAGTTTGTACCCACATGGCCGACCTTGATTTTGGTAAGATCAAACTTTATGTCGGAAACTATGATTTCTGGAAAGAATCAAGTGAATTGGCAGCTAAGTTGCTCGCTGACCGAAATGCTAAGGCAGAAGAAAAAATTAAGCAATTGCAAGAGTTTGTGGCTCGCTTCTCCGCCAATGCTTCCAAGTCCAAACAGGCAACATCTCGTAAAAAGATGCTGGATAAGATTGAATTGGAAGAAATTGTTCCGTCAAGTCGAAAATATCCATTTATCAGCTTTAAAGCAGAGCGTGAAATCGGGAACGATCTCTTGACAGTAGAAAATCTTTCTGTCAAGATTGATGGCGAGACTATTCTTGACAATATCAGCTTTATCCTGCGTCCTGGCGATAAGACAGCTTTGATTGGACAAAATGATATCCAGACAACTGCCTTGATTCGTGCCTTGATGGGAGATATTGACTATGAAGGAACTGTCAAGTGGGGCGTTACAACCAGTCGTTCTTATTTGCCGAAAGATAATTCTCGCGACTTTGCGGGTGGTGAATCTATTCTTGATTGGCTCCGTCAATTTGCGAGTAAGGAAGAGGATGATAACACCTTCCTTCGAGGTTTCTTGGGGCGGATGCTCTTCTCTGGCGATGAAGTTAACAAGTCTGTCAACGTCTTGTCAGGTGGAGAAAAAGTTCGGGTTATGCTGTCTAAGCTGATGCTTCTCAAGTCAAATGTTTTGGTCTTGGATGATCCAACCAATCACTTGGATTTGGAATCTATTTCTAGTCTTAATGATGGTTTGAAGAACTTTAAAGAGTCGATCATTTTTGCCAGCCATGACCATGAGTTTATTCAAACCTTGGCCAACCATATCATCGTTCTCTCAAAAAATGGTGTGATTGACCGCATTGACGAAACTTATGATGAATTTTTGGAAAATCAAGAAGTTCAGGCAAAAGTCAAAGAACTTTGGAAAGATTAATAAGTTGTCAACATAAGTTGACAGAAGTTTACAGAGGCATGAAACAACGTTTCGGCCTCTTTCTCTATAAGAAACATGGAAAAAATCAGATATTTTTTTAAGAAAAATTGGCTTTATTTAGCTTCCTTCACCTTACCTTTTCTCATTATGTGTTTCGTTTATCTGAGTCAAGGTATTTACTGGGGAAGCGATACTTCGCCGTTACTTGGAGACGGCTTCCATCAGTATGTCGTATTTGATACGACATTGAGGAATATCCTTCATGGAACGGATAGTCTTTTTTACACATTTTCAAGTGGATTAGGGCAAAATTTTTATGCTCTCTCCAGCTATTATCTAGGAAGTTTCCTTTCCCCCTTCGTCTACTTTTTCGATTTAAAATCAATGCCGGATGCGGTCTACTTGTTTACTCTTATCAAGTTTGGTTTGATTGGCTTGACAACTTGTATTAGTATTAAAGGGATCTTTAAAAAAATTCCAGACACACTAATCTTGATTCTGTCAACTTCCTTTGCCTTGATGAGTTTCTCAGTCAGTCAACTAGAAATAAAAACTTGGTTAGATGTATTTATATTGGTGCCTCTTATCATCTTTGGTTTACACAAGTTGATGAATGGACAAGGGAGAGTTTTATACTTTACAAGCTTGTCAATTCTCTTTATCCAAAACTATTATTTTGGCTATATGATGGCCCTGTTTTTAGTTCTTTGGTACCTCGTTCAGCTTTCTTGGGACTTTAAGGCCAGGATTCGGTCTTTTCCTGATTTTGCTATCGTGTCAATATTAGCAGGGCTTACTAGTTTAATTATGATTTTGCCAACCTATCTAGATCTGAGTTCACATGGTGAGACCTTGACAAAGGTTGAAGGCTTGTTTACTGAGAAAAGTTGGTATCTAGATATTTTTGCTAAAAATTTTATAGGAAGTTTTGATACAACTAAGTATGGCTCTATTCCTATGATTTATGTTGGTCTATTTCCTCTTATTTTAAGTATCTTATTTTTCACGATAAAAAGTATTAAGCTTCGCGTGAAACTGGCCTACATTTTTTTGATTGGCATTTTTATAGTGAGTTTTCGACTGCAGTATTTGGATTTACTCTGGCAGGGAATGCATGCGCCAAATATGTTTTTACATCGCTATTCTTGGCTTTTTTCTCTTTTTATCATTTTGATGGCTGCAGAAACGCTCAATCGTTTGGAGGAAGTTAAATGGTGGCAAGTATTCCTTAGCTTTCTGCTCATTTCTTTTGGTTTTCTAGCCACTTTATACCATAGTAAACGCTATGATTTTCTTGGTCCTGAAAATTACATTTTTACCTTAGAGTTTTTCTTTGCCTATCTCTTAATCAGCTTCGCTTTTATTCGTTGTCACGTTAGGCAAAGTATGTTTACACTATCTTTACTGTTTTTTGTGGTTTTTGAGCTTACCTTAAACGCTTATTATCAGGTTGATGGAATTGCTAAAGAATGGGTTTTTGCAAGTCGTTCATCCTATTCGAAAAAGATGAACGAAATTGACAGCCTTGTCAATTATAGTAAGAAAGAAAACATAGATTTCTTTCGAACAGAGAGGCTTGATCCTCAGACTGGGAATGACAGTATGAAATTTAATTATAATGGAATTTCTCAATTCTCATCAGTCAGGAACACGCAAGCTAGCTCGACGTTAGATAAGTTAGGTTTTAAATCAGCAGGAACTAACCTTAATCTCCGCTATCAAAATAATAGCATTTTGATGGATAGCCTTTTTGCTGTAAAGTATAACTTGTCTGAAACAGATCCGCAGAAATTTGGTTTTTCTGCAGATAAGACTGAGCGATCAATGACATTGTATGAAAATAATTATGCTTTGGGTTTGGCTTTCTTAACCAATGATGTTTACAAAGATGTCAAGTTCACTAATTTAACGCTCGACAATCAGACAGCCTTTTTAAATCAACTATCGGGTTTGGATCATAAATATTATGAGCGAATTTCTATAGCTGGTAATGAGGAAGAAACTGAAGGGAAAGTAACTGCAAGCATTGAAAATGACACTCAATTAAGCTATGCTAGCGTCACTTATACAATTGAGGTGCCTGCAGGTAGTCAAGTCTATGTCAACCTTGCAGATCTTGATTTTTCAAACGATAATCAAACCGATGTCAATATCACTGTAAATGGAATCACGAATCGTTACCCGACCCATAATGTTTTTCCATTTTTGAATATTGGCTACTTTAAGGAAGCACAGACGGTTTCTATCCAATTTTCTTTCCCAGAGAATCGAACTGTCTTTTTTAACCAGCCAGAGTTTTTCTCTGTGGATGTAAATAAATATCAGCAACTCATAAGTAAATTGAAAGAACAAGAGGTTTCTGTGACGACAAAATCCAATACGGTAACGGTTGATTATCACGCGGATAGAGATAGTTCTCTCTTTTTCACCATTCCTTATGATAAGGGCTGGACAGCTAGTGTAGATGGCAAGAAGGTACCGTTAAAACGTGCGCAGAATGGTTTTATGAAACTTGATGTGAACAGAGGAGCAGGTAGAGTTACTTTATCATTTGTTCCAAGGGGATTAAAGGAAGGAACTGCAGCTTTCATTTTAGGAATAGTTTTATTTTTCTTCTATGATAGAGTTCGATTTAAATGGAGCAAAAAACATATAGATAGTTCAGCATAGGCTTTACATCATCAAAAAAGCTTTATAATATATGTCTGTTTTTACAAGTTCTTCAATAGTCTGTAATATAATTCATCAAAGTAATAAAGTTCTGTAATACTTTTGCTTTAGGATAGATATATCACAGAAAAGGAGAATTCTAAACATGAATTTGTATTTTAAAAATAGAATGATGAAAGCAGGCTTGCTCAGTTTGATGGCAGGAGCCGCTGTTTTGCTTCCGATTGTAGCCAATGCAGAAAGTTATACTGTCAAGTCAGGTGATACCTTGTCCGCGATTGCTGCTTCTCATCAGACGACTGTTGACAAGATTGCGCAAAAAAACAAGATTAGCAATATCAATCTGATTAGTGTTGGTCAGGTTTTAGAACTGGACGATGATGTATATGAGCAGGTGACTGTTGAAAAATCAGATAAGGCTGAGCAATCTACTGTAAACCCAAGTTCTGGCTTGAGTACTGAGGATGCAGAGGCTAAGGAGTGGATTGCTCAAAAAGAATCCAGCGGCAGTTATACAGCGCAAAATGGGCAATACTATGGTCGCTATCAGTTGACTATCGCCTATCTAAATGGAGATTTATCACCAGAAAATCAAGAGAAGACAGCGGATGCTTATGTAGCAGGTCGCTATGGCTCATGGTCGGCTGCTAAAAATTTCTGGTTAGCAAATGGCTGGTATTAAAACTTTAGGAAAAATTATATTTACAGGGATTGGAGTTCATATTCTAGTCCCTTTTTGTAATTACGAGTAAATTCTTAGTTAGAGCACATGGTTTCTATATCAAGATGTTTACAACAATGCAAACCTACTTGACAACTTATAAAGCTCATTAGATTGAGCCAAAGGTTATTCGTTGTTCTCCTTGCTAAATCATGCTATAATAGACCTTGCTCAAGCGACCTTCAATCGTTGAAAGCACAGCACGACCTTCAATCGTGAAATAACGAAAAGATGGGAGAACACAATGAGTGATAACTCTAAGACTCGTGTCGTTGTTGGTATGAGCGGAGGTGTTGATTCATCAGTAACTGCCTTGCTCTTGAAAGAGCAAGGTTACGATGTGATTGGCATCTTCATGAAAAACTGGGACGACACAGATGAATTTGGTGTCTGCACAGCCACAGAAGACTACAAGGATGTAGCAGCTGTTGCAGACCAGATTGGCATTCCTTACTACTCTGTCAACTTTGAGAAAGAGTACTGGGATCGCGTTTTTGAATACTTCTTGGCGGAATACCGAGCTGGTAGGACTCCAAATCCAGATGTCATGTGTAACAAGGAAATCAAGTTTAAAGCCTTCCTTGACTATGCCTTGACACTGGGTGCAGATTACGTTGCAACGGGTCACTATGCTCAGGTTAAGAGAGACCAAGATGGCTTGGTTCACATGCTGCGTGGCAAGGACAACAATAAGGATCAGACCTACTTCTTAAGCCAGCTATCACAGGAACAACTTCAGAAGACTATGTTTCCTCTGGGTCATTTAGAAAAGCCAGAAGTTAGAGCGGTTGCTGAAAGAGCCGGCTTAGCCACTGCTAAGAAAAAAGACTCAACTGGTATTTGCTTCATTGGTGAGAAGAATTTTAAAGAATTTCTGAGCCAATATTTACCAGCCCAGCCTGGTCGCATGATGACAATGGATGGCCGAGATATGGGTCAGCACGCAGGACTAATGTATTATACCATTGGCCAGCGGGGCGGTCTTGGAATTGGTGGTCAGCAGGGCGGTGACAACGAACCTTGGTTTGTGGTCGGAAAAGACCTTAGCCAAAATATTCTTTATGTTGGTCAAGGATTCTATCATGACCATTTAATGTCAACCAGCCTTGACGCTAGTCAGGTTCATTTCACGAAAGAAATGCCGGAAGAATTTACTATGGAATGTACAGCTAAGTTCCGTTACCGGCAGCCAGATTCCAAGGTGACAGTTACTGTAAAGGGTGACAAGGCTATTGTCAACTTCGATCAACCACAAAGGGCCGTTACTCCAGGCCAAGCAGT
This sequence comes from Streptococcus sp. 27098_8_73, assembly GCF_041432495.1. Classification (NCBI taxonomy): domain Bacteria; kingdom Bacillati; phylum Bacillota; class Bacilli; order Lactobacillales; family Streptococcaceae; genus Streptococcus; species Streptococcus sp. 27098_8_73. The sequence continues at coordinate 40,613 of NZ_JAPVZT010000004.1, forward strand.
CGTTTTCTATGATGGAGAAGAGTGTTTAGGTGGGGGATTGATTGACAGAGCTTATAAAAATGGTCAAGTCTTGCAGTACATTTAAGTAACTACAAGAGGAACGAGAATGTTTCAATTTTTTAAGAAAAAGACTGATGAGAAGGACAGACTTGAAACTCTTTCTGACTACAAGAAGCAGTATTTGCATGAGAAAACGACAGAATCTATAGAGGCATTATTTAAGGCATTAAAGCAATCTAAAGTTTGGGTTCCCTTCAATGCTTATCTAATGGATGAAAGTGAAGGTCAAGAAGGTGTTCGCCTAAAACCCGATATTCTGCAAAAGGGAGATGATTATTTCTATCCCTGTTTCTCAAACGAGCAAGAGATTCCAAAAGAATACTATGATCGCTTTTCTTGGTTGCAACTGCCTGTCACAGATTGTTTGTTTGCAGTTGAAGGCAGAGGGAGATTTCCATTAAGAGGGATTGTTCTAGACGCATTCTCTGAATCTGTCGAGATTGATAAAGAAGCTTTTGAAGCGATTCGCCAATCTTAGTTGCTTTAGATTGACAATTTCGCTCAATTTGCTACAATAAGATAAGCAATACCTATGATGGTCAAAGCTCATGGATGTTGCAGGCTTTTTTGTCCTGCACTTCTAGAGACTTGGCCTTTTTTGGTGAAAAAATGAAGGAAAAAGAAATGACACACAATTTTACTGAAAGTTATGATGTTATCGTGATTGGAGCAGGGCATGCTGGAGTTGAGGCATCGCTTGCTGCTAGTCGAATGGGTTGTAAAGTTCTTTTGGCAACCATCAATATTGAGATGCTGGCTTTTATGCCTTGTAATCCCTCTATCGGAGGGTCTGCAAAAGGCATTGTCGTTCGTGAAGTAGATGCTTTGGGCGGAGAGATGGCCAAGAATATTGACAAGAGCTATATCCAGATGAAAATGCTCAATACTGGTAAAGGACCCGCTGTTCGGGCTCTTCGAGCGCAGGCAGATAAAGAGCTCTATTCTAAAGAAATGCGCAAGACTGTTGAAAATCAAGAAAATTTGACTTTGCGACAAACCATGATTAATGAAATCTTGGTTGAAGATGGTAAAGTAATTGGTGTTAAAACAGCGACGCAACAGGAATATGCAGCTAAAGCCGTCATTGTTACAACTGGAACAGCCTTGCGGGGAGAAATTATCATTGGTGATCTCAAGTATTCGTCAGGTCCTAATCACAGTCTGGCAGCCATTCCTTTGGCTGATAACCTGCGGGATCTAGGCTTTGAAATTGGTCGTTTTAAGACAGGAACACCTCCACGTGTTAAGGCGTCATCTATCAATTATGATGTGACCGAGATTCAGCCAGGTGATGAAAAGGCCAATCATTTTTCATACACATCTCGTGATGAAGACTATGTGAAAGATCAAGTGCCTTGCTGGTTGACTTATACCAATGCAGAAAGTCATGAAATTATCCAAAATAACCTGCACCGTGCTCCTATGTTTTCAGGTATCGTTAAGGGTGTGGGACCTCGCTATTGCCCGTCTATTGAGGATAAGATCGTCCGTTTTGCGGATAAGGAACGCCACCAGCTTTTCTTAGAGCCTGAGGGTCGTGATACAGAAGAAGTTTATGTGCAGGGGCTGTCAACCAGTCTGCCAGAAGATGTACAAAAGGACTTGGTTCACTCTATCAAAGGTTTAGAAAATGCTGAGATGATGCGGACAGGCTATGCCATTGAGTACGATATGATTATGCCTCACCAGTTGCGGGCAACCTTGGAAACCAAAAAGATTTCAGGGCTCTTTACAGCAGGTCAAACCAATGGAACTTCTGGCTATGAAGAAGCTGCAGGTCAGGGGATTATTGCTGGGATTAATGCGGCCTTGAAGATCCAAGGAAAGCCAGAGTTGATCTTGAAGCGTAGTGATGGTTACATTGGAGTCATGATTGATGATTTGGTGACCAAGGGGACTGTAGAACCTTATCGCCTCTTGACTAGCCGAGCGGAATACCGTTTGATTCTCCGACATGACAATGCTGATATGCGTTTGACAGAGATTGGCCGAGAAATTGGTCTTGTAGATGATGAGCGCTGGGCTCGTTTCGAGATTAAAAAGAATCAATTTGACAATGAGATGAAGCGCTTGGAGTCTATCAAGTTGAAACCTGTCAAGGAAACCAATGCTAAGATAGAAGCGCTTGGCTTTAAAGCTCTGACAGATGCAGTGACAGCCAAAGAATTTATGCGGAGACCGGAAGTGTCTTATCAAGATGTGGTTCAATTCATTGGTCCAGCGGCAGAAGAATTGGATGAAAAGATTATCGAGCTAATTGAGACAGAGATTAAGTACGAAGGATATATTTCTAAAGCCCTTGATCAGGTTGAGAAGATGAAACGTATGGAAGAAAAGCGGATTCCAGCTAATATTGACTGGGATGATATTGACTCCATTGCGACAGAAGCGCGGCAGAAGTTTAAGAAAATCAATCCAGAAACGATTGGTCAGGCAAGTCGTATTTCGGGTGTCAATCCAGCAGATATTTCTATTTTGATGGTTTACTTAGAAGGCAAGTCTAGAAGCATTTCTAAAAACAAAGCAAAATCATAGCATATTAACGTACTATCTTACTGATAGTACGTTTTTATATAATTTACAGAATTGTAAATATCTGTTTACAAAAAATCTCTTTTATATAGAGAAATATTTACAAATACTGTCAATTTTTTGTTTAATAAAATTTACAAGATTTACACATCTTGTAAATTGATTGTGAATATTTGTTTAAGAATAGATCTAGGATTTGAGTCTTTCTTGCTTTACAAGTATCCAAGGACAGTGAAAACTCGCTTTTTTTAAGAAAATATGGTAAAATGGCGCAATAAGAGGTTTTTTAATGAAAAGAATTCGTTTTTCCCCGAGCCACTTTGCGATAGTGGGGTTTACTTCCTTTATCATATTAGCTATTTGTCTACGCCTTTTTGGTGATAGTTTGCCTATGCTGGTGTCTCTTTTCATAGTGCTGGTGCTCTTGGTTTGGCTATTTATACAGCAGCAAAGAGTGACCGAATTGGACGAGCTTGAGCAGATTCGCTATGTCAATCATCAAGCAGAGGGAAGTTTAGCTTCTTTGCTGGATAAGATGCCAGTTGGTGTGATTAAAATCAATGAAAATAGTGGAGATGTGGACTGGTTCAATCCTTATGCTGAATTGATTTTTACAACGGATGATGGGGAGCTAAATAGTGATCTCCTTCAGGAAATTATCCAGCTTGCTGCTTCGAAATCGGGTAGCTACGCAACAGTAGGAGACAATCAATATTCTGTTTATTTTGATTCAGCTTCCAGTGTCCTGTACTTTTTTGATGCATCAAGTGAGTATGAAGCAACAGTTGGGCTCGTTACGACGCGACCAGTTATCGGTGTTGTCTCAGTTGATAATTATGATGATTTGGAAGATGCTGTATCAGATTCAGATATCAGTCATATCAATAGTTTTGTAGCTAACTTTGTAGCAGAGTTTTCTGAGCAATTTCATATGTTCTACCGTCGGGTGGGAATGGATCGTTATTATCTTTTCACGGATTATACGGTTTTGGAACAACTGATGGATAGTAAATTTTCGATCATTGATCAATTTCGGACAGAAGCCAAGAATCGAAAACTTCCTCTGACGCTTAGTATGGGCTTTTCTTATGGGGATGGTAAGCATGATGAAATTGGTAAGATTGCCCTCCTTAATCTTAACCTAGCTGAGGTCCGAGGTGGTGACCAAGCGGTTGTCAAAGAGAATGACGAGAACAAGAATCCAGTTTACTTTGGTGGTGGAACGGCTGCATCTGTCAAACGTACACGCACGCGTACGAGGGCTATGATGGCAGCTATTTCAGATAAAATCAAGAGTGTAGATCAGGTTTTCGTGGTTGGTCATCGCAATCTTGATTTGGACGCCTTAGGCTCCGCAGTGGGTATGCAGCTTTTTGCTAGCAATATCATTGAGAAATCCTATGTTGTGTATGATGACCAACAGATGGGTTCAGATATCTATCGCTCTATTCAAAAATTGACGTCAGAAGGCGCTGATTATCTTTTGCCGATCTCAGAAGCCGTAAACCGAGTGACCAGTCGCTCACTCTTAATAATGGTGGACCACTCGAAGTTGGCCTTAACGCTTTCAAGAGAATTGTTTGACCGATTTAGTCAGACGATTGTGGTGGATCATCACCGTCGTGATGAGGATTTTCCTGAAAATGCGGTCATCGCCTATATCGAAAGTGGGGCTAGCAGTGCCAGTGAATTGGTAACGGAGTTGATTCAGTTTCAAAATTCCAAGAAAAATCGCCTGAATAAAATTCAAGCCAGCCTGCTCATGGCTGGGATTATGCTAGACACCAAGAATTTTACCTCCAGAGTAACGAGTAGAACCTTTGATGTAGCTAGTTATTTGCGGGCTCGCGGCAGTGATAGTGTAGTCATTCAGGATATTTCTTCGACGAATTTTGAAGAGTATCGAGCAGTCAATGAGCTGATTTTGACAGGTAAGAAGCTTTTGCCAAATGTGATTGTAGCAGCGGGTGCTGAAAATGCCAGCTATGATACAGTCGTCATCAGTAAGGCGGCTGATACCATGCTTGCCATGTCGGGCATTGAAGCAACATTTGTGGTCAGCAGGAATACCGAGGGTTACGTATCCATTTCAGCTCGTAGTCGCAGTAAGATCAATGTTCAGCGGATTATGGAGAAAATGGGTGGTGGTGGCCACTTTAATCTAGCAGCAGCGCAAGTTAGCGATCAAACGGTTGCTGAAGTCACTCAATGCCTAAATCAAGAGATTATGGATCAAGTGATGGATAATGAGGAATCAATAGAAAAGGAGAAATAAAATGAAAGTTATTTTTTTAGAGGATGTAAAAGGAAAAGGGAAAAAAGGGGAAATCAAGGAAGTACCTACTGGTTATGCTCAAAATTTCCTGATTAAGAAAAATCTGGCTAAGGAAGCCAATGCACAAGCTATCGGTGAGCTGAGAGGAAAGCAAAAATCTCAGGAAAAGGCTCACGCAGAGATGGTGGCAGAAGCTCAAGCTATTAAGGCTAAGTTGGAAGAAGAAACAACGGTCGTGGCTTTTACAGAGAAAGTCGGACCAGACGGACGGACTTTCGGTTCGATTACCAACAAAAAAATTGCTGATGAACTACAAAAGCAATTTGGTCTAAAAATTGATAAACGGAATATCAAGGTTGATTCTCCCATTCGTTCGATTGGTTTGATTGATGTTCCTGTAAAGATTTACCAAGATGTGACAAGTGTGATTCGCCTGCGGGTTACGGAAGGGTAGAAAGGGAATAAAGGAAGGATTCACCTATGGCAGAGATTGATGAGTTGCGAGCTCAGCCTCAAGATATTTTAGCAGAGCAGTCTGTACTAGGGGCCATTTTCATCGATGAGAGCAAACTGGTCTTTGTCCGTGAATATATTGAGCCTGGAGATTTCTTTAAATATGCCCATCGTCTGATTTTTAAGGCCATGATTGACTTGGCGGATCGTGGGGATGCTATTGATGCGACCACCGTTCGCAATATTTTGGATAGCCAAGGAGACCTGCAGAATATTGGTGGCTTGAGCTATCTGGTGGAGGTCGTTAATTCTGTGCCGACTTCTGCCAATGCAGAGTACTATGCCAAGATCGTTTCTGAAAAAGCAATCTTACGCCGCTTGATTTCCCGTTTGACGGAATCCATCAATCAAGCCTATGATGGGGAAAGACCATCCGAGGAAATCATTGCAGGGGCAGAAAAGGCTCTGATTGATGTCAGCGAAACGGCCAGCCGCAGTGGGTTTAAAAATATTCAAGATATTCTAAATCTTAATTTTGCTAATCTAGAAGCCCGTTCTCAGCAAACTACTGATATTACGGGGATTGCGACGGGTTACCGTGAGTTGGATAAGATGACGACGGGTTTGCACGAAGAAGAGTTAATCATCCTAGCTGCTCGTCCTGCGGTCGGAAAGACGGCCTTTGCCCTCAATATCGCCCAGAATATCGGGACCAAGCTGGATAAGACGGTGGCTATCTTCTCCCTAGAAATGGGGGCAGAGAGTCTGGTCGACCGGATGCTGGCTTCAGAAGGAGTGATTAATTCTCACTCTATCCGTACAGGGCAGTTGACAGATGAAGAGTGGCAGAAATATACCATTGCGACGGCGAATCTGGCTAATGCGAGTATTTATATTGATGATACGCCGGGGATTCGGATTACAGAGATTCGTTCGCGGGCTCGCAAGTTGTCTCAAGAGACAGGCAATCTTGGCCTGATTTTGATTGACTACCTGCAATTGATTACAGGAACGGGTCGTGAAAATCGCCAGCAGGAAGTTTCGGAAATTTCCCGCCAGCTTAAGATTTTAGCAAAGGAACTCAAGGTGCCGGTTATTGCGCTGAGTCAGCTCTCGCGTGGCGTGGAGCAACGGCAGGACAAGCGCCCAGTACTGTCTGATATTCGGGAGTCTGGGTCTATCGAGCAGGATGCGGATATCGTAGCCTTTCTTTACCGAGACGACTATTATGAACGGGCCGGTGAGGAAGAGGAAGGCATTCCTAACAATAAGGTTGAAGTCATTATTGAGAAAAACCGGAGCGGAGCGCGTGGTACGGTTGAGCTAATTTTCCAAAAAGAATATAATAAATTTTCAAGTATTTCTAAAAGAGAGGATGTATAGAATGAGTGATGCATTTACAGATGTGGCAAAAATGAAGAAAATCAAGGAGGACATCAAGGCTCACGAGGGGCAGATGGTGGAAATGACCTTGGAAAATGGGCGTAAGCGCCAAAAAAGTAAACAAGGTCGTTTGATTGAAGTATATCCTTCTCTATTTATCGTTGAGTATGAAAATGAAGGGGGGCAGCCGGGTGAAATTGCCAACACCTATGTGGAGTCCTATACTTACTCAGATATTTTGACAGAGAAAAATTTAATTCGCTATTTTGACTAAGAATAATAGGTGATTCCAGAACTTTGTATTGCTTCCTAGAGTTGGGTAAAACCCAACTTTGAGGAACAGTTCATTTCTGGGATTTTTCTTAATCTAAACATGCTATACTAAGGATGGTTAAGACCAGCTGAAATAGCGGATTTGCAATGGCATGAGCTAGAACTTACAAAAGCTCCTACATATAGAGAAAGGGCTGGTGAAAGAAATGATAAAAAATTTGGTTTTTGACTTAGGAAATGTCTTGATTGAATGGAATTCTGAAAAAATCTTGACCTCTTTCGAACCTGAGAAAGAGCGTCGACAGATTCTTAGACAGGCTATTTTTGATTCGGGTGTCTGGCATCAAACAGACAAGGGAGAGCTGAGATTGAAAGAAGCTTGTGATAAAGTGCTAGTTCAGCTGGATGACTCCTACCATCCTACTGTTCAGAATATCTTCTACAATTGGTATGAGGTTGTGGAGGTTTACAGTGGTTTACAGGAGCAGATTGGCTTATGGGCTGATCGAGGCTATCGCATTTACATCCTGTCAACTACTTGCGAGATTTTTTACCATATTGAAAAAGCTGGTTTGTTGTCCATCTTTCCACTGCTGTCGGGCTATATCCTTTCCTCAGAAGTCGGGGTTGTCAAACCAGAGCCAGAGATTTATCAAAAGCTGCTGAAAAAATACGGGATTGATCCAACAGAGTCAGTCTTTATTGATGACATTCAAACTAACTTGGATACGGCAGCTGAACTGGGTTTTGAAACCATCTTATCCACAAGTGAGCCAAAGAATATCAGGGCTATGGAGTCTTTGTTGGCTACGAAAGGAGAGTTTGGCTAATTGATGATCGTTTGCTTCACTTATCGTTGAAAAGTAGTGAGCCCAAGCTCCAATCTTGACATTTGCTGATGATTGCGTTATCATAATCCTATATATGGGAGTCTGTGTACAGTCTGAGAGGAAGTGTAAGCTTCGACCGCACCTGATCTGGGTAATGCCAGCGTAGGGAATTGTATTTGTAAAGACCTTGTGGTTTTGCTAAAATGGGGAATTATTCACCAATCTTTAGTTTACTGATGCATGCAACACCTTTTCCATATTGGAAAAGGTGTTTTTGTATGGAAAGCAAGGTGTTTATAAAGGGAGCTCGCTGTCTTTTTGTTTAAAAACCAAGTTATTTTCTTGTGAATTTTAATCCTATCTGCATACATTATTCTCAGATGAAGCATGAAAGTAAGGAGGTGAAGAGATGAAAGCCAGCATTGCGTTACAAATTCTTCCTTTGTCACATGATGTGAATCGTTTAGCAGTCATAGAGGAAGTAATTGAGTTTTTGCAAAAACAGCCAGTGAAGATGGTCGTGACGCCCTTTGAGACCGTTCTAGAAGGGGAATGGGAGACCTTATTTCCTATTCTGCAGCAGGCGATTGAACTTGCAGGTACTCAGGCAGACAATGTTTTTGCTAATGTGAAAATAAACTATGGAAAGATTTTAAGTATTGATGAAAAACTTGAAAAATATCCTGCGGCAGCAGATTAGCCTTTTGGGTATGCTGGGAATCCTTGTCATCTGGCAGGTCATGGGCTGGCTCAAGCTCTTGCCCAAGTTTATCCTGCCGACGCCTCTGGAAATCGGTCAGGCTTTTATCAGAGATGCGGGCTTTCTAGCAAGTCATAGCTGGGCCACCTTAAAAGTAGCCTTGCTGGGGTTAGTCTTGGGTGTCATCTTGGCCTGTATACTAGCTGTGCTCATGGACAGCATGAGCTGGCTCAATGATTTGATTTACCCTATGATGGTCGTAGTGCAGACGATTCCGACCATTGCTTTGGCGCCAATTCTGGTTCTCTGGCTGGGTTATGGGATTTTGCCTAAAATTGTGCTGATTATTTTGACGACTACTTTTCCGATTATCGTCAGTATTCTGGATGGTTTTCGGCATTGTGATCGAGATACTCTGACTCTCTTTGAGCTTATGCAGGCCAATCGCTGGCAGATTCTTTGGCATTTTAAGATTCCAGCTAGTTTGCCCTATTTCTATGCGGGCTTGCGCGTCAGTGTTTCCTATGCCTTTATTACGACTGTGGTTTCCGAATGGCTGGGCGGTTTTGAAGGCTTGGGTGTTTACATGATTCAGTCCAAGAAACTTTTCCAGTACGATACTATGTTTGCCATTATCATATTAGTTTCGGTTATCAGTCTTCTGGGGATGAAGCTGGTGGCTGTCAGTGAAAAATATGTTATTAAGTGGAAATAGGAGCTCAGCTCTGCTATTTCCAAAAAAGAAAAGAGGATTATAATGAAAAAAACTTATAAAATGTTCTTGGCAGGCTTGGCTGCCGTGTCTATCTTCGGCTTAGCGGCTTGCAGCAAGTCAGGCTCAGAGTCTGCTAGTAAGGATAAAAAGATTGATTTTATCCTAGACTGGTCACCAAACACCAATCATACCGGCCTCTATGTAGCTCAGGAAAAGGGCTACTTTAAGGAAGCAGGTGTGGATGTGGATATCAAGTTACCGCCTGAAGATAGCAGTTCAGATCTGATTATCAATGGCAAGGCGCCTTTTGGTATTTACTTCCAGGACTCCATGGCTAAAAAACTGGATAAGGGCGCAGAAATCACGGCCGTTGCGGCCATCGTAGAGCATAATACTTCGGGCATTATTTCTAAGAAGTCTGCAGGGATTACAAGTCCTAAGGATCTGGCTGGCAAGAAATACGGTACATGGAATGATCCAGTGGAGCTGGGCATGCTCAAAACTTTGGTAGAAAGCCAAGGCGGTCAGTTTGATGAAGTGGAAAAAGTTCCCAACAACGATTCCAACTCTATTACGCCGATTGAAAATGGCTTGTTTGATGCAGCCTGGATTTACCACGGCTGGGACGGCATCATGGCAGAGACTCAGGGCATGGATACTAATTTCTTTTACATGAAGGACTATGTCAAGGAGTTCGACTATTATTCTCCAGTCATCATTGCCAATAATGACTATCTGAAGAAGAATCCAGACGAGGCGAAAAAGGTTTTACAGGCCATCAAGAAGGGCTATCAATATGCCATGGAGCACCCTGAAGAAGCAGCGGATATTTTAATCAAGCATGCGCCAGAGTTAAAAAATAAGCGTGACTTTGTCTTGGCTTCCCAAAAATATCTGTCCGAGCAATATGCATCAGATAAGGACAAGTGGGGTCAGTTTGAGGCTAGCCGCTGGAATGCCTTTTACAAATGGACCAAGGACAATGGCATCGTGAACAATGACTTGAGTGACAAGGGATTTAGCAACGATTATATAAAATAATGACAGAAATTAAACTTGAAAATGTAAGTTATGCTTATGATGAGCAGCAGATTTTGAAAGATATCAGCCTAGAGGTAGAAGCAGGCCAGGTCGTAGCGATTTTGGGGCCTAGTGGAGTCGGGAAAACGACCCTCTTTAATCTGATTGCTGGGATTTTGGAGGTCCAGTCGGGCAGGATTATCCTAGACGGGCAGGAAAATCCCAAGGGCCGGGTGAGTTATATGCTGCAGAAGGACTTGTTGCTGGAGCACAAGACGGTGCTGGGCAATGTCATCTTGCCCCTCTTAATCCGAAAAGTATCCAAAAAGGCAGCGACGGAGCAGGCGACTCAGATTTTGAAGGAGTTCGGGCTCTTTGATGTGGCAGACAAGTATCCACATGAACTGAGCGGGGGGATGCGGCAGCGCGTGGCTCTGCTGCGGACCTATATGTTCGGTCATAAGCTATTTCTTCTGGACGAGGCCTTTAGTGCCTTGGATGAGCTGACCAAGATGGAGCTGCACGCTTGGTATCTGGATATTCATCGTAGGCTAGGCCTGACGACTCTCCTCATTACTCATAGCATCGAGGAAGCTCTGGCTCTCAGCGACCGTATCTATATTCTGAAAAATCGGCCTGGACAAATCGTAGCAGATCTCCAGCTGACTTGGTCAGACAGCGAGGATAAGGAACTGCAGAAGCTCCGATACAAGCAGGAGATTTTGAAGCTTTTGGGGCTGTAAGCTGCCTTGTTTTCTAAAAATGACTTTAATCAAGCCTCTGGGCTTGATTTTTTGTAGAATAGTCTTTACTTTTGACTGTATTCATGGTACAATAGCCTTTGTGTGAAATAGCAGCAGGAAAGCATGAAGCTCGTCAACAGGTGTCTTATGACAAGTAACCTTGGCTGTTTAGGCGAAGGGCATCTGCACGAATCAGGGCTTTCTAAGTGACTATTTCCACCGAAATATTTTTATTTTTAGGAGGACATACATATGTCACGTTATACAGGACCATCTTGGAAACAAGCTCGTCGCCTTGGCCTTTCACTTACAGGTACAGGTAAAGAATTGGCACGTCGTAACTACGTACCAGGACAACACGGACCAAACAACCGTTCTAAATTGTCAGAATACGGTTTGCAATTGGCTGAAAAACAAAAACTTCGTTTCACTTACGGTGTAGGTGAAAAACAATTCCGTAACTTGTTCGTGCAAGCTACAAAAATCAAAGGCGGAATCCTTGGTTTCAACTTCATGCTTCTTTTGGAACGCCGTTTGGATAACGTTGTTTACCGTCTTGGTCTTGCGACTACTCGTCGTCAAGCTCGTCAATTCGTAAACCACGGTCACATCCTTGTTGACGGCAAACGCGTTGATATCCCATCATACCGCGTAACTCCAGGTCAAGTGATCTCAGTTCGCGAAAAATCATTGAAAGTTCCTGCAATCCTTGAAGCTGTTGAAGCAACTCTTGGACGTCCAGCATTCGTATCATTCGACGCTGAAAAATTGGAAGGTTCATTGACTCGCTTGCCAGAACGCGATGAAATCAACCCAGAAATCAACGAAGCACTTGTCGTTGAATTCTACAACAAAATGCTTTAATTTCTATTGGAAATTTATTCAGAAGCCGATTTCGGCTTCTTTTTTATTCGACTAACAAAAAGAGGCTGGGATATCTTGTCCCAGCCTTTATTAGTTGTTGAGTTTTATAGCATCTTTAAAAGAAGATTAGCCATTTGTTCTGGGCTTTCCTTACTACCTCGGGCGATCCACATCTGGTAGACGCCAAAGAAGGCATTGACGAGGTAAACGATGCCGTATTCCTTTTCGATTTGATTGAAAGCTTTATTGCGAAACCGTTCCTGTAGGATTTGGGAAAGTAAGGATTGGAGCTTATGGCGTAGGAAATTTTGGATTTCTCTAGTACCGTTTTCCGTCAAGAGAGCAGCCAGAAGAGGCTCTTGGGTCAGGAACTGAAAGACCTCTGTGATAGCGACTGCAACATCTTCTCGATTGTGTTCAAAGATATATTCTAGTTGATGAAAGAGGCCTTGCTGATAGCGCTCAATCATATCATATTTATCCTTGTAATGGGTATAAAAGCTACTGCGACTGATACCGGCAGCTCGCGCCAATTCGACTGTTGTAATATGGTCAAAAGATTCTTGATGCAATAAGTCAACCATAGCCTTCTCAATGATGGCCTTGGTTTTTTTACGTTTATTACTTTCCGTCATTTTAATTTTTCCTTTGTCATTGAATTATACAAAATTAGACAAGGTGTACAAAAACAGAATTTTCTGCTTGCCTTAATTTTTTTATTGTGTATAATCTATTATATCAAATTTTTAGACAATGTGTATAAAAAAGGAGAAGAGATGTTCAAAGAATGGAAAGCCATCTTCAAAAAACCGAAGATTATTGTAGTCATGCTGGGGGTTGCCTTGATTCCAGCCTTGTATAATGTGATTTTTTTGAGCTCTATGTGGGATCCGTATGGCAAACTTTCTGATTTGCCAGTAGCGGTGGTCAATCAGGACCAGAAGGCGAGCTTGTATGGAAAAGACTTGTCCATTGGTTCAGATATGGTTCAAGATATGAAGAAAAATGCAGCGATGGATTTTCATTTTGTGGATAAGGATCAGGCAGAGAAGGGATTGGAAAAGGGCGACTATTACATGGTGGTGACTCTTCCTAAGGATCTATCAGCCAATGCGGCTAGTATCTTGAGCAATCAGCCTAAGCAAGTTACGATCCACTACCAAACATCCAGTGGTCATAGTTTTATCGCCAGCAAAATGAGCGATTCTGCCATGACTTCGATGAAGCAATCGGTCAGTCAGAAGATTACAAACAGCTATGTGACAAGCCTTTTTGCGAGTATGGATAAGCTAAAAGGTGGACTTGGAACAGCTGCCGATGGCACAGCTAAATTGGCCGAAGGCAGTCAGGAACTGGCAAACGGTAGCCAAAAGCTGTCTACTAACTTGGAAAGTCTAGCTCAGTCCAGCCTCACTTTCTCAGATGGAGCCACAGCGCTGTCAACTGGTCTGGTAGCATACACAGATGGAGTGGCTCAGATCAATGCTGGCTTGCCGACTTTTACTAGCAAGATGACGGAATATACAGATGGAGTTGGGCAGCTTTCAGCTGGCGCCAGTCAGTTAACTGCTCAGTCACAAACATTACTGAATGGAACCAACCAACTGACGGGTAATTCACAGGAATTAGTCGCTGGTGTGGAGCGCCTAAACAGCGGTTTGGCAGAACTGCAATCCTCCGTTAATAGCAGTGTTACGACTAACCAAGAAAAGGTTGCTCAGTTGACGGCGGGTCTAGATCAGCTCAATACAGCTATTCAGAATGCCACATCGGGAACGAGCTTGCCAACGGAAACAATTGCGGCTTCTCTCACGACGATTGCGACCAATGCCCAGTCTTTGGCAAGTAGTGCGCAAAGTGATCGGGCGGCAGCCGTAGCTGCTTTAGAAGGCACAGCTGCTTACCAAAAACTTTCTGCCGATGAGCAAGAAGAACTAAAAGCAGCTCTAGCAGGTGGTGCTGATTCTAGCAGTAGTGCAGCGGCAACTATTGTACAGGAAGTCCAAGCTATCCAAACGAATCTGCAAGGACTGCAAACGGCCAGTGGTCAGGCAAGTCAGCTGTCGGCAGCGGCCAACCAAGTCCTGCCAGGTGCTTCAGCTATGATTAGTGGTCTCTACGGTGGCTTGGGTCAGGTAAATGACGCCTTGTCCTCTGCTAGCACTGGTTCAGCGACCCTTTCTCAAGGCATTACGGCTTATACAGGTGGCCTTTCTCAAGTAGCTCAGGGAGTAGCCGCTTATACTACAGGTGTCGATCAGCTTTCTCAAGGAGCAGCTAACCTAGCGAGCCATAATGACCAAGTGACTTCAGGAATCGGTCAAATCAGCTCAGGCCTCTCTCAATTACATGATAAATCATCTACTTTGGTCGCAGGTATGCAAACATTATCTACAGGTGCAACTCAAATGGCGGATGGTTCTCAGCAGTTAGCGAATGGTGGTCTCACCTTGAACAGTGGGCTGGGAAATTTATCAATCGGCGCTCAGACTCTAAATACAGGGTTGACGGATGCCAAGGGTCAATTGTCCGAGCTTTCAGTGACAGAGGACAATGCGGCTGCCTTGGCTGGCCCTGTCGAGCTGAAAAAGACAGATAAAGATCAGGTTGGTAAAAATGGTATTGGTATGGCTCCCTACATGATTTCTGTTGCTCTTTTTGTGGCGGCGATTTCGACCAATGTTATTTTTGGCACGCTTCCTTCTGGTCAGGTGCCAGCTTCTCGCAAAGCTTGGCTCAAGGCTCGTTTGGAAGTCAATGGCTTGATTTCTGTTTTGGCAGGTATCTTGGTTTATGGAGCGGTTCATTTGATTGGTCTTGAGGCCAACTACGAATGGACGACGTTAGCATTAACCGTTTTAGCCAGCATGGCCTTTATGGCGGTTGTGACGACTCTGGTCACTTGGGATAGTAAGGTTGGGGCCTTTATCTCCTTGATCCTCTTGCTCCTGCAACTGGCTTCCAGCGCTGGTACTTATCCGCTGCCCCTAACGGCAGAAATCTTCCAAAAGCTCAATCCAATCTTACCGATGAGCTATGCGGTGTCAGGACTGCGGGAAACGATCTCGATGAATGGTCAAATCGGTGGCCAACTAGCTTTCTTGACCGCGACTTTACTGCTTTTTATGGTCTTAGGCACAATGGCCTATCGTCCTGATAAGAAGAAAATCATTTAAGATAGAGAAGAGTGCAGATTATTTTCTCTATGAAAGGAACAACTTGGTTTTGTGAACAGAACCAAGTTTTTTTGTTTCACGTGAAACAGCAGAGAATTTTATTGTATAGATTTTCTCCACAAATCTATTTTATTCGCTATGAAAATATGAATGTTTTGTTTTCTTTAAGTTTTCTTTAGCCTTGCTTTAAGTTTTCATCCGTAAAATGGCTCTAGTTACAAGAAAGACAGGGGGAGAATCCATGGCTAAAAAAACATTTAAAGATAAATTTCAACGATTTGAAACCAAATATATTATTTCCAAAGAAACCTTGGCCGATTTACTGACCGAGTTTGAAAGTCATCTGGTGGAGGATGAGCATGCTTACTCGACCATCCATAATCTTTACTACGACACCCCGACCTATCAAATGATTCGTGAATCCTTAGAAAAGCCTTATTTTAAAGAAAAATTGCGCGTGCGGACCTACGATGAAAGCCCAAGAGAAGACAGTCAAGTCTTTTTGGAAATCAAGAAAAAAGTGCGTAAGATTGTCTACAAGCGCCGCATTTCGACAGATTTAGTAGCTGCCGAGGCTTACTTGGAGGGCGATCACAGTAAGATTGAAGATTGTCAGATTCGTGAGGAAATCGACTGGCTGGGTCAGCGCTACGGTGGCCTGCAGCCCATGATGTATATCTACTACAATCGTTATTCTATGAAGGGGATGGAGGATCCCAATGTTCGGATTACCATTGACCACGATTTGACCTACCGCAACTATGATTTAAGCCTCTTGCATGGTCATTACGGGGAAAATCTTCTGCCGGATCATCATGTGATTATGGAAGTCAAGGTGCCAGGAGCCTATCCGCTCTGGCTGAGTGAGATTTTGGATCGCCATCAGGTCTTCCCAAGCTCCTTTTCCAAATACGGGGTTGCTTACAAGAAAACGACAGACTATAAAGGAGTTGTAAATCATGCTTAGTCACTTATTTTATGATATTTTTACCGATACGGCCGTAGATCCAGCCATGATGATGCTGGCTATTGGAGTATCCTTGCTTTTGGGCTTAGTCATTGCCAAGGTTTACCAGTTTAAGACAGTTTACAGCAAATCCTTTGTGATGAGTTTGGCGCTTTTGCCGACCTTGATTGCAATTGTGATTTTCTTGGTCAATGGAAGTTTGGGAGCAGGGGTTGCCGTTATGGGAGCTTTCAGCTTGATTCGTTTCCGTTCCGCACCGGGAGGAGCTAAGGAGTTGGTGTCCATTTTCCTAGTCATGACAATCGGGATTGCCATCGGAATGGGCTATCTGGTCTTTGCGACCGTCTTTACCTTCATCATGTCGCTCGCCATGCTGCTGCTTGAAGTGGTTAATTTTGGACAGATGAAGCATTCCATGCGCCAGCTGACTGTTGTCATACCAGAAAGTCTGGACTATGAAAGCATTTTTGATGATATTTTCAACCAAGCTGCCAATCATGTTGAACTGGCCAATGTCAAAACCTCTGATATGGGAAGTTTGTTTAAGATTAAATACATCATTCAGCTGAATGGTCGAATGACCGAAAAAGAACTCATCGATGCCCTACGCACGCGCAATGGAAATCTAGAGATTGCCATCAGCCGCTATATCACGAAAGAAAATGAATTATAATTAGAAAGAGGCCAATCATGAAAACAGACAAGAAAAAAATATTTCAGAAAATAAAACTAATGGTGCCCCTAGCGCTAATGAGTGTCACCTTGGGAGCTTGCAGTTTGACCAGCCAGTCCAGCACTAGTACGAGTGCTAGTGCCACGACCACTCAAACAGCTACCAGTACGACAAAGACAGATACATCTAGCTATTTCACGGATCGTGATCAGGATGCTTCTTATGATGAGTCGACAGCGACCAAGATTAGCTTGAGCGGCTCTACAGCCAAGACATCTGGTGACGGAGCGAGCGTTTCTGGCTCCACGGTGACGATTACGGCAGCTGGAACCTATGTCCTCTCTGGTAGCAGTGAAAATGTGCAGATTGTCGTCAAGGCTGGCGATCAAGACAAGGTGCAAATCGTTTTGGATGGTGTGACCATGACAGGGACGGATGCAGCGATTGTGGTAGAAAATGCGGATAAAACCTTCATTACCCTAGCTGAAGGCAGCAAGAATAGCATTTCTGACTCAGCCAATCACACCAATACTGACTACGATGCGGCCATTTACAGTAAGGACGACTTGACTTTCAACGGCTCAGGCAGTCTGACCATCGAAGGAAAATATGGTAACGCAGTCGAGTCTAATGATGACCTGCGCATCACAGGCGGGACTTATACGATTAAAGGTTACAAGAATGGTTTGTCAGCCAATGATGCCATCAACATCAAGGAGGCTAGTCTAGATATTACCGCGACGGAGGATGCGATCCACGCTGATAATGATGAGGACACTTCGCTCGGAAATCTCTATATCCAGTCTGGTACCATTACGATTAATGCTGGTGATGACGGCCTTCATGCTAGCAATGCAGCGGTGATTGACGGTGGCACCATCACAGTCAAGTCCAGTGTCGAAGCCCTAGAGGGAACAAATGTTACGATTAACGGCGGTACACTTGACCTTTATGCGACTGATGATGGGATCAATGCAGCTAGTACAGCGACTGGAGCTGAGATTTTCATCAAGATTACTGGTGGTGATATCAAGGTTGAGGTCGGCCAAGGCGATACAGACGCCCTTGATTCCAACGGCGATATCATCATGACAGGTGGAAACTTAGCTATCACGTCCACTGTGTCTGCCTTTGACTTTGATGGTAAGGCTACCTATACGGGCGGGACTATCACGGTCAATGGGCAAACCCGAACCGAAATCACAGCAGATGGCCCTGGTGACGGTGGTGCCCCAGGCGGACAAGGTGGCGGTCCCGGTGGACATTAAGCCCAATCATGACAGTTTAATGCAATAAGATCTAAATAGAGAAATCCCTCCTTCCAGCTGGAAGGAGGGATTCTTGTTTATTCGTCAATTCTGATAGACATCGTCTCCGTATCCACGGTCACTTGAGCACCGATGGTAATGGTAAAGAGTGGCTGAGTATGGGCAAAGTCCAAGTCGTAGAGGACGGGAATCGTCTTTAGAATTGGATGTTTATCCAAGATATAAAAGAGCAGCTCCTCTGTCATCTGGCATTCTTTTGGAAAGCGGCCGATGAGAAGGGCCTGCGGGTTGGGATAGGCCTGAAGGAGGGCAGCTAGATTGCGGTCAAACTCCACATAATTATCTTCCTCGGCCTCTTCAACAAAGAGGACGTAGTTTTCATCTGTCGGGGTATAGGGTGTCCCACGCAGAAGTGAGAAGGTAGAGAGATTGCCGCCGATAGCAGTGGCTTGGGCTTTTCCATGGTTGTAGACTTTCCACTCTGTCTCATGGAAGGTCAGCGGTGCATCTGGCAGATACCAAGCATTACTGCCCCATTTTTCACTAGGAGTCAATTCATAAGAAGTCTGGCTGACGGCCTTGAGCCAGCTCTCGGTCTGATAGTCCTGCAGGGCATCCATTTTAAAGCTGGAGTAGGACGGTCCCATGTAGGTTTTCATGCCGGTCTTACTATAGATAGCGTTGAGCAAGGCTGTTGTGTCTGAGTAGCCGCAGAAAATCTTAGGATTTTTAGCAATCAATTCAAAGTCCAGATAGGGCAGGAGTTCATTACAGTTGAAACCGCCGATAGTAGCCAGAATAGCATCAACGGAGTCATCTGCGAAGGCAGCATGGATGTCTGCCACTCGGCTTTCGATGGAGGCAGAGTCTAGCATATCATTTTCCAGATAATGCTCCGAAAAAGACACGGTAAATCCTAGCTTTTCCAAGCGCTCCTTGGCGGCTAGATTGGCCTCAAAGCCACCAAGGCGTTCGATTGACGACGAGGGACTGACGACCCGAATGTGCATGCCAGATGTAAGTTTTTTCATAGGGACCTCCTTATGATAATTTTTTATAGAGTATCATAACATAAAGGATATAGGAAGTAAAGGTAGGGTTAGAGAAAATAACCATAAAAAACGGAACCAATCAGGCTCCGTTCTATTTTTAATGACTAATCTCAATACTACCGGTGCTGGTGCTGGCGGTCAGCTTGGCTTGAGCCTGTTCATTGGTGTGGATGACTCGATCTCCGATAAAGTCCTCTTGGTCGTGGCTCGTCTGCATGTCCTTGGGCACTTCAATGTCACCTAGGTCTGTTTGCAGGTCCAGTGAGATGGCTTTGAAGGTCTCTTCGGTGAGATGGAGATCGATGGAGCCATTGTCGCTGGACATGTTGATATTGCCCTTGAGGGTTAGTTTATCACTAGTGATACTGCCGTTGGAGAGACTGATTTGAGTATCGGTCAGGCTGGTTTGGACTAGCTCGATGCTACCATTGTCATTTTCGATACTGCCAGTCTCAATCTGGCTATGACTGAGTTCGATTGAACCATTGCTGAGATCGGCTTTTAATTTTTTGATTGTCAGGTCATTGATTGATAGGCTGCCGTTAGCTAAACTGGCCTTAACCTGCTCCAAGTTCCTTCCCTTAGGTAGGCTTAGAGTGATTTGTTGAGTCCTTTCCAAATCTCCATTTATCAAGCCTAGTAAAGAGCGTAGGCTGCTGTTAATGTTGATAAAAAAGCTGGATTCCTTAATGTATAGACTACCGTTTTCAGCCTTGGTACTGATTTTTTCAGTTGTCTTGCCGTCTCCTTGATAATAGGTCAAGTGAACCTTATCATCGGGCGATTCTTCAATCACAACCGAGCGGTTGCTCAGGTCTAGATTTAAGGAATGGATATTGCCATAGGTTTCTTCTTGCTTGGCCATCTTGGTGCTAGCGGCTGAGCTCCTCACCAGATCCTGCAGACCACCACTGGCTAGACCGACCAATATCAGGCCTACTCCTAGTAGACAGGCGGCGACAGTAATACTGAGTATGGTTTTTCTTACTTTAGACATGACGGCCTCCTTTCCGTGCCAAGGCTTGGGCGAGTTTGACAAAACTCAGTTTGATAAAGCGAAGGATAGGACCAATGCTGAGATAGAAGAGTCCAGCCAGCCCCAAGGTTAAAAGGCTCATACCCAAACTAAGGGCAAAAGCAGGAATCGAAGTGGTCATGCCGAGAGTCAGGCTGTCCCAAATCAGACTCGCCCCCATGACAAACATAGCAAAAGCAAAGACGGCTATAACAAAAGCAAAGACACTGATGAGGAGGAAGAAAGTAAAAATCAAAGTCAAAGCCAAAATTAATAGAGGAATTGCTAGTGGAGCTGCCAAGATGGACAGAATAGCAATCTGGACGATCTGCTTGCTATTTTTGACGGAGCTAGCTTCTTGACTGTCTTCTTCTATTTTCTTGTCCAGAAGATTGATGATAATCTCGTGAGCCGCTTCTTTGGGACTACCAAGCTCAGCTATAGCTGCTGTCTCTCCCTCTGGACCGACCTCGTCAAAGTACTCGGTGAAGTAGTCCATGGCTTCTTGATAGTCTTTTGCTGGCAACTTTTTTAAATATTTTTCTAGCTGGGCTAGATATTCAGTTCTTGTCATGGCGAACACTCCCTTCGATAATGCCCTTAATCATGCTGGTATAAAGCTCCCATTCATTTTTGAGCCGAACCAGTTGTTTCTGACCTGTTGGGGTCAGAGAGTAATATTTTCGTTTTCGACCTTGATATTCCTGAGAGTAAGTCGCTAAATACTGACTCTTTTCCAATTTTTTCAGGATAGGATAAAGCGTGGACTCCTTGATATCGGCAATGAGCTTGATGGTTTGGCTAATCTCGTAGCCGTAGGAATCTTCTTTATCTAAAATCGCTAAAATCAGAAATTCTATCAGGGTAGAAGATGTAGGGAAATACATGCACTACCTCCTATATATAAAAATATTATATATAAAATTTCTACATATAGGATACCGCCCTTTGAACAAAAAGTCAAGTAATATATAGAAATTTTACTTATAGATATTGAAAAGGATTTCATCCTTGAAAGATAAGGGAAGTAACTCTTTTTCTCCTTATTTCCTTACAAGAACTTTACACAATTGATAGCTTTTATATTGAAATCTTTCTCTATAAAATGGTAAAATAATCTATGTCTATCTAAAAAAAGATAAGAGTGAATGAAATGACGAAATATAAGACGATTTATAAGTTTGTAGGGCAGACATTGCTATACTTTGTGATTTTCGTAGCCCTGCTTTATTTCTTTAGTTATCTTGGTCAAGGTCAAGGTGGCTTTATCTACAATGAATTTTAATGTAAGAGAGAGTACTATACACATGTCAAATACAGCAATTACAGATATGATTGAAGCGATTGAGCACTTTGCTCAGACGCAGCCAGATTTCCCTGTCTACAATGTCCTCGGACAAGTTCATACTTACGGGGATCTAAAGGCCGACTCCGATGCACTGGCAGCCAAGATTGATAGCTTGGGGCTGGCTCCCAAGTCACCCGTCGTGGTCTACGGTGGTCAGGAGTACGAAATGCTGGCTACTTTTGTGGCCTTGACCAAGGCAGGTCATGCCTATATTCCTATTGATAGTCATTCAGCCTTGGAGCGCGTGACGGCTATCGTGGAAGTAGCTGAACCAAGCTTGATTATCGCCATTGCAGATTTTCCGCTGGCGGATACAGATGCAGCCATTCTCAGTCTGGATCAGGTTAGAGCGGCTTACGCAGAAAAGACTGCCTATGAGCTGAGCCATCCAGTCAAGGGTGATGACAATTACTACATCATCTTTACTTCTGGTACGACTGGTAAACCTAAAGGTGTGCAAATCTCTCATGATAATCTGCTCAGCTTTACCAACTGGATGATTACAGACAAGGAATTTGCGACACCGAGCCGTCCGCAAATGCTGGCGCAACCGCCTTATTCTTTCGACTTGTCAGTTATGTACTGGGCACCGACTTTGGCACTAGGAGGAACTCTCTATGCCCTGCCGTCTAGTCTGACTCAGGACTTCAAGCAGCTATTTGAAGCGATTCTCAGCCTGCCTGTAGCAATCTGGACTTCTACACCGTCCTTTGCGGATATGGCCATGCTTTCGGAAGATTTTAACAGCCAAAAGATGCCAGGCATTACTCATTTTTACTTTGATGGGGAGGAGCTGACGGTCAAGACAGCTCAAAAATTGCGGGAGCGTTTCCCTGAGGCTCGTATTATCAATGCCTATGGTCCGACTGAGGCAACGGTGGCTCTGTCTGCAGTTGCCATCACGGATGAGATGCTAGCGACCCTCAAGCGTTTGCCAATCGGCTATACCAAGGCGGATTCACCAACCTTTGTCATTGATGAGAATGGGCAAAAATTGCCAAATGGTCAGCAGGGTGAAATTATTGTCTGCGGACCAGCCGTATCCAAGGGTTACCTCAACAATCCTGAAAAGACAGCTGAAGCCTTCTTTGAATTTGAAGGGCTGCCAGCCTATCATACAGGTGATGTGGGTACAATGACTGATGAAGGACTCCTACTCTACGGCGGTCGTATGGACTTCCAGATTAAGTTTAATGGCTATCGCATCGAGTTAGAGGACGTATCTCAAAACCTCAACAAATCCAAGTATATCGAGGCGGCAGTAGCAGTGCCACGTTATAATAAGGACCACAAGGTTCAAAACTTATTAGCCTACGTTATTTTGAAAGACGGTGTTGCAGAGCAATTTGACCGCGAAATCGATATTACCAAGGCTATCAAAGAGGATCTACAGGATATCATGATGTCTTATATGATGCCATCGAAGTTCCTCTATCGGGAATCTCTGCCCCTAACACCAAACGGCAAGATTGATATCAAGGGGCTGATTAGTGAGGTCAACAAGTCATGATGGATTTCTTGAAACAGCTTCCTCACCTGGAGCCTTACGGAGACCCACAGTATTTCCTTTATCTTATCTTGGCTGTTTTGCCAATCTTTATCGGACTTTTCTTTAAGAAACGCTTCCCAGTCTACGAAGCCTTAGTCAGCTTGGCCTTTATTGTCTTGATGCTGACGGGCCCTAGTCTGGCGCAGCTCTATGCCCTGCTCTTTTATGTCGTCTGGCAGACGGTCTGGGTTTATTCTTATAAATTCTACCGCAAAAAGCGGGACAGCAAGTGGATATTTTATTTGCATACAGCATTGGCGGTTCTGCCCTTATTCTGGGTTAAGGTCGAGCCAGCTATCAGTGGCCATCAATCACTCTTTGGCTTTCTGGGAATTTCCTATCTGACCTTCCGCTCAGTTGGGATGATTATTGAGCTGAGGGATGGTGTGCTGACTGATTTCAGCCTCTGGGAATTCCTCCGCTTTATGCTCTTTATGCCCACTTTTTCGAGTGGTCCCATTGATCGTTTTAAGCGTTTCAATGAAAATTATCTTCAAATTCCAGAGCGTGATGAGCTTCTAGATATGCTGGAGCAGTCGGTCAAGTATATCATGCTGGGCTTTCTCTATAAGTTTGTCCTGGCTCATATCTTTGGCCACATGATTTTAGGGCATGTCAAGACCTATGCCCTCTATACTGGCGGTTTCTTCAATCTAGGAACGCTAGGCGTCATGTATGTCTTTGGTCTGGATCTCTTCTTTGACTTTGCCGGTTATTCGATGTTTGCGCTAGCTATTTCCAATCTCATGGGAATCAAGAGCCCTATCAACTTTGACAAGCCTTTTGTTTCACGCGATTTGAAGGAATTTTGGAATCGCTGGCACATGAGTCTGTCCTTCTGGTTCCGTGACTTTGTCTTTATGCGCCTGGTCATGGTGCTTATGCGCAACAAGGTCTTTAAAAACCGCAATACGACTTCTAGTGTGGCCTATCTGATCAATATGTTGATCATGGGCTTCTGGCATGGTGTGACCTGGTATTATATCGCCTATGGTCTTTTCCACGGTCTGGGCTTGGTGGTCAATGACGCTTGGCTACGTAAGAAAAAGACCATCAATAAAGAGCGTAAAAGCAAGGGATTACCGGCCCTGCCTGACAACAAGTGGACCCAAGCGCTGGGGGTTATTATCACCTTCCATGTTGTCATGTTCTCATTCTTGATCTTCTCAGGATTTTTGAATGACCTTTGGTTTAAAAAATAAAATGTAAACGAGGAAACTATAATGGATGTAAAAGCAGAAGTAATTGAAATTATTGACGAATTATTTATGGAAGATGTTTCGGACATGATGGACGAGGATTTGTTTGATGCTGGTGTTTTGGACAGTATGGGAACAGTAGAGCTGATTGTTGAGCTGGAAAACCGTTTTGACATCCGTGTGCCAGTATCAGAATTTGGCCGCGATGACTGGAATACAGCCAATAAAATCGTTGAAGGCGTAACGGAGCTTCGTAATGCTTAAACGACTCTGGCTGATTCTGGGGCCAGTCTTCTGCGCCTTGGTCATGGTCGCCCTGCTCTTTTTCTTCTATCCGCTTGAGAAAAAGCATGATGTGGAAGCAGAGAAGCGGGCGGCTGTGACCCTTACAGCAGAAACGTTCAAAAGCCGTAGCAAAAAAATGACGGCCCTGACAGATCAAGATACCCGTTTTGTGCCCTACTTTGGCTCCAGCGAATGGCTGCGTTTTGACAGTATGCACCCAGCTGTTTTGGCTGAGAAGTATGACCGCAATTACCGACCTTATTTTCTAGGGCAGCGGGGGGCAGCTTCGCTCAACCAATATTTTGGGATGCAGCAGATGACCTCTGAGCTGGAAAATAAGACGGCTGTCTATGTCGTTTCTCCGCAATGGTTTACTAAAAAAGGCTATGATGCAGCAGCTTTTCAGCAGTATTTCAATAGCGACCAGCTAGCTGGTTTTCTTAGCTGGCAGGACGGTGGAGTAGGCGCTCAGTATGCAGCTCAGCGGCTTTTGCAGCTCTATCCCAACATTGCTATGGGGGATATTGTCAGGAAAGTGGCCGATGGAAGCCAACTGACTTCTTTTGAGCAGCAGTATATCAATACTATGAGCCGGATTTATCAGCGGGAGGATGCATTTTTCAGTACATTTGCTGCTGGTAATAATGGCAATTATGACACGAAGGTCTTGCCTCAGCTTTCCCGACTTCCAGATGAATTCTCCTATGAAGAATTGGAAAAACTGGCTACGGCAGATGCTGTCAAGCAGACCAATAACAATGATTTAGGCATTGATAACGACTTTTATAAGAAGCGTTTGGCTAGAAAAATCAAGAAGTTCAAAGGCTTCCAATCCAAACAGTCTTACGAAAAGTCTCCTGAGTACAATGATTTGCAGCTGGTTTTGGAACAATTTGCCAAATCCCATACGAATGTTATCTTTGTCATTCCACCGGTCAATGCCAAATGGATGGCCTATACTGGACTGAGCGAAGAGATGTACCAGCGGACAGTTGAGAAGATTAAGTTCCAGCTGGAGAGTCAAGGTTTTACAAATATTGCTGACTTTTCTAAGGACGGCGACAAGCCCTACTTCATGCAGGACACGATCCACATGGGCTGGAATGGCTGGCTGGCTTTCGACAAGGCTGTCGATCCTTTTGTGTCTAATCCTCAACCTGCTCCGAATTATCAGATCAATGAAAAATTCTTCAGTAAGGAGTGGGCTAATTACACGGGTAACTACGAGGAATTTGTCAAATAAGGTAATAGGCTGGAAGGAGGCGACATGATTCGCTTGGCGGAAATGCAGGATATCCCAGCGATTTTAGCAATTTTTGATCAGGCTAGGGAGTTTATGCGGACTATGGGAAATCCCAGTCAGTGGCCAGCTTCCTACCCGAATCGTCAGCTGGTAGAGGAAGATATTCGGGCAGGTCACTGCTATGTCTTTGAAGAGGCTGGGCAGGTTGTTGGAATCTTTGCGTTCATCATCGGACCAGATCCGACCTACCAAGAGATTGAAGGTGCTTGGCATTTTTCAGAGCCTTACGGTACAATCCACCGTATCGCTTCAAATGGACAAGTCAAGGGTCTGGCTTACCTGTGTTTTGACTTTTGCTTGCAGCAGATTTCCTATCTCCGCATTGATACGCATGAAGATAACCATCCGATGCAGGCAGCCATTCGCCGCTACGGTTTTAGCCAGTGTGGCACGATTTATTTGCCAGATGGTAGCCCTCGGCTTGCCTACGATTATCATCAATAAAAAATCTGCTTATTGGGATTATCGAGGATTCTTAATGAATTAATTAGTTCCATATGATTCTTTTCAATGTGTTATAGTCACAATTAGACTATAATTCGTATAGGATCTTTTGTTTATACTAAAATACTCCACAATACCTCTATGTTATAGAGATGATAGGTTCTATAGCTATAGCGCTTGATAGAAATGCAAAAATAGATGTGGATAAAATTGTGATTCATTTAATGAGAGTAGTGACAATAGACGACAGTTTAAATGGATTGTATAGTCTTTATAAGAATAAGTAATTTCTCATATGGAATTATCTCCTGATAATTGTTGCAATAAGTATTTATAATTCAAATATGCTGAATAGTTGGACAAATATGCTATTTACGTTAGCTTAGAAGGCGCCTAATATGTAAAGATTTTATAGGATACCATAAGGATGTTGATTTATGAGAAAAGGTAGGATGTGGCGTACTATTGCCTTAATGCCTTATATAAAATGAAAAGAAAGTTTCTACTGGAAGTATAAAGTGGTAAATAGATTCTACTGTCTAAGGATAGGTACGAAAAGAGACTTAAGAAATAATAGATATAGTTTAATTATTTAATAAGTAACATGGGAATCTGTTTTTAGCAGTACTTTGTACTTCAAAATTGACAAACTCTTATAAATATGATAAATTAAAGAAGTAATAAAAACACAAAAGGAGACACCTATGTCAGTTATTAGTTTAACCCCAGAACAGCTAAAAGAACAAGCACGTATTTATACTAGTGCTAAAGATCAGATTGAACAAGCAATTCAAACTGTTAATAAAACAAACGGTGAAATTGCATCACAGTGGAAAGGTCAAGCTTTTAATGCTTACCTCGAACAGTATAATCAACTATATACTCATGTTCAAAAATTTGAAGAACTTTTAGTAAGTATTAATCAACAATTGAACAACTATGCTCAAACTGTTGCTGAACGCGACCAACATGATGCGCAAAGTTTTGGTTTGTAAAAAGAATTGAGGGGCGTCAGGGAAACTTGACGCTTATTTTTGTTATGAAAAAAAAATCAAAATTACAGATTCTATTTATATGTTGTTTGTTACTACCTCAATTAGTGTTTGCAGATGATGGGAAGTTAAAGCTAGACACAGATATTATTACAAATGGTACTCAGGAAAATAATAATGCCAATCTAATCGAATCAAAGTATGCACCTAACTTGTTCTTAAATCGAACAAAAAAAGCGGTAGATGAAAGAAATCGGACAACTAAAGAGTTACTGCAAGAAGCAGAAATAAATAATTTTAAGCAAGAGAAAAGTTTTTCTATTTATGGATTAGATACACTTCAATTAAAAAAATCACTATTTACAGATTATAAATTAGCTGAAGGTTTTTCTGTAACTAAACATAATAACAAAAAAATTGGAAAAGGAGTATTTAATATATTGATTACTGTTTTTTTAATTTTTATGACTACTGCAGGAATATTTTTAGGAAGGAAATGGCATGGACTTAGGAAAAGTAGAGATAACAATAGAATATAAACAGAGAGAATTAGATATTAGAGTTTCAAAGTCTCTAACTTGGATAAATTTTAAGAAGATATTGAATAATAGAGTGATTAGAACAAAACTGGGGTTGCCAGTTGATGATCAATTTTGGTTTAAAGTAAAAAATAAACATATTCATATAGAAGGAAATGATATTTTAGCCAATTATCCTATTAGTAATGGAGATATACTAGAAATTATCGGTTAGAAAGAAGAATTAGGAAGGGTAGTAATATATGTTTGACGGGGATAAGCTAATTTTTTTGAAGGCGGAGAATAAAGTTACTGTTCAAGTTTCCTCTTCAGGATATGACAGAGAACGGCTAGATGCTATCAAAGAATACTGTCGTGTTGCGATAAGACAAGAAGATGTTTCGCTGTATTTAGATTATGAAATACCTGCATATTTTAAAACAGTTACAGAGGAGTTGTTATCATTAAAGACAGAATTGGAGCGATTTGCTCTAGCCCAAAAAATGACTTCTATAGAATTAGGAGAAAATAATTTTAAAATTCCTTATATACATCCAGAAAATATTGTTATTTTAGGTGGGAAAGTGAAGATGCTTCATCGAGGGATTGAGAAGTTATTGTCTCCACGGATATATGATGAAGAATTTTGTCTAGCATCCTACAAAGCATTGATGGTATCTATTTTAGTGCCAAAAGTAGATTTTGAGTTGGCTGTTAGTGGGTTAGATGCTGTTAAAGATAAAATTGCTCAGGATATTATTCCCTTAAGGACTTTGGAAGAAATCAATCAGTATGTTTCTGAAAAATATTATACATTGTCAAAAAAGAGTTCGATAGAGAATATTTTGGTCAATACTAAAAAATGGAAAGGTCTATTGATTGCTACTTCGGTTCTAGCTGTTGTTTCTGCGGTTCTTAGTTTCACAACTTATCAATCTATGTTCAAGGATGGACCTTTAAAATCTGCAGTCATCATGGCACAATCAAACTTTATGAGAAAAGATTTTTCTGAGACAGTCGAATCGCTAAAGGCTTATAGTGTAGATTCATTACCTAAAGAGGCGAAATACATTCTAGCAGCTAGTTATGTTCGTTTAGATAGTTTGAGTGATAAGCAAAAAGAAACAGTATTAAATACGATTACGGAATCTAGTGATGATACTATTTTGAATTATTGGATTTATTTGGGTCGTGGAAAATTTGAAAAGGCACTGGATGTAGCCCAGAATATTGGAGATACCCAACTTATTCTGCATGCTTATACAAATCTTTATGAATCAGTCAGGTCAAATGTAAATATGAATGGTTCAGAGAAACAGAAAAAATTGAGTGAATATGAGAAAAAAATAAAGGAATTATCCTCAGAAATTGGTGAAAAAAGTACGGATGACAGTAGTCACTCTAAAGATACTTCTTCATCAAAAGGAAATGGTGAGTAGTTGATGGAAGAAAATAAGAACGTATACTATCACCAGCTAGGTGATCAACTTTTCGAAGAGTATCATCCCCTCTACACGTTACTAATAGAAACGAGAGAACTCTTAACTGCTAATCTAGTAGATTCACAGTCTATTTTACTGAATGGTAGTGCATATAAATTGGAGAACCAGACTGTTTATCGAAATGGAGATATCTTAAAGTTAGGAGAGACAGTTTTTGGTGGGGAAAAAGTCACTTTATTAGAGTCTGAAAAAGAAATCTTTACGACCTATATTTTTCCTCCGACAGAGCTTTTCATGTGCAGTAGTCAGGAAGAAGCTGATTTGAAGATTAGTTCTTCAACAGTTTTGATTTTCTCCGATAAACAAGTACAGATTGAAATTGGTGATAAGCCAGTTTATCTTAATTATAAACTAATTGAAGAAAGTGGGTTATTTCCATTTGAAATAGGAGATATGATTGCTACTGCTCAGCATTTCATTGAAAAGCGAAAGTTACAATGGAAAATTTCTTCTCTCTACTCAATTCCTATTTTTAATCTAGAGAAAATATTAGTTGAAGAGTGTGCAAGCGAATATCCTCAAGATTTTCCAGCATATCGCAGAAGCCCTCGGATTAATCCCTCCATTTATAGTTCAAAAATTCATATTAATCAACCTCCTTTGCCGATAAAACCAGCCAAAAATTCATTAGTAAGAGCGATTGTCCCTGCACTTGGGATGTTCGCAATTACAGCTTTTAGTAGTTTTGTTTTCAAAGGTAACCCGTTGATGATGATTGGTATGGGTGGGTTTAGCCTGCTAACTGCTGGTACAACCATGAGCCAGTATTTTGAAGAAAGAAAAGATAATAAAGAGCAGGAGCGTATTCGGGTAGAAGATTATGAAAAATACTTGCTTAAGCAAGTTTCAGAATTAAATCGATATTATCAAGAAGAGGCAGCGATTCTAAGGTATAATCAACCAGAAATTCAAGTTTTAGCAGATATGATTGCTCGGTATGATTCTCGTATTTACGAACGCTTAGATTACAATGAGGATTTTTTGCAACTTTCTCTTGGGCTTGGTAATAAAGTAAGTCAGCTCCAATTGCAAACGAATTTTGATATTCAAAGTAAAGATGAGTCATCTAAATTTGCACAAAAGGTTCTTCAAAAATATCAGATGCAAAGACAGGTTCCTATTACTGTCAATATTGCACAAGCGACGGTCGGATTGATTGGTAATCAAGAAGTTACCAAGACAGCTATTTATAATTTGCTCTTGCAGTTGGCAATTTTTCATAGTTATTTAGATGTGAACTTTATTAATTTGGTTCATGAGCATGATTATGAGAAAGATTGGTCAGAATGGCGTTTTTTACCTCATTTCAAAATGCAGGAACGAAATATTCGAGGTTTTGTGCATGATGCTCGAAGTCGTGATGCAGTTTTAAATTCTTTTTATCGTATTATCCAAAAGCGCTCTCAGCTAAAAAAAGAGATGGGTGAGAAAGATGCACGATTTAAGCCTCACTATGTTTTAACCATTTTAGATGACTCACATCTTTTAGGGCATAGTTTAAACGAATATCTTGCAAAAGATTTGACAGAACTTGGTGTTACTGTTATTTGGGTAAAAGAAGCTCAGCGTTTATTGCCTGAAACAGTCACAACATTGATTGAATATAAAAATCAGAATGCTGGGCAGATTATCAATGACGGTCGAAATTACAGCGCTCAGACATTTTGTCCATATTCAGCTTTGCCGACTTACGAACAATGCGTTCGGACATTGGCAAATTTAGAACACCTTGAAGTTGAAAAAAATACGATTCCTAAGTCTGTTTCTTTCTTAGAGCTGTATAAGGTTAAAACAGTAGAAGAAATAGATTTAGGTTCGAATTGGCGAAGGGCTGATACTTCAAAGACATTGGCAGTTCCTTTAGGACTGCGTGGGAAAGATGATGTTGTTGAGTTGAACCTTCATGAGCGAGCTCATGGGCCGCACGGACTCGTGGCCGGAACCACGGGTTCAGGGAAATCAGAAATTCTTCAATCCTATATTCTATCTTTAGCAGTAAATTTCAGTCCAGAGGATGTTGGCTTCCTTACCATTGACTTTAAAGGTGGAGGAATGGCCAATCTTTTCAACAATCTTCCTCATATGCTTGGGGCAATTACGAATTTAGATGGGGCTTCAAGTGCACGTGCTTTAGCCTCTATTAAGGCGGAACTGCAAAAGCGTCAAAGATTGTTTAGTCAATTTGGAGTGAACCATATCAATGGTTATACTAAATTGTATAAAGAAGGACAGTTAGCTGCTGATAAGGATTCTTTTCCAAGCAAGCCTTTACCACATCTATTTCTTATCAGTGATGAATTTGCAGAGTTGAAACAGCATGAGCCAGAATTTATGACAGAACTTGTATCAACTGCTCGTATTGGACGCTCTCTTGGGGTTCACCTTATCCTCGCGACTCAAAAACCGTCAGGTGTTGTTAATGACCAAATATGGTCTAACTCGCGTTTTAAATTAGCCTTAAAAGTTTCAGATGCATCAGATTCGTCTGAAATTATAAAAACACCAGATGCAGCAAGTATCAAAGAACCAGGACGTGCTTATCTACAAGTTGGAAATAATGAAATATACGAATTATTCCAATCCGCTTGGAGTGGTGCAGCCTATGCTCCGCAGGGAGATGATAAAAAAGAGACGGTTGATGAACGGATTTGGCTGATTAATGATTTAGGACAATATGAGCTGCTATCTGAGGATTTATCAATTGATGAGGATTATACAACTACAGAGTCTGAAGAAATCACTGAGCTTGATGCACTTGTGAATTATATTTCTGAATTTACTAGTCATTTTTCTATTACTATGCCAGATAGACCTTGGCTGGAGCCATTGGAGACAAGGATTATATCACCAGAAACGGATGTGCATTGGACAGATAAAAAAGTTTTGGCGGTTCCTTTTGCTAAGATGGATATACCTACTGAGCAGAGACAAACTAATTTTAACTTTGACATAGAAAAGATGGGTCATACTGTCTTTTACGGTTCCCCTGGTTTTGGTAAGTCTGTTGCACTCCAAACCTTGGTGATGAATCTTGCTCGACTAAATACTCCAGAACAAGTCCATGTTAATTTGTTTGATTTTGGTACGAATGGTCTGCTACCGCTTAAGGAGTTACCTCATGTAGTTGATTTGACAAGATTTGATGAAGAAGAAAAACTAGTTAAGTTCTTAAAGAGAATTGATCATGAATTGAAAGCTCGCAAGGAGAAATTTGCGGCTTACAATGTAGCAAGTCTTTCTCAATATGAGCAGAAATCTGGTGAAAAGCTTCCGATAATTTTAACCATTTTTGATGGATTTGATTCTATAAAGGATACACCTTTAGAAGAGTCAATTGAAAATTTGGTTAATCGAATTCTACGTGAGGGAGCTAGTTTAGGCTGTTATGTGATTTTAACAGTCCTTCGTTCGAATAGTCTTAAAATTAGTATGTCAAGCAATATAACTTCACGGATGGCCTTCTTCATGGTAGATGAAGGGGCTGCTAAAGAAATAGTAGGTCGCGAAGCCCTCATTCAGCAAGAAATTTTCGGACGTGCTCAAATTAAAGAAGATATCCCTTATGCTATTCAGGTCTATTTACCTACGGGTGGTGACAATGATATTGAGCGCCTCTATCAGTTAGAAGAGGAAATTAAGACGATATCAAATATGTGGACGGGGGTACGTCCAGAGCCAATTCCAATGTTGCCAAATGAGATTACAATGGAAGATTTTGAGCAGGCAAAGGAAACACAGACTATGCTGCATCAAGTACAAGTTCCAATAGGTTATGATAAAGAAACAACAAAGATTGTTGGCTTTAATCCAGAAGAGCACGGCTACTTTGTGATTATGGATGATACGCCTCAGCAGACAGAAATGCTTGAAGTCATTATCATGAAGGCCCTTAAACAATTGGAAGGAAAAGCTCAACGCATCGTTTTTGATCTAGAGGGTCGATTTGCTAATCAGGCTGATTGTGACTCAGTTATCACATCAGAAGAATTTAGTGCAGTCATTACGGATATCGTTGGTGAAATAGAGCGCAGACTTCATGGAGGACATAAGATCCCAATGATTGTGTATATGCCAGATATACATATTCTTAACGAGAAAATGTTAATCTCATTTAATACTTTAGAATCTATTCTGAAAAATGCAGCTAAAGCAGGAGTTTATTTCATTTTCCACGGTCATCAAAAGACTATTGAAAATAAATTTGATGAGTTCAGTAAGCGATTGCGGTCAAATATGCCGGCAGGTATCTTTGGAACTAGATTTATGGATCAAGGGATGATCAAAGGGAAAACGAATTATAATGAGCCACTTCTGGAAGTAGATGAAGTTCATTTCTTTGTCGGAAGAGAAGTTTATCGGATCAAGTTGCCTAATAGATGATTATGTAAACATACCCATTAGCTTTTTAAAAGCGGGTATGTTTTTTTGTATTACCTAA
Organism: Streptococcus sp. 27098_8_73; assembly: GCF_041432495.1. Classification (NCBI taxonomy): domain Bacteria; kingdom Bacillati; phylum Bacillota; class Bacilli; order Lactobacillales; family Streptococcaceae; genus Streptococcus; species Streptococcus sp. 27098_8_73. The sequence goes on from NZ_JAPVZT010000004.1 coordinate 74,190, forward strand.
CCTTACTAGCTATTCTATTTTAAATATGATAAAATAAAAATGATATTTTATATTCATAGCAAAAGGAGAAATGAGATGAGCTCGTATTATAGAGATGTAGCTGCAAGATTTCGCAGGAGAGCCGCAGAAGCTCAAGCCGCTAAAACTGAAATTGATGGTAAAATCGCTAAGTTAAAAAATGCTAGTAGTAAATTATCAACAGAAATTCAATCTATAGGCAATAAAAGTAGATCACTTGGTCAGATAATTCCGTTGGATTCTACAAGTTTTAAGGGAAGTCGTCAAGAAGATTTTGAAGCACAATTTTATGCTCTAGGAACTCATATCTCTAATTTCTGTATTAGCCATAGCAATAATAAGACAGCTATTGATGATAAGATTCGCACTCTTCAGTCAGAGTCGGAAGGTTTGCAGTCTACGATTAATTCTTATTATCGGCAGGCTCGTATTTATGATTGTATGGAATAGGAGGTAGATATGAAACCAACAGGCGTAGATGAAGCTAGATGGAATAGTATTACTAAGGGTGTATCGTCCTCAACGACAAATATTGGTCGTATAAAGGATTTGACTTTCAAAAAAACAGATCTCACCCCTTTTACAACGTTTAATGAGGTGTTAGAGCACTTTAATAAATCAATCGTTAAGTTGAAAGATTTTACCCGAGCTGATGCTTCTAAGATGGAGCAAGCTGCGAAGAATAAAGTTCAGGATGACGCTCGAGAAGCAGGTGCTATTCAAGCTGGGGGGATGATGAAATGAAAGAAGAACAGCTATCTTTATTTAAGCAAGCTCTTAGTCGCATAGAGGTGACTGAACAGGCTAAAGAATTTTTATTCGCGGTTTCTATGACTCTCTCAGGACATACGGAAGTCTTTCGCAAGTGTTATTTGGCTTTTATGAATGGAGAGGACTCTTATCACTACCATCCGATGATTGGGGCTCCACTAGATTTTTTCTTTGAGGGTTCTGAAGTTCGAGTGAAGCGTCTCAAAGAAGAGGTTGTTCTTTCGCGAGGTCACTTTATCCAATATGCTTCGTATGTTGATCTTTGTTTTAGCCGTATCTATCCTTTAGGCAGTGTCGTAGAGTTGGATCGAGACCTTCTTCCACAAGATTTGGTTGCAGCCTTTGAGAGTGAGCAGATGGACTTTTTTGTTGTTCTTTCTGGTCGCAGAGTAGTGATGGAAACGGGAAGCTACATAGATTACATAGGATACACATGGCCTTTTGGGTTGCGATTTGATACGGCTCCCTTGTTTGTAAGCAATCTCTTCATCAAGCGAGTCGTATCGGAAGGATATACAGATATGACAGATGAGCGCTATTGTCAAGAAGCCTTTCGCAGAGAGTATTTCAATGAGGGCATTGTTTCTAGCGTATATGGAGAGGAGATAGTGAATGAAGATTGATTTATCTGAGGTACAGGCTCAGAAATCGGCCTTGAGTACATCTGTAGGTAGTATCAAGGGCGATCTAACCAAAGCCAGAAGCAGTTTATCCCAAGTTGTCTCTACAAATAGTCTCAAAGGTGTCGTTAAGGACACAATCAACCAAAAGGTTTCTAATTACCAGATTCCTTTGCTAGATAACTATACCAATGCTTTGGATAGTATAGTAAACCGCTATGATGGGATTATCAAGCTTTTTAAGGAGACGGTTGGTGAGACCAATGACAGTGCGATTATCAATACGGAGTATCTGGAGCGAGTCAAGCAGAGGATGAAAGACCCCATTGAAGGCTTGAGTAAGATTTCAACACGAACACAGAGTATTTATTCGGATATTAGTGATATTATCTCACTGAGTAATCCTAGCTTGGATGATGTCAATACGACCTATGCCAAAGCCCAAAAGAGCCTCGATGATACGATTAAGAACATGGAGACGTTTAATAACGTTATTCTGAAAACAGATACTTTTGATCTGATTGATATGCAAGATGGTCAACTTAAGACTTTATCTTCATACAGCAGTGTTTCATACACCAATCAAACAGCAAGAACTTTCTATAGAGGAGAATCTTTCAAAAACTCTGTGGAGGAAATTCATACTGCCTTACATAGTAATTCGCGTAGTAAGGTCAACTACCAAAACAAACTAGCTAAGCAGTTAGCGGAGTCTAAGTATAGTGGAACAGTAGCTTCGAACTATCAAAATTATTCTGATGTAATTTCAAATGATTTAAAAAATAATTTCGCCAGTGAGTCAATCATGAGTAGTATTGATGTATTTGGAGATAAGGGCTGGGTTAAATTATTGGAAAAGGCTCCTACTGTTGTGGGAGGGTTGATTAATGGTTTATATAAATTAAGCGATTCACTTGGAAGTTTTATTAACCTCGGAACTAATGGTATAGTTCCTCCTAATATATTTGATAATGTAAGTAATGTCGCGTCAGGATCTTTTATAAGTATAGGTAAAGGCATTGAATCTGTTGCTAAGTCGGGGCCAGAAATAGGCCAAGCGATGACATTTATCGGTCCTGCTATTGATTTTACTGCTCAGGTTTCAGCTGGTGAAAATGTTCCGAATGCTGTTGTTAAAACAGGGATTCATACTGCTGTGTCTGGTCTCGCTGTGAAAAGTGGAATGGCAATAGGTACGGCAATTATGCCAGGGGTAGGAACGGTTGTAGGTTTTTTAGCAGGCGTTGCAGTTGGGATTGTTGCTAACTCAGCAATAGATATGGCATATGATAATAGTATTGGGAAAGTAGTTACTGAGAATACTAATAATGTGATAAAAGCAGGTAAGGAAGTCATAGGTGGTGTTGGTAATGCTGTATCTGACTTTTTCAGTGGTCTTGGCACTGCATTCCAATGATAGGAGATTCTCTTGGGCGAAAATCAAATTATAAAGTTAAAGGATGTTGACTTTGTAGGAATTGGTAATTTTGAAGGAAAAACAATTTTTTTGATAAGAAAACAGGCAAGATGTTCTTAGAGTATTCTAAAACCAAGTTTAAAGTGTCTCCTGTCGCTTTCTTAACAGGAGCAACACTTATCCTTTATGTGATTGTAAGAGAATAACAAAAGTTCAGGTGTTCAGTGGTTTTTGGTTTCTTTCTAATGATCATTGTCTCAAAACTTCTCTACAGACCGGCTTTGAATGAAGAATTAATTATTAGACCTTTTGTTCTTTCAAATAAGGATATGATAAAATTTATTCAAAATGAGAAGAAAAATATAGTTAAGAGTCGTCTATGATATCATTGACATTTTTTATTCCAGTACTTTTTTCTATAGTTTATTTATTGACTTCTAGTTTTTTTGTTTTTAACAATTTTATTTTTTATATTCCCCCTATTGTTGTTAAATACGACGCCATTACAAAGATATCAAGTGGTTCATATGCTATATAAAAAATATTACGATTATGGTAATTAGACATGAAAAAAAACTTAAAAAATATGGTTCCAATAGGGACGTTTGACAAAAATCCAGTTTATTTTGATAAAAAAGATCTAACTTTATATAGAGTAAGGGAACGGAATTCTTTTCTTGAAACTGCTGGCAGTAGCTTGATCATGATTCTTTATGTAATAATCGGAAAAGTAAATTCCCAATACTATTTAACCATTCTGGGAAGATATAAATTTCTAATGATAGGTGTCCTGATTTCCTTTATAACAGCCTTTGTTGTTTGTTATGTGACGTTCTATCGTGAGAGGGAAGTGGAAAAACTACAATTAGAGGAAAAAGCAATGAGGGACTTTGTGTTAAGAGAGCGAAAGAATATTTTTTTAACCTATTTATCTCTTATTATATTTCCATTAATTATAGTATTTTTTGCACGCATCTTTATAGTATATGGAAATTTTGCGTGGGGAATTGTTGCAGTTTTACTAATGACTATATATTTTATGTTCTTTTATAATAAAGTATTTCAGAGAGGAAAAATCATAAATGGACTGTATAAAACTTATAATTGAGAAAGATAATTATGAAAAGGAGCACTAAGAATTCCATTATCCTAGGTTATATCAGGAAAAATCTGTCTACTATAACAATGAAAATTATCAACTTTTATATCCAACAAAGGATAAAACCAATGGAGAAACTGCCATTACTGGTTACAGTTCAATTGCTCTTGTTTTATATATTGTTTTAAGAAGTATAAGTAAAAATGGGAAAGTACCAACAGATTTTCGTATACTGTCTTTAATCTTTACTTATACTATAATTAGTATTGGTAGCAGTCTATTACTTTATTATGTTTTAAATTGTGTCATTGAGTTAGAAGAATTTCAAATTGATTAAAAAAACTATCAAAACTTTCTAAAGCAAGAAAAAAGGAATGTTTTAATATTATATATAACGATAATCTGTTTTTTGTTCATAGGAATAGTGACTGCTATAATTTTCATAAGTTTAGGTAAATATATTAGTCTTGTATTAACTTTATTATCATATTTTAATTGTGTACACTATCTTAAATACAAAACTTATTAAACGTTGCATTATATGAAGACGTTTATACAAATAATTAAGTAATAAGGAGATTTATTAATGAATAATAAAATATTGCCGATTGGGAGTGTGATTCAGCTTCATAACGGAGAAGTGAAATTAATGATTCTATCTCGTTTTCCACTCTATAATAATCAAGGAACAATTGGTTATTTCGATTATTCGGCATGCCTATATCCAAATGGAAATACAGATAATCAATGTTACTTTTTTAATAAAGAAGATATAAGTAAAGTTTGGTTTGAAGGTTATGTTGACGATCAAGAGAAAAGTGCTCAACAATTTTTTGAAAAAGAACAAAAAAATATTAAATATCCTCATTTGACTTTAAATAAATTGGATGAGAAGTCAATTTAGTGATAAAATTTAGAAATATAAGGGGATAAGATGGACTACGGATAGAAGGCTATTCAAAAGATTCCGTTGAAGGTTGAGGTAAGACTTTCGTACAAACGCAAGGTAATTACATGCAGAGGAGATAGTGAATGAAGATTGATTTATCTGAGGTACAAGCTCAGAAATCGGCCTTGAGTACATCTGTAGGTAGTATCAAGGGCGATCTAACCAAAGCCAGAAGCAGTTTATCCCAAGTTGTCTCTACAGATAGTCTCAAAGGTGTCGTTAAGGACACAATCAACCAAAAGGTTTCTAATTACCAGATTCCTTTGCTAGATAACTATACCAATGCTTTGGATAGTATAGTAAACCGCTATGATGGGATTATCAAGCTTTTTAAGGAGACGGTTGGTGAGACCAATGACAGTGCGATTATCAATACGGAGTATCTGGAGCGAGTCAAGCAGAGGATGAAAGACCCCATTGAAGGCTTGAGTAAGATTTCAACACGAACACAGAGTATTTATTCGGATATTAGTGATATTATCTCACTGAGTAATCCTAGCTTGGATGATGTCAATACGACCTATGCCAAAGCCCAAAAGAGCCTCGATGATACGATTAAGAACATGGAGACGTTTAATAACGTTATTCTGAAAACAGATACTTTTGATCTGATTGATATGCAAGATGGTCAACTTAAGGCTTTGTCTTCATACAGCAGTGTTTCATACACCAATCAAACAGCAAGAACTTTCTACAGAGGAGAATCTTTCAAAAACTCTGTGGAGGAAATTCATACTGCCTTACATAGTAATTCGCGTAGTAAGGTCAACTACCAAAACAAACTAGCTAAGCAGTTAGCGGAGTCTAAGTATAGTGGAACAGTAGCTTCGACTCAACAAAAAGATATTGCTGCAATGCAGATTGGTGAAACCTTTGGTCTTTCTCAACCAAAAAGCGAGGAAGTTGCAGATTATATCAAGACATTGGGAGAAGCTGTCATTACTTATCGAGGCTCCAAAATTTTTCTTAATGGTGTTGAAATAACGATGGATAGCCAAGGAAGAATGAGATGGGGAAATAAGTTTATTTTCAAATCTTCTACTAACAATTTATACAGGCATGGTCGCAATTTCCAAAATACTTCAGGAATTGATCTAGAAAATTACCACTATTCAGGTAATTTGCAAGGTGTTGCTCGTATGAAAGAAATGGGTAAAGCGGGCTGGAGCGGTTTCAAAGAGTCTCTTAATCCATTAAATGATGCTAAAGGCTGGAAAGAAGTAGGGAAAGTTGGCAAAGCGTTTAAATTAGCTGGAGGAATTTTAACAGCTATAAATATCTATAATAATTTTAGGGAGAATGTGGATATGTCTGATGGTATCTCGGCCAAAGAAGCGCGAGATTTCTTGATTGATACAGCCGTAGATATTGGATCAGGGGCTGCAGCTGCAGGCATGGGTGCGGCTATTGGTTCAGCATTTTTACCTCCTTTAGGAACCGTAGTAGGTGCAGTTGCAGGGATTGGATTTAACTATCTTTTTAATAATGTTAAATCCAGAGAAACAGGCAATAGTTTGGTTGATACGATAAAAGATTTTGGGAAGGGTATAGGAGATAGTATAGGAAATGGTATAGGTAATGTAGTAAGTTCTATGTTTGGAGGTTAAAGTGAAAGAAAAAACAGTGACAGAAGTTGAAGAATTAAATAAAGCATATTTTAAAAGCTTAGCGAATACTCGGGCATCAGCAAGTATGATGTTGATTTCATTTACAGGAGCAGTCATCTTTGGAGTAGAGCTATATACAATTGATTTTGGTTTGCAAAAGTCATCGAACATATTTTTTAATTTTATTTTATTATATTCGGTCTATCTTATAGTGGCAACTGTGATTCCACTAGGGATGAGTTTTATTTATCGTAAACAAATTTTATCAACTATTTTATTACTATTATCATATATAGGAATTTTCTTATCGTTAATGCTAACGTGTTATATTCTGTTTACAGTTAATAATAATGGCTTTCAAGAGTTTAATGAATCATCAATACCAGTAATTTTGTTTTTAGTAACCTCTACAGTTTGTGGATTTATTTATCAATATTTTTGGTTGATGCGACAACTGAAAAACGGTTTTTCTGCAAGTCGAACGGTGAGAAATTACTTTGCTAAATCTAGTGCCTACAGTCAAGAATCTATTCTCATTATTTTTATGTTAGTGTTGTTAACTAGTGCTTTTGTAGGGAAGTTTGCCATGGTTTTAGGTATTACAAGTACACTCCTTTACTGTTATGCTTTCCCCCAATTGATTATTGAAGTTGTCTATCTTTTATATCTAAAAACTCAAAGCAAGGAGTATTGGGAAGATGTACCTAAGAAACAAGAGACTTTTCGAAATTTATTTAAGTATTTCAGTTTGAAGAAAGCAAAGATTAGAATTTCTCTTGAGATTTTGCTTTGTGCAATATTCCTAGGTATTATGTATAATATAGGCTATTTTAATCCTAGTTCATACACTCCCCGTTGGCTTATTTGGCTTGGGAGAATATTTATACTTTTGATAGGACTGGATATTTTGGGGAGCTTTATTCTATCTATGATGAAAAGATTAAAAACTGGATTTAAAAAAGGAAAGAAACAATGAAATTTAAAAGAAAAGAATTAAGCCTGCAGAATTTAATTGGTTTTGGGGTAGAGTTAGATCCTCAAGCTACTTTCTTTGATCGTTTGATTTCAGATTCGAAGGAATTTAAAATACAAATGATACAAAATGGCTTTTATACAGATGGACCAATGTTTTATGCTTATAATCCTCAAAAAGCTGAACAAGATGTTCTTGTATTTACAACAGTTGGGAATAAACTTGAGATAAGGGGAGAAAATACTTCGGGTATTTTCTTTCAGGAGTCGTTAAATTTCACAACAGATTTTTATTATCGTCATTACAATCAAGAAGATCCTATCCCTTATAAAGAAATTGAAAAAGAAATTTCTGTATCAGGATTTAAGTTGGTAAATATTTTTCATGCTGTATTGGACTTATATGGTGATTATGTATTGGATTTATATTGTGAGGTTGAGAGAGAAAGATGAATTTACCAGAAGATGTCGTAAAAGTTCACAAAATTGCATTTCAGAACGTCGTAAGAAAGAGACTATCATTTCATTATAGCGAATTAGAAAAACATTTGGAACAATTTGTGTCAGGAATTGTAGATGCGGGCTACCAGTTAAAAGGCCCGTTTTTCTACAGTTTAAATAATGTTCCTTTAAATGAGATAGTAGATATTGAAATGTTTATGCCTGTGTCGAATGATATATTTCACTTAGAAGGTTATAAATTTTCAACTTATTTTGAACTTAATAACTTGTTGAAAACAGTTGTCAGAGGAGATTTTTCTTCAATGACAGAAGTAGGATTTGCAAAATTAGTAGTTTCAATTGAAGTAAATGGTCTGGAGATAGCAACCCCTTTTTATCATGTGCTTCCAAAAGACGGTTTACAATATCTAGAGTTGTTAGTTGGCTATACTGATAAGGTCTTATAAAAATTTTTGATATTGAAGGCTTAGGTAAGATTTCGACACGAACACAGAGTATTTATTCGGATATTAGTGATATTATCTCACTGAGTAATCCTAGCTTGGATGATGTCAATACGACCTATGCCAAAGCCCAAAAGAGCCTCGATGATACGATTAAGAACATGGAGACGTTTAATAACGTTATTCTGAATACAGATACTTTTGATCTGATTGATATGCAAGATGGTCAACTTAAGACTTTATCTGCATACAGCCGTACTTCATACACCAATCAAACAGCAAGAAATTACTACAAGAAAACGCAATTTAGAAATTCCGTTTCTGAAATTAACACAGCTCTCCATAGCAACTCACAAAATGTAAAGTATCAAAATGCTCTTGCAAAACAACTTGCCGAGTCTAAATATAGTGGGAAGGTACGGCGAATGAAGACCTAATAGATTCGGTGCTTAATTCCTATAAAAATATCACAAAAAATGATTTATATAAAGAAGTTAAAAGTTATAAAAAACATTTGAAATCTATTTTGCCGGCTCTGTATGCGGCTTATCGTTTTAGTCGAGATAAACGAGGAAATACCATCATTCTTAAAGAGGCAACAAAATTTGGTAAGTTGTTAGATGAATACTTTAAGCTTGGAAAAAGTCTGAATAAGAGTAATAAATATAAAAATGGTGAATTAACTAAGACTTTTAAATCCCTGATGGAGAAGTTAGGGAAAACACGTTACAATGAGGAACTAAGCAAAGTATTCAAATCCTTTACTGATACCACTAAGATGAGGCACAAATTTGCGAAGGTGACGAAAAGTATTGCGAAGACGAGTGGTAGCTTGTTTAAGGAGGGATTTATCAAAGAAGTAACTTTTAACAGAGCTGGAAAAGCCTTGTGGAATGCTAGCAAAGCAGGAGGGGTAAAAGGTTTAGTTCAGTCTGCTAAGGAGGGGTTAAGAAACTATAAAGAAGGATTTAAAACAGCTTCTAAGTTTGGTAAGTTCTTAAAAGGAGCAGCAGTTGTTGGTGTTGCCTTAGATGTTGTCGATACTTTTTCGAAAATACATGATAATTCTCAGAATGCTAAACGTCAGGGTCTTAGAGGTAATGAAGTTAAAGCAAGTGTGGCAACAGGTTTTGTGATAGATGCGGCCAAGGCGGCAGGGACAACTGTTGCAGCAACAGCTGCAGCGAGTGCAGGAGCTGCTGGTGTAGGCGCGGTTGTGACGGGAGTAGCTGCAGTCTTTGGAGCAGCGGTGACAGCTCCTGCGTGGTTAACAGGGGCTGCGGCAATAGGAACAGCAGCTCTTGTTGGATGGGGGCTTAGCGAGCTGGATAAACGCTTTAAAATTACAGATAACCTTAAAAAAGGTGCCAATAGTCTAATTAAAGGCATGAGAGGATGGTTTAAATGAAGAAACGATTTCATAGAACATTGATAGATATATTAAATAATGCTAAGGGACCTGTTCCGATGTGGGGGACACTAACCCAAGTATTTGTTATATTTCCTTTGATAATGTTCATGTTCTTTATGGCAGCAAATAGCCTTGTAAATCAATATGTTTTCAATTCTATAAATATCATAGCAGTAGTTTTAGAGTTATCTTCTTTTATAATTATTTTAATGTCAAAGTTACAAAGTAATTTTGCAACGGGACTAATTACCTATATTATGGGTGTTGTTACATATATAACTGCTCCCTTTGCTGTAATAGGACTAGGTGGAGGAGAACAATTCCTTTTATTTCAGTTATTTGTAATACTTTTATATCCAATAATAATTTTTCTTCTTATGCTATTATTAGGTGGTGTTGATGGTCAGCAAGTGCTGAAACAAAAAGTTATTAGTGTAATTTTTGGTATCCCAGGAGCTATTATTGTAATTTCAGTGGTCTTACTTATTTTAATAGGGAACCCTGCTGCTTCTTGGTTATTATTTGGATTACAATTGCTATTTTCACCTCTCCTATTTCTGTCGTGGGGGTATATACTTTATCCATTAAGACATAGGTCAGATGTATAAAGTTTTAAGGTGTCAATAGCCTGATAAAAGGTATGAGAGGATGGTTTAAATGATACTGGAACGAATAAAAAAAACTTTTGAATTTCAACGAAGCAAAATACAAGGACCAGTTCCTCTTTGGGGGGTATTAAATGGGATTTTTATTTTGTATCCCTTGGTATTTACAGGATTTTGGCTTGCAGGATTAAATATTTTAAAAAATCCTGCCTTATATCAAGGTTTGATTATTACAGGGATTGTTGTTTGGATTTTAAATCTGGTATTTTTACTGGATCTTAGACGAGGAATTTTAACTAGTTTTGGAACCTATCTCATGTATCTGACTGGTCATATTTATGCTATTATTACTTTTAATAGTTTGAGTGGGGATCATAGTTTTATCGGTTTAAAGTTATCCCTCCCTCTTATCCAATCCATTATTGTTATAGTCGTCATGAGCTGTTTGGTCAATTTAGACTCTGAAGAAGTTATCTCGCAGAAAGCCAGCAAATTTATGCTTAATTTTGTTATCGCTCCTCCACTTATTTTATCGTGTGTCTGTATATTTTTAGCGATGATTGGATATGATTATTTTATGGGATGGGGAATGTCTTTATTATCAATGGCTTTTGGACAAGCTGTGTACTTACCTTGGTTTCATATTATCTATGCCTACCAACACCGCAATGATGTCGAAAAAACAACTCCCATCAAACATATAGAAGTGTCCTCGGATATGATCCAAGATAAGGAGTTTGATAGAGATAGATTTAGAAAGGAAAAGAAACATGATTAAAGAAACCCAGATTCAAATGACACACTTGATGAAGGATCAAGTTCAGATCCATCCAGATGAGCTACTAGAACTATTTGCACATACAGAGCTTCTTCCATATACTGAAGGGATTTATAAGGATGGCCCAACTATCTTTGAGATGATTCCAACTCAGTTTGATGAGGAACGACAAGATGTGACGGTGTATATTCCAGTTATTTCGGAAACGGCCTCCACTAGCCAATTAACTTATCTTCCGAGCTTGAGCATAGATGGTATTAGTCAGCGCGTACTATTCGCAGAAGGCTTAGATGAGAGACTTTATGAGATGAAAAACTATATCCGTGAGAAGGGCTGGGAGTTGCAAGATAAGTTGTATCTCGTTTTGATCCCTGTTTACGATGATTTGTTTGTGGATTTGATTATCCCAGTGGAGAAGTAAGATGGCAGATATTACATACGGAACCAATCAATTTTTAATGTTAAGTAATGTCTTAAGTGTAGATTACAATATTGTTGGTGATGAAATTTCAGTTGCCTTTCAAGATATGATTAATACGGCAGTGGCTGCGGGTTACACTCCTAAGAGCAATCCCTTTTATTCTTGTCCCCATGTAGGAGAATTAGAAGATGGTACTTACAACATTACAGTTTATCTTCCAGTTTATGAGGATTATCTAGGATACGATGAATTACTAGAAGGGACTGCCTATAACAGTTATTTTCTAGTTCCACGAATGGTAGGAGCACGAGTGACTGGTGAGGAAGCTGTTGATTTTGATAAGGCACTCCATGGTTTAACCAATCTATTGATGCAAGAAGAATTAGAGGAATGTACACCAATTTTTTATATTTCGAGCAAGATCAATGGGGTCTTGTATACTGATATACTAGTAGGTGTTCGAGCTAGCTGATGAAAAATCCTGAGACTCCTCTCAGGATTTTTTGGTTGACACAAAAGAAAGCTAGAAAAAATGCTTCTTTTCGGCTATAATGATGAAAGATGGATCAAGTGATTACTAGAGGTACACACTTGGCCGTTCAATCTCTTTGGTTTCATATTCTAATGGCGGTAAGAAGCCGAAAGAGTTGATTCGCTTTCTTGAAGGTCATCAGGTTACTTTCGAGAAAGAAATTACTGTTTATGACACAGGGGTTCAATATTTTAAGAGTAAAATTACTTTTACGGCGCAAACTAAAAAGGATTCTGTTATCACTTTTAAAGGAAAATACAAGAATGGGAAGACTAGTGTTACTGGTGATATGGCTTTTGGTGGCTTGACGACTGATCCTTTTCAAGGCAAGTATGATTATAAGTACAGTAACAAAGTCGCATTTGGAGATTTTTATTTAAGCAGTGGTTTTAATACCTCAGGCAAGTTAGACTCAGACTTTAATGACCTTAACCCTAGTTTATCAATGACTTTTGGTTATAAGAACCACTCTTTTGAGGTTGGGAACAAGGCGGAAGATGGGTACCGAGTTTCTTATGTAAAGGAGACTGCTACAGTGAAGCAGGACTTCGCAACATTGACAGTCACTGATGAAATTGGACAGAGGAATGTTGATCACTTTTCTCAATTTGTTAATGCTACTGGAGAAGTGGTAGGGAATGCTTTTAATTGGGTGGTTGAGCATCCTGTTGAAACAGTAGGGATTACTATTTTAGCAGTAGGAGCGTTTGTTGCATATACTACAGGGATTGGAGAAGCAGTTTCAGCGATTGCAGCTTTATTTGGAGGTCTTTTGGCCATTCCTAGTAAATAAGTGAGGAATATTTTATGAAAAAAATTATTGATAGCATTTTGAGTTGGCCAGTTGAAAAAATAGAATTCATTTTTTTAAAAATTATTTGGAAATATTGTTTTTTTATACTAATATTTTCAACAATAATTTTCTATATCTATCTTTTTAATCATCCATCTACGCTGTTTACAAAGGGAATAACATTTTTACTTATAATCATTTTGTTTGTTATTCTATTCTCAAAAATTTTGCTAGATCTTAGTTTGTTTGAGCTATTGAATAATAATATTGAGTTGAATAAATATTTGGATATAATTAACAAAGCCCATTTAAGTTCTTACAATAAGAAAACACAACTCTTATCTAAGTTATTAGCGAGTGCGACAGTTTCTTTTCATAAAGGAAATTTTCAAGAAAGCCTGCTTTATTTGGATGAAATAAAGAATAGTAATTTGAAAAAAAGAAATAGTTTTTATTACATATTTAGCGGCTATTACTATAAAATATTGGATTTAGTGCATTCTAAAAGATTGTCTGAAGCACAAGAATTGTTAAAAGAAATGGATACATTATCAGGTTCATATAAATCTCAAATGAAGCAAAAGATAAAAGATATTTCATTTTTGCAAGCAACCTTTGATATTATTTGTGAGAAAAAAACGAATGATTATTTTGATACGACAGAACCTCAAAACAAACTGTCTAAAATTATGTTTTCTTATTACGGTGCGCTCAACGCCCAGTTAAAAGGCGATGAATCCCGTGCACGTAGTCTATTTGAAAGCATCTCTAGTGAAAATCCTGAGCTCTTCTATGTTCAGGAAGCGAAGAAGTATTTAGAAGGAGTAGAATAATGTCAAAACGTACTGCATTACCGATTGGGAGTGTTGTCCGAGTAAAGGATGGCACAGAACCGTTTATGATCATCAATCAGTGCCCAGTTACAGAAAAAGACGGTGCGCAAGGTTACTTTGACTTTGGAGCTGTCACTCTGCCACTTGGCTTAGTGAATCAAAATATTATCTTTTTCAATAAAGAAGATATAGATGAAGTGCTGTTTATTGGCTATATTGACCGTCGGTTTCAGGAGTTTCTGTCTCGCTATGACGAAGAAGTTGGTAAGATTTCTTATGACAGATTTACAGTAGAAGAGTTTAAAAAATAGAGTAGGAATCCCGAGAGTTTTCTCTTGGGATTTTTTATAGACTGATAAAATGCGCTTAGATCGTTAATTATTTGTAAGTAATTGATAATAAGTATTTGAAAAAACATGCTAATATTGCTATACTAGAAGAGTACAATTTAAAGGAGAATAATATGAAAAAAGTCATAATTGCTGTCAGCTTATTTATTAGCTTGTTGACAGTTTCATCAATCACCTTTATTCATTTTAAAAATCAAGAAGTTTCAGTAACTAATAAAGTGAATGATCGCAAACTAAACATTGCTTTGGTTAACGAAGATATGGGAGGAAAGCTACAAGGAGAGAGCTATAACTTCGGAAGCGATTTTACGACCCTCTTGTCTAAAGATTCAACTAATCAATGGACTGTTATGTCAAGAAATATTGCTGAAAATCGATTTGAAGATGGGTCGATAGATGTTATTGTTTATATTGAGCAGCAGTTTTCTGAAAAAATTGTTCAATTAGAAAGTTTTAACCCAAGCAAAGCTAAGATTACGTACAAAACAAAATCTAATTTAGATTCAGCCAAGGCAAAAAATGTTGAGCTTAAAGTTGGAGAATATCTCAATCTGATTAATCAGAATGTCATTAAAATGTATTTCTCTAGCGTTATCAATAATCTAGATGATGCCAAAAGAAATGTTGAGAACGTTGTTAACGAGCAATCAGGTGCATATACAAAAATTTCTCAGACTATTTATCCTTATTCAAGCGATGCTATGCAATCTATTGTAGGAGTTGCAGATTTTACTACATCTTTGCAAAAGAACAATAATTCATTTGAAGAAGCCCAAAAGCAGTTTTCTGATTCGGTTGTATCGCTGCTAGATACCACTGGAACAGACTTAAATAAGCAAGTGACAGAAGTGAAAAGTCACTTTGATGCCAAAAAGGAGGTAGATGCAAAGAACATTTCGGAAATACTTGAAATATTAAAGGCACAACAGAAGGAAAATGATATACAAGCTAGTATATTTAATCAGAAAATTTTAGAAGATCTGAATAAACTAGGCCCTCTATCTGTGTCACTTGACAATTCAACGGACTTGAAATTGAATGAAGAATCGAAATCGGAATCAGAACTTGATAAGCTTGCTAATCTTGTAAAAGACTACAATCGTACAGTGGGTGATTACAAAAATAATATTGAAGCTAGAAAAAAAGAATTAGAAGAGAGAGTCACAGAGCTTAAAGAAGAGCGGAAAACCATATCTAATAACTATTTTGGTCAGGAACTTCCTAAGGATAAACTGAATGATGATAAATTTTTAATAGCACAGGCTAAAAAAGTCTTAGCTAATCAGATTGATAATAGTTTGAGAAAGAATAATTTACCAAAAGAGTTTACCAATATGATTAATAATGAGTTAGCTGGAACGAATATTGATCCTGCTAGCTACGAACCTTTATTTGATAAGCTTAAGACTATAAATGCATTATCAGATGCCGAAATAAATACATATAAAGCTCAGATGAGCCTACTAGCAGATTATGCTCGAATTAATGGTGCAACAACAAATCAAGCACCTGCATTCGAATTTGTAAAGGTAACAAATGATCAGTTGATACAAAAAAATGGTGATATTCCAATCACGGTGCAACTTCCTCAACCAACAATTAAAACCTCTTCTCCCGCAGTAACACCTGGAAGTAGTTCCTCTGTAGCTCCTAGCGGCTCATCTCAGACAGCTTCAGGGGCAAGCAGTGGCACTGCAGTTACAACAAACTCTGTTAGTGGACAAACCGTAGCTTCTTCAACAAGTGGCACAGTACAGTATGAAACTCCAAAGGCACAAGTCTTTATTACAGATATTGCTACTAATACTTCTGACTTATCTCTGACTTTAGATGGGGGAGCACAAGAAATTAGTGATGCAGCTCCTCATCAGTTAAGGATATCTTATAGTTTTACGCCTAAATATGGTGAGAATACCATCTCCTTTACTTTACACATTGGTGATACTAAAATTCCGATTACTAAAACTATATATGTAAGTAACAAGGAGGAAGAATATGAGCTTGTCAAAAAAGATTTGAAGACGATTTTACAATATTTAGGGAGAATTGAACGAGCTTCTTCTATGGTGCAGGCAATCTATGGAGTACCTAGTAATTTAGGAAATATGACAGTCAATATCGCTTCTCCTGATTCAACCTCAGTTTACTCAATGTATGGGAATATTAGTCGCAACGATATTGCCAGTCAATTACTTGATACGCAAGTTGAGAGTTTCAAAGAATCTGGTAAGAAATTATTAGAAGAGATTGATTTAACCATTTCTAAACAAGAAAAAAGTTTGACAGACATGCCTAAGCTAGGGGCAACTGAAGATAAAGATGAAAACTTATACCTTCCCAATAACTATTTTAAAGATAGATTAACTGCTTTGTCAGATTGGTATACTAACGCTAAAGGCTCCCTCGAATCTGAATATCAAAGCTGGAAAGATCTTCAGACGAAACAATCCACAAACATAGTTAATAAGGAGACTGCTAATGGAGTAGCTTTGGAAAATAGTGAGAAAGCTTCAAATCAAATTTATACTTCAATTGAGGCTCTAGTGACTACTACTCAAAATAGCGCTAAAGAGACTTCTAAAAATCATGAAGCGCTTGGAACAATTAAACCACAATTTGAACATCTTTTAAGTCAAGTTCAGGCTGTAAAAGAGAATATTGATAAAACAGCATCTACAACAAATGAATTAATTGTAAATGAAGCAACAGTTATTCAAGAGAATCGGCTTTATTCAAATAACTTTAAAGAATTGATGAAGAATGCTCGAAATGGTGGCATAACGAATCAAAATGTTATGAATTTCTTGTCTCAACCAATTGAAGTTAAAAAGGAATCTAAGACGATTGCCATCTCACCAGAAAATAATCAGTTTTGGATTATTCTTGCTATTATTGGATCAAGTGTATTTTCTATTTTAATTACTTTTTGGTTGACAAAAGCAAAGTATAAAAACTAATCGTTCTATTTTATAAAATTACATTAGTTGAATTGGTTTTTATGAAAGGCTTGAATAGAGGTAAACTCATGAAATAGTGTACAGTGATAATGTTCTATATATCTTTAACTGAAGAATATTATTAACAGTGATTATTTCGGCTCTTTGTCAACTGTAGTGGGTTGTTGAAAAGTTACAACCTGGAGAGGACCAAATTGGTCCTCTCCTTTTTGATATCCAAAGCGATGAGGATTCTAGTTCTAAAATTGTCAAAGTTCCGAAAGCCAAAAGCGTTGCGCTTGATGACTTTGATGAGGTTGTTGGTAGCCTCCAATTTTGCATTTGAGTAGGGGAGTTCCAGTGCGTTGATAATTTTATCTTTCTCTTTCAAAAAGGTCTTAAAAACAGTTTGAAAGATAGGATTTACACAAGAAATTGTGTCTTCAATGAGTCTAAAGAAATATTCAGATTGTTTCTCTTGAAAATGAAAAAGCAAGAGTTGGTTGATTTCATAATGTTCTCTAAGTTCTTGATAGTAAGAGAGCAGCTTTTCCAGAATCTCTTTGTTGGTCAATGCGTACGAAAAGTCGGACGATAAAAGCGTTTATGACTTAGTTTGCGACTATCTTGTTGGATGAGTTTCCAGTAACGTTTCAGCGCCTTATATTCGTACGATTTTCGATCCAACTGCTTCATGATTTGAACACGAACACGAGTCATAGCACGGCTGAGATGTTGTACAATGTGAAAGCGATCGAGGATGATTTTAGAGCATGGAAATAGATTTCTGGCAATATCGTAATAGGGGCTAAACATGTCCATGGTAATGATTTTGACTCGACTTCTCACTTGTCTAGAATAACGAAAGAAATGATTGCGAATCGTCCCTTGTGTCCGCCCATTTAGGATAGCTATAATCTTTCTTAAATCAAAATCCTGTGCAGTGAAGCTCATCTTACCTTTCTTGAAGCCAGCTGAAACAGTCTATCCTCAGACTGTTTCATTCCCAAGACATGTGTTCTGGAAGCCAGTTGAAATTAGTCTTGAACTTGAATTCTTTCAATTTACGAATGACTGTCGAAGTAGATACAGATAGACTCTCTGAGGTGGCCGTCATAGAGACTTTCTCGATCAATTTTTGAGCGATTTTCTGGTTAACGATGGTTGCAATTTGGTGATTCTTCTTGACTAAGGAAGTTTCTGCGACAGCCATTTTTCTGCAATCCTGACAGCGGAATCGCCGTTTTCTCAACCGAATCAGCGTTTTGTATCCCGCACATTCTAGGTAAGGAATTTTCGATTCTTTCTGGAAGTCATATTTAGCCATTTGTCCTTGGCAGTGAGGGCATTTAGGTGCAGGATAATCTAGCTTAGCGATAATTTCCTTGTGTGTTCCAGCATCTAGAACATCCAAAATCGTAATGTTAGGGTCTTTAATTTCGAGTAAGTTTGTGATAAAATTTAATTGTTCCATAAGAGGCTTTCTAATGATGGCTTGGTCGCTTTTCATTATAGATCTTATGGGACTTTTTTTCTACAACAAAAGAGGCTTCATAACTCTTACAGTGGTTTACCCACTACAGAAATTATAGAGCCATTTTTTTGCATTATAGTAAAACATACTTTTCAATAGCTTTTGCGACACCGTTCTGGTTGTTGCTTTTAGTGATGGCTGTTGCCTCGAGTTTAACTGCTTCAGGGGCATTGCCCATGGCAACTCCCAGACCAGCCAGTCGCAGCATCGGAAGGTCATTGAAGTTATCTCCAATTGTCATGACCTGTTCCAGCGGAATCTGGTAGTGTTTGGCCACTTCCAGAAGGGCTTGCTCTTTTGACACTTCTTTATGTGTGACTTCCAAATAGTTGTCCTTGGACAGGTAGAAGGCTGTATTTGGAAAATCCATCGTTTGCAAGTAGGCATGGAGCTGCTGGATAACAGCTGCATCATCAATCAACAGCAACTTATGGGCTGGAATGAGCACATCTAGAACAGGCAGCAGAACATTTTGAATAAAAGGCTGCTCACCTGTAATCTCAGCTTCAATCTGCACCCACCTATCCAAACGGTCAGCAATCCAATCTTTGCCAGAGTAGAGATTGATGGAAACACTAGGAAACTTAGTTTTTACCAGTTCCAGAAAAGTGCGGATTTCTTTTTTATCCAATGGATGCTCGATAATGGTCTCGTAATCTTGTGGATCACCCTTGATGACCAGAGCACCGTTGTAGCAGGCTAGAGGATTATCACCCAGCCCCAGCTTACGAGCAATTGGCTCCATGCCCAGAGGAGAGCGGGCAGAGGCTAGGACAAAGGGGATGTTTTCTTTGTTCAGCAAGGGAATCTGCTCCCTCAGTTGCGGATCTACTTGGTGCTGGTCATCGAGAATTGTACCGTCAATGTCGCTGACAATCAAACGAATATCTTGCTTGGTCATGGTTCTTCCTCCATAAGCTATAAAATGAAATCTTGTCGAGCTAGTAAATAACGGTGACTTTCCCAGCCAGAAGAGCCTCTAGCTCAGAGCTAGGTCTTTGATCGGTAACCCAGTAGTCAAAATCGCTGATATTTCCTAAAATATAGGTTACTTCTTTATTAACTTTGGCCTGCTCGGCCAGCAGAATCTTTGTCTTGGCCTGCTTGAGAGCTAACTTCTTCAGATAGGCATCTTCCTGATCTTCAAAGCTGATTTGGCCATTTTTCAGCCCTGCAGCTCCGATAAAAGCTAGATCAAAAGAAATATCTCTGAGCAGCTCGGCTTCATTGAGGGCGTAGTAAAAACGATTTCTCGGATAGAACTTTCCACCTAAAAGATGGAAATCAATCTGCTCTTGACCACTCAGCATGATGGCATTATCCAAAGAATGAGAAAAAATCGTCATCGGTTGCTGAACTTGCTGAGCCAGCTTGAGAACCACCGTTGATACATCAAAGAAATTGACTTGATTGGGTTTGAGAAAGTCCAGAGCCTTGTGAGCAATGGCCTTTTTTTCTTGGTTTAGTTGGCCGACACGGTCGTTGAAAGAAGGAATTTGCCGACTATTTTCCAAAGGAATAATCCCGCCATGGGTGCGCTGGACTAGTTTTCGCTCGCTCAAAATTGAGAAATCACGGCGAATAGTGTCCTTTGAAACCTGAAAATAGTCTACCATGTCCTTGGCTGCCAGTTGTCCTTTGTCCTCTAAAAGTTCCAGCATTTTTGAAAGCCGCTGTTCTTGATACATCTTTCTCATCCTTTCTGCTTCTTTATAAGTTCATTATAATCTATTGTTTAAGTATATGCAAGTGTTTATAATGAAATGTAAGTTATTTTGTCGAATATAAAAAAGTCGTTTAAAAGTTATGTTATAATCAAAAAAATCAAGCAGGTAAGATGAGGAAAGATGATTTTAAGTGAATTTCGGAAATTACAAGAAACTTGGCAGTAAAAAAACTCCTGATGAAGAATCAGAAGTTTTATAGAATCTTATCAAATTTTTCTATGTAAAAGAGGCTCATAGTCATAATGACGGTCAGTCCGAGGAGGATGAGGATGGCTGGTGTCCAAGAATGGAATAAATCAAAACTGTAGCCAAAGAGGCTCGGGCCGAAGGCAGCTAGGATGTATCCTCCAGTTTGAGCCAGTCCAGATAGTTGAGCCGTTTGCGCAGGTGTAGAGGTCTTGAGGGAGAAGGTCACCATGAGATAGGGGAAGAGGGCGCTGACAGACATACCAATGAGCAGATTAAGAATCAGCCAATAAGCAAAGGAATCTGTCCGAATCAAGAGCATGGTAATGCCGATCAGACCTGCCGCAGAAACCAGGCTAATCATGACCAGACGTTGACGAGCTTTCAAGCGCGCTGTCAAGCTAGGAATTGTCATTGAAAAGGGCAGGCTAATCAGAGAAAAGATGGCTGCTAGTAAGCCTGTCGTATCAGTAGAAAGACCAGCTTGTTGTCCTAAAGTTGGCAACCAAGTCATGCTGGTATAAAAGAGTAGTGACTGTAAGCCACCAAATAAAATTAAGGCCCAGACTCTTGGATTTTTTAGAAGAGCTCCTTGCTCTTGCTTTCCTTGCTGTTTAGCCGCCAAGCAATGGCTATATTTGACATTGGGCAGCCAAACCAGGAGAATCACAAAGCAAATCAAGGTTGATATCCAAATGAGACCTTGCCAAGAGCTCATTTGAACGATGGGAACAGCCAGAGCAGACAGAATCGTGATCGACAGTCCCATCGATGTGATATAGAGAGTTGTCAAAAGACCGACACGATGCGGCTGATTGGCCTGAATCAAGCTCGGAAGAAGGACGTTTAAGATAGCAATAGCCGCTCCTAAAATAATAGTTCCCGTATAAAGTAAGGGAAGATTAAATACGCGAATCAGCGAGCCTAGAGTTAGCACGAGTAACACAAGAGCAAACAGTTTTTCCAAGCTCATCTTTTGCGCCAAGCGCGGAGCAAAGACTGAGCAGAGGGCAAACATAATCAAAGGCAGACTGGTCAAGAGGCCTAGGGAACTAACTGGAACCTGTAGCCCCTCAGCAATATCTGTCAGAACGATAGGTAAAACAGTAAAAGGAGCCCGTAGTGCTATCCCGATCATCACTATACCTGGAATTAAAAATGGTGAGTGTTCTTTTTTCATAAATAGTCAATCTCCTTTCGTACGTCAAGGAACGATTATACCATATCTTTTCAGAAAATGATAGGCGAATTGCGGCTTAGTCCATCAAGTCCAGAAAATAGTGAGAAATCGTTTCTTCGTCAACCTGATTTCGTTGCTGCAACCACCAGCTGACCGTATCCACAAAAGTTGATGTCACATAATTTTTTAAAAAGTTGTCCGGCAGATGGCTTTTTTTCTGCAATAATGTCTGCTCAATCATGGGAAAGAGATAGCGCTCTAGCTCGATTTTCAAGCGGTTGATGAAATAAGTATTTTTAGCTAGGAGAAGGGTGGCTATCCGATCCTGATTTTTCCGAAAGTGATGGAAAATATGGGCGGTCGCTTCAAACAAATCGCGTCCTTCAGATCGCTCGATAAAGGTATGCTGAAAGAGATCTTGGCAGAGTTCCTCCAGCAGGGTTTCCTTGGTCTCAAAGTGGCTATAGAAGGTGGAGCGGCCTACATCTGCTAGGTCAATGATTTCCTGAACAGTGATGCTTTCGTAGCTTTTCTGATTGAGCAGGCTGATAAAGGCTTGGTAAATGGCTGCGCGTGATTTTTTTACTCGTCTATCCATGGAAATTCCGTACAAAAAGAGCTTTTTGTCTGCTAAGAGACAAAGGGCATGAACTGGCTCTTGTTTCCTTTCTGATAATAGTGGATAATATAATTGAACAGAGTGTTCGGTATTGATTAGATTATACCATAAATTGTATCCGTTTAAGCAAATATATAAGGAGGTTGTGATGAAATCCAGTAAAAATATGACAATCGCTTTTCTCTTGAACTTTTCTTTTGCCATTATTGAATTTATCTTTGGGCTTCTCTTTCATTCTAGCGCTGTCTTAGCGGATGCAATTCACGACACAGGAGATGCTTTGGCTATTGGCCTATCGACTCTTTTTGAGAAGATTTCCACAAAAAAAGAAGACCGCAACTATACCCTAGGATATAAACGCTACAGCCTGCTGGGGGCCCTCTTGACCTCAGTGATTTTGCTGATTGGTTCGACCTTGGTAATCGTGGAAAATGTCCCTAAATTATTCGCTCCTGAGAAGGTAAATTATGATGGCATGTTGGTTTTGGGAATTGTCGCCATTGTCGTCAATACAGCAGCCAGCCGAGTAGTCAGCCATGGTCACAGTCACAATGAATCCATTCTTAGCTTGCATTTTCTTGAGGATATCTTGGGTTGGCTAGCAGTTGTCGGAGTGTCTATTATTCTGCGCTTCACCAACTGGTATTTCCTGGATCCGCTGCTTTCTCTCGTCATCGCAGGCTTTATTCTCAGCAAGGCTCTGCCAAAATTTTGGGAGAATATCCAGATCTTCCTAGACCATGTGCCCAGCGATGTGGATCTCAGTCAGCTTTATCAGGAAATAGCGGTGCTGGAAAATGTGCGAGCCATTACCCAGCTCAATGTATGGACAACGGATGGTTTAGAAAAATATGCCATGCTTCATATCTGTCTGGAAAATCCCAATTTGCTGGCTGAAACGCAGGCTGTCCTGCGCCAAAAGCTTCTGGCTTATGGCATTGCCAAAGTAACCATTCAGACCGATGAAAGCTTGCAAGAGCACCAAGAACATTGTGTTGGTAAAGAATAAGCCAGCTCCCCAGAGAAATTCTGGGGCTTTTGTTTGCGGAAATAAAAAAATTCTCAAATAGCACATAAATGCTTGTCTTTTATTCTTGTGTGTGATATATTTATAACATAAAGGTGTTAAATATTTCTAACAAACTAAAGGAGTCTATCATGAAAAAAAGTCAAAAAATGGGTGGCCTCATTTTGATGATTGCCACCGCTCTCTTTATTGATTTCACTGTTTTCCTTGCTCCCAGCAATCTCAGCTGGCCAGCCAAGTGGATGATTGTCGGTTTAGTAAGTTTAGGTCAGCTCGTGAGTATCTGGTCTTGGTTTCACATGAAACCATGGCCTAAGAAGATGAAAGAAGTTCAAGAAAAGCAGGTCTATGATCTGACCATGAAATTTTATAATCTACTAACGCTTACGGCAACCTCTATCTATACTGTCGGAATCTGGTTGTGGACTCCGAGCACCAATCCGCCTATTATAAAGTATATTGCCTTGGGAGGCCTCCTGGCTATCCAGTTTCTCTTTCTTCTATTTTTTGCCTTGAAAAAGGTCAAGGAGAGAGCAGATGAGCGCTTTTATGCCAATCTGGCAAGAGCAGCGACTTTGATGTTTGTCATCTGCATAGCAACTTTACTGGTGCTTGCAGGGATTAGTGCTAATGTAGGATCTATCACGGTCAATGCCGGAATATTCTTCATCATGATTGGTGTCTTGGTTTTACTCTTTGGATTTGTCTTCTTTTTATTTGAAAAGAGAGGTTAAAAATGGCCAAGGAAAGCAATATTATCACCAATCTCAAATCTGTCCGCGAATCTAGAGGCATGACCCAGCAGGAGTTAGCTGACCGCATTGGAATGCGGCGCGAAACGATCTTGCATTTGGAAAATAATCGCTACAATCCCTCGCTAGAGATGGCTTTAAAAATCTCTCAGGTTTTTGATTTGCGAGTGGAAGAACTCTTTCAATTAAAGGACATAGGAGGACAATCATGAAGACGGTTTTTGACTACCAAAGGGAAGGTGAAAAAGGAGAGATTCGCCGCTTTGTCCTGCTGTCTACATCGCCCAGACGCAAGGAGTTGTTGAGCTTTTTGAATCCAGAGATTCAGGCTGTAGAAGTGGACGAGCGAGCTATTGAAGAGCATTGTATGGCAAGCATCGATGATCAGGACTTTCTGACCAAGGCAGCCAAGATTTGTTGTGAGATTTCCAAGGCTAAGTCTGATTTGGACTTGGAAGCCGATACTCTTTATATTTCGGCTGACACTATCGTTGTGGTAGATAGTCAGATTTACAATAAACCACAGGATTTAGCTGAAGCCGGCCAGATGTTTCGCTCTTACTTTGGCAAGAGCCACCATGTAGTGACCTCGGTCTGCCTACGTATGCAGGGTTTTCTAGAAGTCTTTTACACTGTGGCGCAGGTGGACTTTGTGGATTATTACCCAGAATTAGAGGCTGTCATTGAGGCCTATCTGCATAAAAAGCGTCCGCTGGATAAGGCAGGTGCTTACGGCTTTCAGGAGCTGGATCCTCGCTTTATCCGCTCAATTACAGGCGATATGCACACCATCATCGGCCTGCCTGTCGCTGAGACCAGCTATCGGATTTATAGGGATAGTAAAGGAAAAAATTAGGTTTTTGATTTCTATCCTAAAACATCAAAAAATCTCCCCACAAGTAGCTATCCACTTTCTTAGGGAGATTTTTTCTATGTTTTGAACTTGGGACTGGATCCTAGATGTTTACATCGCTCCAGCTAAATGGTGTGTAGCCAAGCAGCTCAATCCCGTCAATTTCAACGGATTTAATAATTTCTTGAACGTTGTCTTGAATGTTCTTAGCTAATTGCGGGTGGTCAGAGATCTCAGAACAAGTCTCAATGACCAACAGAGGCTTGTGGTAGCGCTCGTATAGCTCAGACATGGCAATCCGAAGAAGGACAGGTTGTGCAAGGCAAGTTTCTACATTTTTGCGGACATATTTGTTGGTAAACAAATCTTGGATATTTTCCGCCGCATAATGTGAGAAGGCAATGAAGTCCACGATGCCTTCTCTTAAGGCGAAGACATCCTCTTCTGTAATGCCCAGATCCAGCTGATTTCGCTCAATGTAGCGAAGGAAGTGATTTGGATAGTGTCCCTTGGTCTGCACATCTGTAAAAATGTAGTTTTTACGTCTGTTCAGCTCATGGCCCAAGGCATCAGTAGCTGAGTGATTTTCTTGGTGGGAGTCACTATTGATGGTAATCAAGCTACCAAATTGGAAGGTTGGATTGATGGTTTGACCGAGCTTAACCACGTTTGCGGATGCGATTAGCTGATGGTGAGCAGCCAGCCAAATTTGTTGTTCCTGGTTTTCCGTGCTGTCAAAGTGTAGCCCAGCGCCTAAGAATGGCAAATAAGACAGAGCGCTCATTTCTTTAAAGGTAATCCAGTAAGTGACTTTTTCTTTAAAGTGGGTCAAAACGGCTTCGCAATATTTTTCGTACATGGCAATCATTTGCCGACTTTTCCATGCGCCGTATTTTTCATACAAATGAAGCGGGAAATCGAAATGAGACAAGCTTACAATTGGTTCGATGTCATTTTCTAGCAGTGCATCAATAATTGACTCATAGAAAGCAAGGACCTTAGCATCGGGTCTCCGCTCTTCTCCAGTTGGGAAGAGGCGAGTCCATGAAAAGGACAGCTGGTAGGTATTGAAGCCCATTGTTTTAATTTTTTCAATGTCTGCCAGATAATCCTGTTTGCTGGAGCCTTGTTTGAACAAATCGTAGGCTCCTAGGGGGATTGTTCGATAGTCAACTGTTCCGTCCATGACAGAGAGACGATAGTCTTCACCATACCGGGGAAGGATGTCGGTGATTCCTAGACTTTTACCATTACTTGATAGAATATTTCTAATCATATTAGTTCCTTTCAGTATTCATTCGCTGCTTGTTCTGAGCTTATTTTTTCTGTCTCTTAGTAATCATGGCCAAGGTTGATAGATTCTGTGTGACAGTAGTAAACTCAGAAGCCATGCTTTGCGATTGATATACGGCAGCAGACAGACTGATCGAATGGGCTCTCTCTGCACTGATTGATTGTTCAATAATCATTCTTTGTGATTGCGACTCAGCGATAGATAGACTGATTGAACGCTCTCTTTCCACGCTCATTGATTGCTCAATAGCGATACTTTGTGATTGTGATTCAGCCACAGACAGGCTACGTGACTGTTCTTGCTCTAGACTGATAGACTGCTCAATAATCTTACTTTGGGCTTCAGATTGGGCAAGGTAAATGCTGAAAGAGTTATCCTGTTCGACGCTGATTGATTGTTCAACGGCTCTGCTGAGGATTTTAGATTCTGCAGTAGATAAACTAAATGATTGTTCTTGCTCCAAGCTGGTAGACTGCTCAATAGTATCTCTTTTTGCTCTAGATTCCGCAGCTGCCAAACTGTATGAATATTCCTGTTCCAGATTGCGAGATTGTTCCACCGCCGCATGTTGTGATTGTGATTCCGCGATAGACAGGCTGCGTGACTGTTCTTGTTCCAAGCTGATAGACTGCTCTACGGCCACGCTTTTCGCTTCGGATTCCGCCATAGACAGGTTAGTAGATACTTCATTTTCTAGGCTGATAGACTGTTCAATAGCGATGCTTTGAATTTCATTTTCAGTAACAGATAGGCTTAGTGATGCCTCGTTCTCCGCGCTAATAGATTGTTCAATTGCCCGACTTAAGGCTTGGGATTCCGCTACAGACAGGCTGATAGACGCTGCATTTTCTGCACTAATTGATAACTCGATCGCTTTACTTAGTGCTTCAGACTCTACGATAGATAAGCTCGTAGACACTTCGTTTTCCGTCATAATAGACTGTTCAATAGCTCTATCTAAGACTTGGGATTCCTCGACAGACAAGCTGGTAGATGCTTCGATTTCCGCGCTGATCGATTCTTGGATGGCAATGCTTTGAGACACAGACTCCGCCACGGACAAGCTGGTAGATGCTTCGATTTCCGCGCTGATGGATTCTTGGACTGCAATGCTTTGCGAAACGGACTCTGCTACAGATAGGCTAGTAGATGCTTCCAATTCCGCGCTGATCGATTCTTGAATTGCAATGCTTTGCGACACAGATTCCGCCACGGACAAGCTCAGCGACGTTTCCAATTCTGCGCTGATTGATTCTTGAATCGCGATGCTTTGAGAAATAGACTCAGCAGCAGATAGGCTTAGCGATGCTTCGATTTCTGCGCTGATCGATTCTTGGATGGCAATGCTTTGAGAAATAGACTCAGCAGCAGATAAGCTTAGCGACGCTTCGATTTCTGCGCTGATAGATTCTTGGATCGCAATGCTTTGTGACACCGATTCCGCCACAGACAGGCTCTTAGACGCTTGGATTTCCGCGCTGATCGATTCTTGAATCGCGATACTTTGAGAAACGGACTCTGCTACAGACAAGCTTAGCGATGCTTCCAATTCCGCGCTGATAGATTCTTGGATGGCAACGTTCTGAGAAATAGACTCGGCTACGGACAAGCTGGTAGAAGCTTCCAATTCAGCGCTGATTGATTTTTGGATGGCAATGCTTTGCGCCACAGACTCCGCCACGGACAAGCTGGTAGATGCTTCGAATTCCGCGCTGATTGATTCTTGGATAGCAATACTTTGCGAAACAGACTCTGCTACAGATAAGCTGGTAGACGCTTCGATTTCTGCGCTGATTGATTTTTGGATGGCAATGCTTTGCGCCACAGACTCAGCAGCAGATAAGCTCAGCGATGCTTCGTTGTCCGCACTGAGAGACTCTTCAGCGGCCATGCTTTGCGATACAGATTCCGCCACGGACAAGCTAGTAGACGCCTCGTTGTCCGCACTGAGAGACTCTTCAGCGGCCATGCTTTGAGATACTGACTCAAAAATTGATAAGCTCAGTGACGCTCTATTTTCTTCAAGGATTGATTGCTCGAAGGCATAACTTTGCGCAATTGACAAGCTAGCAGAAGTATCCGTTTCTTTGCTGTCAGATTGCCCAACTTCCAAACTGTGTGTCTGTGATTCGGTTACTTCCAAACTACGAGATGCCTTTTTACTTTCTATACTTAATGATAGAGATATTGAATCAGCAGTGCTCTTCAAGCCCCTCTTTTTCATAGAATCTGAAGAAATACTTGTCTCAGCAGATTCTGTAGTGCTAGCTGCCTGGCTTTTCGCTGCCATTTTTTCTTGCTCCAGACTAGCTTCACTTTCTACAGCTGGAGATTCGTCTACTTCTTCTCCACCGATATTCATAACATCCAAGCGGTCGTAGTATTGGATCGACTCCAAAGCTTTCTCAATGAGGAAATTTTCTCTATCTTCTGGGTTCACATTGACTTGTGGGTTACTTCCTTCGTTGTTATTGACCGCAGAAGTGGATGATTCGTCCTCTTCTCCTTTTATAAGACGCTTAAAGCCACCTAAAAAATTACGAAACATACCTTTGTTCTCATCATTATTTGGCATGGACATACTCTCCCTAATTTTAGTAATAATACTATTATAAAGGCTAGTAGAGCATCTGTCAAAATTTATTGCATTAAAATGAAGATTTTCAAAAGTAAGGGTTTTCTTGGAATTTTATAAGAGTTTTTCGCCGAATTTTATCCATCTTTGCTCTCTTTTTTGAAGGATTTGAAGTCGATAGAAATAATATTTTAGAAATGCTATAATATGAGCAGTTATTCTCAGAATCGTTAGAATTGATAGAGGTATTAGGTTGGAAAATTGTGTTTATATTGTTTCTGGGCCTCCAGGCGTTGGAAAAAGCACAGTCAGCAAAGAATTAGCCTACTCTTTTGACAAAAGTGCGGTGATAGAAGGCGACATGATCTACTTGATGATTAAAAGTGGCCTAGTAGCTCCTTGGGAAGATGGTGGCTACTACATGGATTTATTCTGGGATAATGTCATCAGTCTGACCGATAATTTCATAGCCCGAGGCATTACAGTCATCATAGAATACGTCATATTTGAGGAACAACTGAAGAAAATTGCAGAGTTCTTAAAGACAAGACAGATAAACTTAAAATACTGTGTATTGCTGGCAGAAGAAGAAACGCTTAGAGACCGAGATTCTTCTAGAGAAGAAATTGAAAGAACGGGCGATTTATCTATCCAGTCAAGAAATGAGTTTTTAACTAAAAATATTGAGAAAAATCATTTGCTGTATACAGATGACTTGGACGTCCAAGAAACAGCACATATTATAAAAACTTCAGATAGATTTTTGGTTTAGAGAGGAACTATATACAATTGTTTTTGATATAAATTCAACCTACTAAGCTATGATTATTTGAACAAACATAAATTTGAAGACTGTAAAATGTGATATAATCTTTATAAGATAGTTTTTTGAGAACTATTTTTTAATAAAGGAGGCAGGAAGATGACAGAAGTAATAACAATAGTATATCGCCTAGGTAGTCGCGGAGAAATGTCAGCAGATGATGTTCTTGATGCACACTTGTTTCATGCAAAGAGCAATGATAATCGAGTACTATTCACTGTACCAACACAAAATAATACAAAAGTTGGGAAAAAACGTAAAGATATTGATAATATTATCCTTACTTTGAAAGATGGTTCAAAAGCCTTATTTGCAGAATTAGATGATTATGGCTCTTATCCTTGTAAGTACCCAGATCCTATATATAAACTTCCATATCAGTGGAATCCTTCCCAAGAAATAGATCAAGGTTATACTTGGTTTGCTTTAAGAGGAGTAAAAGAAATATCGAAAGAAGAATTAGATTCTTATAAAACTATGAATGAAAACGAATATCCAATTTTACAAAGCCTATCTGGAGCTCCGTGTCGTGTTTATGGAACTAAAAAATAGAAAAATACATATGAATCTTCTTACTAGATGTAGGAAGATTTTTATATTCTACGGATAACTTAAAAAACTAAAGTAGATAGTTTAGCAGGACATTCAAAAATGTGTTAGGTAAGTCAAACTTGGGCGTGCCTACGATTACTCCTCCTTTGATATCAATACCCAAAATTTAATTTCAGGAAGTTTATCACATTAGACACTAACAAATGTTAGTGTTCTAATGTTGCTTAAAAACCGTTGATTTAAAAGAAAATATAGATAATAATTCATGTATGAAAAGTGAAGATAATATTTGTTATTGTCTTTTTTGTTGCCAAATTGTTTCCAAAAAGAAAAATCAATGGCGAAAACCATTGATTTTAAACTGTTTTTACTAATTAAACTTTTATTTAACCTCTGTAAACACAACGTGTTTGCGAAGTTTTGGTGAGTATTTCTTCAATTGAAGACGGTCTGGAGTGTTACGTTTGTTTTTAGAAGTAAGGTACAAGCGTTCACCAGATTCTTTGTGTTCAAGTGTAATATTTACGCGCATGGTATCTCCCTTCTATTATTCAGCTGCAGCAGCTTTAGCGATTTTACGTCCTTTGTAGTATCCTTTAAGTGATACGCGGTGAGAACGTGAGTAATCCCCAGTAGTTTCGTCAAAGTTTACAGATGGAGCTGTTACTTTGTAGTGTGTACGACGTTTGTTTTTCTTCGCTTTTGAAGTGCGACGTGCAGGTACTGCCATTGTTTGTTTCTCCTTTTAGAATGTAATTCGATGCAATCTCATGATTTTCATCAACTTTAACAGTATAACAAAACTTTTTTGTAAAGTAAAGTTACTTGACAGAAATTTTTGATTTTCTTTTGGATAATAGTAGGGCTTTTTAGCCGTTGCATCTATATTTTAGATTATTATTCCAATATTCTGAAAATTTAAAAATTTTCTTCTGTCCAACAGAGCATAAGTGTGGTATAATAAAGCACAAAGATGACTACAATGAAAGGGAAAGACATGACAGATAAGCTAGATACACGCCACAGAAGTAAGATTTATGATAGTATGGTCAAATCTCCTAACCGCGCCATGCTTCGTGCAACAGGGATGACGGACAAGGACTTTGAGACTCCGATTGTCGGAGTGATTTCGACTTGGGCTGAAAATACGCCTTGTAATATTCACTTGCATGATTTTGGTAAACTAGCCAAGGAAGGAGTAAAAGAACAGGGGGCTTGGCCTGTTCAGTTCGGTACGATTACTGTAGCAGACGGGATTGCCATGGGAACACCGGGCATGCGCTTCTCTCTGACTTCACGCGACATCATCGCAGACTCTATCGAAGCTGCCATGGGCGGACATAATGTGGATGCCTTCGTCGCTATCGGCGGCTGTGATAAGAATATGCCTGGCTCTATGATTGCCATTGCCAACATGGATATTCCAGCCATTTTTGCTTATGGTGGAACTATTGCACCGGGAAATCTTGACGGAAAAGACATTGACTTGGTTTCAGTCTTTGAAGGCATCGGGAAGTGGAACCATGGTGATTTGACTGCTGAGGAAGTGCGCCGCATCGAGTGTAATGCCTGCCCTGGCCCTGGTGGCTGTGGCGGTATGTATACGGCAAATACTATGGCGACAGCTATTGAAGTTCTAGGTATGAGCTTGCCAGGTTCTTCTTCTCACCCAGCAGAATCTCAAGATAAGAAGGATGATATCGTGGAAGCTGGCCGAGCTGTTGTCCGGATGCTGGAAATGGGGCTCAAGCCGTCTGACATTCTGACTCGCGAAGCCTTTGAAGATGCGATCACAGTGACCATGGCTTTGGGCGGCTCTACCAATGCTACTCTGCACTTGTTGGCCATTGCCCATGCGGCCAATGTGGAGCTGACCTTGGATGATTTCAATGTCATTCAAGAGCGCGTGCCGCATTTGGCGGATTTGAAACCATCCGGCCAGTATGTCTTCCAAGACCTATACAATGTCGGTGGTGTGCCTGCCGTTATGAAATATCTTTTGGCGAACGGCTTCTTGCACGGTGATCGCATCACTTGTACAGGTAAGACGGTGGCGGAAAACTTGGCTGACTTTGCTGACTTGACGCCAGGTCAGAAGGTCATCATGCCGCTTGAAAATCCAAAACGTGCGGACGGTCCATTGATTATCCTGCATGGTAATCTAGCTCCAGACGGCGCGGTTGCCAAGGTATCAGGTGTTAAAGTGCGCCGCCACGTCGGGCCTGCTAAGGTCTTTGACTCAGAAGAAGCTGCTATTGATGCAGTGCTGGCCGATGAAGTAGTCGATGGCGATGTAGTCGTGGTTCGCTACGTTGGTCCAAAGGGTGGCCCTGGTATGCCAGAAATGCTGTCACTTTCTTCTATCATCGTAGGGAAAGGTCAAGGAGATAAGGTGGCACTCTTGACAGACGGTCGCTTCTCAGGTGGTACCTACGGTCTCGTTGTCGGACACATTGCTCCAGAAGCTCAGGATGGTGGCCCGATTGCCTACCTTCGCACAGGCGATATGGTCACGGTTGACCAAGATACCAAGGAAATTTCCATGGCAGTTTCTGAAGAAGAACTTGAAAAACGCAAAGCAGAAACAACTATTCCACCGCTTTATAGCCGCGGGGTACTTGGTAAATATGCCCATATGGTATCCTCTGCTGCTAAAGGTGCTGTTACCGACTTCTGGAAGCCAGAAGAAACAGGGAAGAAATAGCCTATATATGACAAAAGAACCCGCTAGTTTTTCTAGCGGGTTTGCTATTTTATTTAATGCAGATGAACTAGGCATCTTTTTATCTAGGACTAATCCCTAACGCAATCCGTCCAAAGCGACTGATGCGCGTGATTTTCCACGCGGGCGACCAAGTGACTTCAACGGAGACAGTTTCGATGCCCTCGATTTGCTTCAGGGACTCGACGATTTCAATGGGAACGGTCTCGGTACAGTCGCAGGCTGTGTCTGTGAAGGTCATGACAATCTTGCAGTGGCCAGTTTCATCAAGATTGATTTCATAGATGAGCCCGAGATTGTAGACATCAAGCTCGACTTCTGGATCGTAAATCGTTTCAAGTTTTTTAATTAATTCTTCTTGGATAGCTGCTGCTCGGTCATTGATTTTGATATCGTCTCTCATCTTCGGTCCTTCTTTTTCTATAGAATGGTGGTCTTATTTTCTCATAATTCTGACAATTTTTCAAGAAATTCTGGCGAATGAAAACGGATTTAGTCTCTCGGAGGGAATTTTTCTGCTCTAACTCCTCAAAACATCTGATTTATGGTAAAATAATAGATATTATATAGTTGCAGAGGATTAGAAAATGAAATTACAAAAACCTAAAGGAACTCAGGATATTCTCCCTCAGGAATCTGCTAAATGGCAGTATCTGGAGGAGTTTGCTCGTAAGACGTTTAAAAAATACAACTATGCGGAAATTCGGACACCGATTTTTGAGCACTATGAGGTCATCAGTCGTTCTGTTGGAGATACGACAGACATCGTGACCAAGGAAATGTATGATTTCTACGATAAAGGGGACCGTCATATTACGCTACGGCCAGAAGGAACTGCGCCAGTCGTTCGTTCTTATGTCGAAAACAAGCTCTTTGCGCCAGAGGTTCAAAAGCCAGTTAAGCTTTATTATATGGGCTCTATGTTCCGCTATGAGCGGCCTCAGGCTGGTCGCTTGCGCGAATTTCACCAAATCGGAGTGGAGTGCTTTGGCTCTGAAAATCCAGCGACAGATGCAGAAACGATTGCTATGGCTGCTCAGTTTTTCAAGGAAATTGGAATTGGACAGGTGACGCTGCAGCTGAATAGTTTGGGCAATGCAGCAAGTCGAGCTGCCTATCGTCAGGCCTTGATTGATTATTTGACTCCGCTGAAAGACAGTCTTTCTAGGGATAGTCAGCGTCGTTTGGAGGAAAATCCGCTGCGGGTGCTGGATTCGAAGGAAAAAGAAGATAAGGCAGCCGTTGCGCAGGCACCTTCGATTTTGGACTTTTTGGATGAGGAGAGTCAGGAGCATTTTGCGGCTGTCCGGTCAATGCTAGAGTCTTTGGACGTTCCCTATGTCATTAACACCAATATGGTGCGCGGTCTGGACTACTACAATCACACGATTTTTGAGTTTACGACTGATGTGGCAGGCAGTGAACTGACTATCTGTGCGGGCGGTCGCTATGATGGTCTGGTTGACTACTTCGGTGGACCAGAAACCCCTGCCTTTGGTTTTGGTATGGGAATGGAGCGTCTCCTCTTGGTTTTAGAAAAACAGGGAGCAACTCTGCCGCTTGAGACAGGCTTGGATGCCTATATTGCCGTTCTAGGTGAAGCTGCCAATCGCAGCGCTTTGGAATTAGTGCAAGCCCTCCGCAATCAAGGATTTGCGGCCGAGCGAGACTATTTGGATCGCAAGCTCAAGGCACAGTTTAAGTCAGCAGATGCTTTTGGAGCCAAGACCATCATTACTTTAGGCGAAAGTGAAATCGAAAGCGGCCAAGTCACTGTGAAGAATAATGAAACTCGTCAAGAAGTGGTGGTTGGACTGGATCAAGTTCAAGAAAACTATCAGGCTGTTCTCGAAAAATTAGGTTGTTAATATATTTTTAGATTTAAATAACCAATTTATTAAAGCTGAAAAACTAAGCTGAATCCAGTAAATCAAATTACAATTAGGCTTTAAATTATCTGTAGATTATTAGTATTTATACAAAAATGTATTTATTTTTATCTAAATACTTGAAATTATAGATATTAATTATTAGGACTGCATTGCTGTTATTCGTTTTAAGGTTTGAGTTGTAAAATTAAAGCATAATCTTAGGAGCAATAATATAGTAAGATTGCCCCAGTTATGCTGGAAATTTTTGAGGTTCCGTACGGCGCGGATTTATGCTGACTCTATGAAGAGGAAGTGTATGTTGGATTTTATGGTTTGGTGAAAGATAGGGGACTACGATCGAAGAAATTGTTGATATAAGTATCGTTTGTATCTCGTCTATGCTATAATAGTCTATAGAAAGTCGAGGGAATGATGAAGAAAATATTATTAGTGGTTGTAGTGCAGGGAGTGGCCTTATTTGTGATAACGGGTCTGCTCTGTTATTTTATGCGAGGGGATTTTTTCTTCCGTGCTTTGGCGCCGATTTTTGGTCTGGCAGCTGGAGCCTTTCGCTTCTTGACAGCCATGGTGACAAAAACGCTGGCTCCCAGTCTTTATGAGGATGGGAAGAAAAAGGAATAATCTATATAGCATTAGCAGGTCTGGGGATATTGGCTCCAGGCTTTTTTATAAAAGTGGGCAATGTAAATGAAGGTTTTTAATTTTTTTCAGAAAAAGGACAGGTAGGGGGGCTTTCCTAGGCTCTTTGTGGTAAAATAGTAACAGAATTAAAATTTTGGAGAGTAAAGATGAAACGTTCAATGTATGCGGGACGTGTTCGTAGTGAGCATGTCGATCAGGAAATTACTTTGAAAGGTTGGGTTGCCCGCCGTCGCGATTTGGGAGGCTTGATTTTTATTGATCTGCGTGACCGTGAAGGGATTATGCAGCTAGTTATTAATCCTGAGAGTGTTTCAGATGAGGTCATGAAGACAGCTGAGAGTCTGCGCAGCGAGTTTGTCATTGAAGTGACTGGTAAGGTAGCCGCGCGTGAGCAGGCCAATGACAAGCTGGCTACAGGAAGTGTAGAGCTTCACGTGGACAGTCTGACGGTATTGAATACTGCTAAAACAACTCCTTTTGAGATTAAGGATGGGATTGAAGCCAATGATGATACGCGCTTGCGCTACCGTTATTTGGATCTGCGTCGTCCAGAAATGCTAGAAAATCTCAAGTTGCGTGCCAAAGTGACTCATTCCATCCGCAATTATTTGGATGAGCTGGAGTTTATCGATGTAGAGACACCGTTTTTGACCAAGTCAACGCCTGAAGGAGCGCGTGACTATTTGGTACCGAGCCGGGTTAACCAAGGTCATTTCTATGCCTTGCCTCAAAGTCCACAGATTACCAAGCAGCTTTTGATGAATGCTGGTTTTGACCGTTATTATCAGATTGTCAAATGTTTCCGAGACGAGGACTTACGTGGAGACCGTCAACCAGAGTTTACACAGGTGGACTTGGAAACTTCTTTCCTATCTGAGCAAGAAATCCAAGACATCACAGAAGGTTTGATTGCCCGTGTCATGAAGGAAACCAAGGGAATTGAAGTGACCTTACCTTTCCCGCGTATGAAATATGACGATGCCATGGCTCTCTATGGTAGCGACAAGCCAGATACTCGCTTTGACATGTTATTGCAGGACTTGACAGAGCTTGTCAAGGGTGTTGACTTCAAAGTCTTTTCTGAGGCACCGGCTGTCAAGGCGATTGTAGTGAAAAATGCTGCTGACAAATACTCGCGTAAAGACATTGATAAGCTGACAGAGCAAGCTAAGCAGCATGGAGCAAAGGGACTTGCTTGGATCAAATTTGCTGGTGGAGAACTAGCTGGTCCTGTTGCTAAGTTCTTGACAGACCTGTCAAGTGAGTTGACAACTGCTTTACAATTAGAAGAAAACGACTTGGTTCTCTTTGTGGCAGATACTTTGGATGTTGCCAACGCAGCTCTAGGGGCTCTTCGTGTCCGCCTAGGCAAGGAATTAGGTTTGATTGACCCTGCTAAGTTTAACTACTTGTGGGTAGTAGATTGGCCAATGTTTGAGTGGTCTGAAGAAGAAGGCCGCTATATGAGTGCTCACCATCCATTCACCCTGCCTCAAAAAGATTCTGAGCAGGAGCTGGAAGGAGACCTAAGCAAGGTTCGTGCGGTTGCCTATGATATCGTACTCAATGGCTATGAACTAGGTGGTGGTAGCCTACGGATCAACCAAAAAGAACTGCAGGAACGTATGTTTAAGGCTTTAGGCTTTTCAACTGAAGAAGCGCAAGACCAGTTCGGCTT
Organism: Streptococcus sp. 27098_8_73; assembly: GCF_041432495.1. NCBI lineage: Bacteria > Bacillati > Bacillota > Bacilli > Lactobacillales > Streptococcaceae > Streptococcus > Streptococcus sp. 27098_8_73. Next base: position 111,263 of record NZ_JAPVZT010000004.1, read on the forward strand.
CCTTCTAGAAGCTATGGATTATGGTTTCCCACCACATGGAGGTCTGGCTTTGGGTCTCGATCGCTTCGTTATGCTTTTGGCTGGTGAAGAAAATATCCGTGAAGTCATTGCTTTCCCTAAGAACAACAAGGCTTCTGACCCAATGACGCAAGCACCAAGCTTGGTTGCTCCTGCACAATTAGAGGAATTAAGTTTACAAATAGAATCACATGAAAAAGACTAGTTTGCGGAAACTTTTTCGCTATTATCTTCATCGCTTTGCCTATCATGTCAAGTTGCTAGAAGTTCTGAAAAGTATTTCGCGTGAAAAATATGATGAGAAATTTTCGGCCTCTCTGGTATATGGATTTCTCTCAGCAGTAGCGGTTAATTTCTTCTTTCAGCCGGGCCATGTCTACTCAAGTGGTGCAACGGGCTTGGCGCAGATTGTCTCGGCTTTGAGTGGTCGCTTTATCGGCTTTACCATTCCAGTTTCCATTACTTTTTATGCGATCAATATTCCACTGATGATTTTGGCTTGGTACCAAATCGGGCATAAATTTACTGTTTTTACGTTTATCACTGTTTCGATGAGCTCGCTTTTTATCCATTTTGTGCCAGAAGTGACATTGACGACCAATCCCATTATCAATGCCTTGTTTGGGGGAGTTGTCATGGGGACAGGGATCGGCTTTGCCCTCAAGTCAAGTATTTCAAGTGGAGGGACAGATATTGTTAGCTTGACCATTCGCAAGAAAACAGGCCGTAATGTAGGCAGTATCTCCCTGATTGTCAATGGTATTATTATGCTGATTGCCGGTCTGACCTTTGGTTGGGAATACGCTCTCTACTCAATGATTACCATCTTTGTATCCAGCCGTGTAACGGACGCTGTCTTTACCAAGCAAAAGCGGATGCAGGCCATGATTATCACCAGTCATCCTGACGAGGTGATTAACAAGATTCACCACAAGCTCCACCGCGGTGCGACCATTATCAATGGAGCGGAGGGAACTTACAATCACGAGCAAAAGGCGGTGCTGATTACAGTCATTACGCGTGCTGAGTTTAGCGAATTTAAATACATCATGAAGCAGACAGATCCGACAGCCTTTGTCTCCGTATCTGACAACGTACATATTTTAGGAAGATTTGTAGAAGAGTAGTCTCGATTATCGACATTGTTAGCGGATCTTACTCAAACGCAATGCTTCCATTTATACATAAAAAAGGAACAAGTTCAGCTGGATGTCTTTCCATCCCAAAAGAACCTGTTCCTTTTTATATTTTTACTTTATTTCAGAACCAAGACTTGCTTAGCAGGAACTGTATAAGAGTCTGCTAGCGGGGCGATTGGTTTTTTAGCGTTAATGTGCGGATACTGAAGATGGATGCTTTGCTTGGTTTTATTTTCATAAGTCGCTGCTTCAGTACCAAAGTTAATCAAGATGGTCAGCGCTTGCTTATCTTTTTGAATCTTATATTCAACGAGGCTAGGGCTGAGCCATTTGACCTGACAAGCTTTTTGGATAGCAGAGCTAGTTGCCAGAGTCAGAAGTGGGTGAGCCTTTCTAAAGGCAATGAGTTGCTTCAAAAATTCAATGTCTTCTGTATAGTGAAGAGAGCGCAGCCAGTCTAGCTTGTTGATCTCATCAGGCAGATTGTAGGTGTTGTCAATCAGATTCTTGGTCCGATAAAATTCCTGGCCGCTGTGGAGGAAAGGAACCCCTTGTGCTAAGAGGACGATGTGCAGTGCTAGACGAGAGTTGGCTAAGCGCTGGCGGAGGCTGATATTTGGATTTTGAATATCAAAATAATCAAATACCGTTGCGTTGTCATGGCATTCTACATAGTTGATCGCCTGATGAGGCGCTAGGAAATGAGGCTCTCCTGTCAGGCCGACATTGGCTGTCAGGACATTTTCTAGCCAGCTGGTTGCATGCTCTTTGTCCAGTCGGCTACCTTGGACGATGGTTTGCTTGATCGTATCACGGAAATGATCGCTGAAGAATCCATACGCAGGTAGTTGTTCAGCGTTGAACTGATGAGCCAGAAGGTCACTATCAAGACCAGTAGGCATCTGCCAACCTTCTCCGTAAAGGTAGATGTTGGGATGGATAGCTTTTAGTTCTTGAGCGATTTGCTTCATGGTGGTTATGTCGAGAATGCCCATCAAGTCAAAGCGGAAACCGTCAAAGCCGTAGAGGCTAACCCATTGCTGGACGGATTGTTGGATATAATGGCGCACCATAGCTTTTTCGCTGGCTACATCATTTCCGCAGAAGGTGCCATTTGTCCGTAGGCCTTGCTCATCGAGACGATAGAAGTAGCCTGGCACAATCTTTTCAAAAGCATAGTTATCTGCTTCATAGACGTGATTATAGACAACATCCATGATGACGCTCATATCAGCCTTGTGGTAGGCTGCAATCGCGTCTTGTAGTTCAAAGATACGGCTATAGGGATTGTGTGGGTCGCTTGACAAGCCACCTTCAGTAACATTATACTGGACGGGATCATAGCCCCAATTATAAACGAGTTCGGGGTGTTTTTCGTCAACGCTACCAAAGTCATAGACAGGCATAAGCTGAACGTGTGTAATGCCTAAATCTTGCAAGTATTTGAGACCAAAAGTATGACCGTGTACGGTTGGAGATTCGGATAGAGAAGCGAATTTACCAGGCTGTGAAAAACCAGCTTCCTTTTGCATGGAGAAATCACGCACGCTCATTTCATAGATAACGGCTTCTGTTGGTTTTACTTGGCTGGCAGCGCGCTGAATAGGTTTGCTAATCTTTTTGCGGTCAATGACATAACTATGGCCAGAGTTGGCATCTGAAGAGAGGGCGTAGGGGTCATGTACCTCTATCCATTTTCCATTCACCTTGTGGATATAATAGTAGGCCTTGCCTTCTAAGTCCCCAAGGACCTGCGTATGCCAGACGCCCCTATCTTGCCTTTGGAGAGGAATAATCTGCTCTTCCAGATGCAGCAAGACTTTTTCTGAAATAGGAGCCCAAAGTTTGAAATCTGTTGCCTGAGGACTATAGCTAGCACCCAAATCTCTTCCTTGGTAGCTAAATAATTCATCAAAAATTGGTTTCTGGACAATGTGGCGATACTGGAGAATGGTGTGATTGCGATCCTGATCATAGACTGTGTAGGACTCGGTCAAATCAATCGGATCATTGGCTGAAAGAGTATAGATAATCTGATGTTCTTGATTCTCAATTTTTTTGATGGTCAAAGGACTGGAGCTATGCTTGTCCTCTAGAGTGAAGTGGATAGAATAAGCGTCAAAGGACTTTTCCAATTCGATAGTGATGCTATTTTCATCATCTAAGTAGGCTTGGAAAATACGATAAACCATGAAATTTCTCCTTAACTAACGAGTAAGAATGCTGTGGGAGATGACTTGGCGATAGCAAGTATGCTTGTCATCCTTATTATCTTTAATGATTTGGAGCAAGGTTCGGAAAGATTCCCTCCCTAACTCGAGGGTATTGATATCAATATAGGCATCCACGTCGATGCGTGGCTTGATAGAGTCAAAAGTGATAATCGGGAAACGGTAGTCAATGTCTTTGAGATAGTGGAGAGCCCCTTCGGCAACCATACTATCCGATGTCACAAAGGCCTCAATTTCCTGAATAGGCATCTTTTCCATAATCTTATAACTGCTATCTTCCAAGAGGAAACCGAAAGAAAACTTGACGATGTTTTCATCGAGAGGGATGCCTGCTTCTTCCAGGGCTTGTTTGTAGCCAGCAAAGCGGTCTTGGGACACGACGAGCTCTTTATTACCAGCCAGAAAGGCAATTTTTTTATAACCTTGATCTAGGAAATATTTGGTTGCATCGTAGCCAGCCTTGATATTATCATTATCGACCAAAGAAACAAATGGTGACACTGCTTTCCCTAAAATCAAGAAAGGAAACTGATTTTTAATCGCAAAGTCAACCAGCGGATCGTTTGGCTTAGAATAGAGAAAAATCAAACCATCGACGCGTTTTCCGAAAATCATTTGTTTAATATTTTCTAAACGACGCTCTTCGTCCTGTCCGGTGCTAATCTGAATGGCATAGTCATGTTCAGATGCGATGCGCGAAATCCCCCGCAAGACAGTTGGAAAGAATGGGTTTTGGAAAAAAACATCCGAATCATCGGGCAGCACCAGACCGATGACTTGGGTAGACTGACTGACCAGACTTCTAGCGTTGAGATTTGGATGATAGTCCAGCTCCTTCATAGCAGCGCGGACGCGTTTTTTTGTTTCATCACTGATGGTAGACTTGTTTTGTACGACGCGTGTCACCGTCGAGGGAGACACACCCGCTAGTTTCGCTACTTCTTTAATCGTAACGCGCATAATAACCTCCTAATTTCTGAAATCCTCATCACGGAAATGTGTTTTGTAGAAAATAATCACCAAATAAAGAACAAACAAGATATTTTGGACGGTGATAATCGTAGGCAGGCTTTGCCCAAATAAACCGCAGATAAGGCCGATAATCGTTGGTAATCCTAGGCAGTTGAGGATAAAGTGATAGCATTCTTTAAAGGTTTTAAAAGAAAATAGCCGTGATTTCTTGGTCAGATAGAGCAGGAAGGAGGCACCGAGCGCCAGAAAGGTAAAGTTGATGCTAAAGAGGAAGCCTGCGGAGAGGACTAGAAAGAGGCTGATCACCAAGCGGTTTTGCTGGAACCAGTCTTTAGAAATAGCTTTAGTCAGGGCTTCTTTGCTTTTCAGAGCCTTCTGGTCAATGGCTTGGTAGCGGATATTGGCCAGTTCTTTTCTTTCTTTAGTGATTTTGAGATTTTCTTTGTCGAAGTAAAGGGTCAGCTCCTTGCCTAATTTGAGCTCATCGTGATGGCCGATAATGACAGTCCCAGCGGTATTGTGATGAATGCCTTCAGGATTTTCAGTGGTCAGCACATGGTCTTTCATCTGGGCATGATGGTCAAAGTCAATCATCACGTCTTCATCCAGAGTGTCAAAAGCCTTATCGACAAAAGTATCCAGAGCATAGCTCGTCAAAGACGCTGTCTGAATGGCCACGGGAATCAAAGACAGAGAAATCAAAAAGATGCTGGTAAAGATGAGCTGGAACCAGCTAAGCATGCGACGATTGGCGAAAGTTTTTCTAAAACCAATCAAGCTCGAAAAATAATTAAAAGGATAAGGTAACATAGCTGCCTCTTTCTAACATTATAATCAGGTGGTGGCCAATAAAGAACTTATTGGCTGCCATATAACTATAATTGTCTTTAAATCAAAAACAGGGTGGGACAAGATTATCCCTTGTCTCCACCACTTGTTAAACCAGATACAAAATTCTTTTGCAGGAAGAAGAAGAGAATACAGATTGGAAGGGCAGTGAGAATCGCACCGGCAGCAAAGAAGGCAATTTTTTGATTCTTGACATCGCTGACGAAGGTACGAAGACCAACTGCAACCGTATAAAATTCTTTTTCACGAAGAAGGAAGCTAGAGAGGATATAGTCTCCGAAAGGTCCCATGAAGGCCCAGAGAGCTTGCACAGCAATCATTGGACGAACGAGAGGCAGGATAATCTGCCAGAAACGTCTGAAATGACCAGCACCGTCTAATTTAGCTGACTCATCCAGAGACATAGGAACGGTATCGAAGTATCCTTTCATCAACCAAGCATTCATTGGAATACCACCACCCACATAAAGGAAGATGAGGAACCAGCTTTGGTTGAGGGCATTGAGCATCAGCGCCATAACGAAGAAGGCGGTCAGAGCTGCAATAGTTGGCACCATTTGGATAATCAAGAAGAAAACCAAACTTTGCTTTCTTGCGATGAAATTGTAACGGCTGTATGCATAACCTGCAAGTACAACTATACTGGTTTGGACAATCATTGTCAAGACGGCAATGATAATAGTGTTAAAGTACCAAGTACCATATAGAGTCTCTGAGAAGAGACGAGAGAAGTTTTCCAGACTGAAGTTGATGTCTGTGTCTAGCTTGAAGGCCACGACATTCCCCGTCTTGAAAGCAGACATGATCGTGATCAAGAGCGGGTAGAGAATGATAATGGAAAGCACTACAAGGTAGAGATAGGTCAAACTGTGGTTGATAAAACGTTTAAATTTAACAGAACTATTCATCTTATACATCCTCCATATCAAATGCGTGTAGTTTCTTGAAGGCAATCATAGAGATAGAGATGACGATGATGGAGATGATGAGGGTAACGGCCGCCGCCATTGAATATTGCGGTGCTGTACCTGTGGTCAAACGATAAATCCAAGAGATCAGGATATCAGTTGAACCAGCTCCTCCACCGACACTACCAGGACCACCTGCATTGAAGAGGTAGATGATTGAGAAGTTATTAAAGTTAAAGGTGTATTGACTGATCAAAGTTGGTGCCGCAACTGCCAAGATCATTGGGAAAGTGATGTTGCGGAATTTTTGCCAAGCATTGGCTCCGTCGATGTAGGCTGCTTCATAAAGGTCATTTGGAATAGACTGCAAAATACCCAAGGTCAGGACGTAGATATAAGGGAATCCAAGCCAACCTTGCATCATGATAAGGGCAATCTTAGTCCAAGTCGGATCAGTCTTCCACGGAATCAGATGTCCATTTAAGAAAGGAAGAACCTTGCCGAGAAGTGGGATAACCTGAGTATTGATGGCCCCGATACTATCGTTGAACATATTTGAGAAAGTTAGGATAGTGATAAAGGCTGGAACTGCCCAAGGAAGCAAGAAGATAACACCGAAGATGCGTTTTCCTTTAATGAATGGCTGGTTGGCAATGATAGCGGTGAAAATACCGATTACGATTTGTAAAGTAGAGGCTGCCAGTGCCCAGATGATAGTCCAAGTCAAGACAGAACCAAAGGCCGCACGGAAGGTGCTCAATTGCCAAATGTTAGCAAAGTTGGTAAAGCCAACCCAATCCAAGAGTTTATTTGGTGGCAAGTGTTTGAAATCATAGTTTGTAAAGGCGATCAAGAGTGTTACCAATACAGGGAAAATGATAGCAAAGGTCATTGCCAGATAAGAAGGGATGATGAGTAAGTAAGGGAAGCCATTTTCATAGATTCCATCAAACATTTCCTTCAAGGTAGTGTGAACAGGATAATCATTGTTCCACTGTTTAGCAACCGTCCGAGCATCCTTCAAGTTAAATCCATAGAAAATCAGGAAAAAAGCTACAAGGATGAGGTGGAAGGCACCACGGATCAGCATGAAGAGTGAGTTGTCCCCACGGACTTCACCAAGAGTGATGAGATTTTCAATTTCTGGTAGGGCAATAGCTGCGAAATAAGCTAAAAATGCAACTGTAACCCCAAGAAAGATGTATCCTTTGGCTTTTTGATCATTATAGATTTGCCCCAACCCTGGAATGAGGGAGCGCAACATGGCTTGTTTGGGATCTTTTTTTGTCATTGTAGTCTCCTTAGATACGAGAAAGATTGAGGAATTGCAGTAAGTACAAGTCCTAATCTGAGTTTTTCTTATTAGAAGATAGAATAAATCCTCATTCTATCAAACAAGGGGTAGGGAAAATTCCCACCCCTTTATTTAAACTTGCTTATTTGTTGCCGAATTTTTGATCGATAGTTTCTTTGATCAATTTAACAGCATCTTCAGCTGAAGTTTTAGCATCTTTCTTGCCGCTTACAGCATCGAAGAGCATGTTCTTAGCTGGATCCCAAACAGTACTCATTTCAGAGATGTTTGGCATTGGTTCTGCAGATTTGAACTGTTTAACAACCGCATCTGTCAATTCATCTTTCTTGCTTACAGCGTATTCACGTGCTTCTGTGTTAGCAGGAACTTCGTTTGTTGCATCGTAAAGAGCTTTTTGTTGTGCAGTTGATGCAAGGAAGTTAACGAATTTTTGTGCGCCGTCAACGTTCTTAGAACCAGCAGGGATGACCCAAGCTTTACCACCACCAAAGGCTTTGTATTCTTTGCCGTTTGGAAGTGTTGGGATAGTTGCTACACCGTAGTTTACTTTAGCTTCTTTAAGAGATGCAGCTTTCCAAGGACCGTCGATGATTGCTGCAGTTTTTCCACCTTGGAATTGAGTTTGGATCAAGTTAGGAGCACCTTCTGTATCTTGCATACCTTTAGGCCATTTTGCATACCAAGTTTTAGCGTACTCAATTCCTTTGATAGCACCTTCGTTAGCCAAACCTACATCTTTAGGATCTGTACCATCTTTACCGAAGACATAAGCACCGTTTCCAGAAAGGAGACCGTAAGCATAGTAGAAGTTTGTCCAGTCAGCAAGGAAGGCAGTTGTTTTACCGTCTTCTCCTTCAAAAGCGTACTTGCTATCTTTAGCCAATTCTTCAAGTTCAGCAAATGTTGTAGGAGCTTTTTGGATCAGGTCTTTGTTATAGTACATTACTAAGGTCTCGATAACAGCAGGAGCACCGTAAGTAGTACCGTCGATTGATACCAAAGATTTAGTAGTATCGTCAGCTTTTGCATCTTTACCCAACTCAACTTCTGAAAGTTGTCCGTCAGCACCTAGGCTTCCTACGCGGTCGTATGGTGCCATCATGACATCTGGAGATTTACCAGATTGGTTGTCAAGTGAAAGGTTATCAAGACCTGTAAGAGCATCACCAGTTTTGATAGTGACCTTTGTTCCGGTTTCTTTTTCGTAAGCTTTGGCAGCTTCTTCCATGTAGCTCTTGTAGCCTGGGTCTACATATGCAGTGAGCTCATTACTTGCAGCAGTTTCTTTTTTAGAAGATTTGCTACCGCAGGCTGTCAAAATAAAACCTGCTAAAGCAACAGTACCGAGAACAGCAACGCTCTTCAACATTTTGTTTTTCATGATTATTCCTCCTAAAGAATAAAAATATAATATCATCTAAGAACACGCTTGCATAGCGCAAACGTTTTCTTGAACTTAAAATAATTTTAGCACAAAAGGTAAACGCTTGCAAGCGTTTTTAAGAAAATTTTAAAAAATTTTTAAGGAAAGAATGTTAATTTAGATGATATATAAGGAAAGAAAATGGAAATCTATGGTATAATAAATAAAAAAGTTTTTTAAAAAGCTTGCACTTGAAAAAAAAATAGGTTATAATTCAAGCAGCGCAAACGTTTTCGCTAAATAAAGTAGGAAACAAGCATGAAAAAATTTTTGAGGTGTTACATATGAAAGCGAGACAAAGTGGTGTATTGATGCACATTTCCTCTTTGCCAGGCAAGTACGGGATTGGTTCTTTTGGCCAGTCTGCTTATGATTTTGTGGATTTCTTAGTTAGAACGAAGCAACGTTATTGGCAAATCTTGCCTTTGGGAACGACTAGTTACGGGGACTCCCCTTACCAATCTTTCTCAGCCTTTGCAGGGAATACTCACTTTATTGATTTGGATTTCTTGATTGACGAAGGCCTGTTGGCAGAAGAAGATCTAAAAGGTGTTGATTTTGGTGATGATCCAAAAGCTGTAGATTATGCAAAAGTATTTGAAGCACGTCGTCCTCTTTTGGAAAAAGCGGTTGCTCGTTTCCTTAAAGTTGGCGATCTTGACAAATTCCGTCACTTTGTTGCAGAAAATGCAGCTTGGTTGGAGCTTTTTGCGGAATACATGGCTGTTAAAGAGCATTTTGATCTGAAAGCTTGGACAGAATGGCCAGATGAAGCGATTCGTCGTCGCCAACCAGAAAGTTTGGCTAGCTATCGTGAGAAATTGGCAGACAAACTGGAATACCATCGTGTAACTCAATATCTCTTCTTTAAACAATGGTTGGAACTCAAGCAATATGCCAATGACCATCACATCGAAATCGTTGGAGACATGCCCATCTATGTAGCTGCTGACAGTGCAGATGTCTGGGCTCAGCCTCACTTCTTCAAGACAGATAAGCAAGGTCGCCCAGTTAAGGTTGCTGGCTGCCCACCAGATGAATTTTCAGAGACTGGCCAATTGTGGGGTAACCCAATTTATAATTGGGATGCCATGGATAAAGATGGCTATGCTTGGTGGATTGAGCGCCTGCGCGAAAGCTTCAAGATTTATGACATTGTTCGGATCGACCACTTCCGTGGCTTTGAGTCTTATTGGGAAGTGCCTGCTGAGTCTGACACAGCGGCTACTGGTCACTGGGTTAAAGGTCCAGGTTATAAGCTGTTTGCCGCAGTGAAAGAAGCTTTAGGTGATTTGAACATCATTGCAGAAGACCTTGGATTCATGACGGATGAAGTCATTGAATTGCGTGAACGAACTGGCTTCCCAGGTATGAAGATTCTGCAATTCGCTTTCAATCCAGATGATGAAAGCATTGATAGTCCACACTTGGCGCCACATAACTCTGTGATGTACACTGGTACTCACGACAATAATACTGTATTGGGCTGGTATAAGGATGAGATCGATGATCCAACCCGTGAATACATGGCTCAGTACACCAACCGCAAAGAATACGAAACGGTGCCACATGCAATGCTTCGTACAATCTTTGCTTCCGTTAGCTACATGGCTATCGCAACGATGCAAGATTTGCTAGAGCTAGATGGCTCTGCCCGCATGAATCTGCCTTCTACAATTGGTGGCAACTGGGCATGGCGGATGACAGCTGAAGAGCTAAACCCGATTGTGGAAGGTCAGCTTTATCATTTGACTAAGGTCTACCGTCGTCTGAATACGGACTTGCTTTCATAAGACAATAAATTTCAATATTTTCTAATACTAGGAGAAATCATGTCAAACTTACAAACATATATCCAAAAAACTTATCAAAAGAAAATTGCTGATTGTAGCAATGAAGAGCTTTATTTGGCTCTCTTGAACTACACAAAATTAGCGAGCGCTCAAAAGCCAGTTAATACTGGTAAAAAGAAACTCTACTACATCTCTGCTGAGTTTCTGATTGGTAAACTCTTGTCAAACAACTTGATTAACCTTGGCCTTTACGACGATGTGAAAAAAGAACTTGCCACTGCCGGTAAAGACTTGATCGAAGTTGAAGAAGTAGAATTGGAACCATCTCTTGGTAATGGTGGTTTGGGCCGTTTGGCAGCCTGCTTCTTGGACTCTATCGCAACCTTGGGTCTTAATGGTGACGGTGTTGGACTAAACTACCACTTTGGTCTTTTCCAACAAGTCCTTAAAAACAATGAACAAACAACTATTCCAAATTTCTGGTTGACTGAGCAAAACTGGTTGGTTCGCTCAAGCCGTAGCTACCAAGTGCCATTTGCACACTTCACCTTGACATCAACTCTTTACGATATTGATGTTCCTGGTTACAAGACAGCTACTAAAAACCGTTTGCGTTTGTTTGACTTGGATTCAGTTGATTCTTCCATCATCAAAGAGGGAATCGAATTTGACAAGACAGATATCGCTCACAACTTGACTCTTTTCCTTTATCCAGATGATAGCGACAAGCAAGGTGAATTGCTCCGTATTTTCCAACAATACTTCATGGTTTCAAACGGTGCACAATTGATCATCGACGAAGCGATCGAAAAAGGAAGCAACTTGCATGACCTTGCAGACTATGCAGTTGTACAAATCAACGACACTCACCCATCACTGGTTATTCCTGAATTGATCCGTCTCTTGACTGCGCGTGGTATCGAGCTTGATGAAGCGATCTCAATCGTTCGTAGCATGACTGCCTACACAAACCACACTATCCTTGCTGAAGCCCTTGAAAAATGGCCTCTTGAATTCTTGCAAGAAGTGGTTCCTCACTTGGTACCAATCATCAAAGAATTGGATCGTCGTGTCAAAGCAGAATACAAAGATCCAGCTGTTCAAATCATTGACGAGAGCGGCCGTGTTCACATGGCATACATGGATATCCACTATGGATACAGCGTTAACGGGGTTGCAGCACTCCACACTGAAATCTTGAAGAACTCTGAGTTGAAAGCATTCTACGATATTTATCCAGAGAAATTCAACAACAAGACAAACGGTATCACATTCCGTCGTTGGCTCATGCACGCTAACCCACGTTTGTCTAGCTACTTAGATGAACTTCTTGGTCGCGATTGGCACCATGATGCCGCTAAGTTGGAAGGTCTACTTGACTTTGCTGGCAAGCAAGAAGTGAAAGAAAAGCTGGAAGGCATTAAGTCTCACAATAAGCGTAAATTGGCTCGTCACTTGAAGGAAGCTCAAGGTGTGGAAATCAATCCAGATTCTATCTTTGATATCCAAATCAAGCGTCTACACGAGTACAAACGCCAACAAATGAATGCTTTATATGTGATCCACAAATATTTGGACATCAAGGCTGGTAACATTCCTGCTCGCCCAATCACTGTCTTCTTTGGTGGTAAGGCAGCTCCTGCTTATACAATTGCCCAAGACATCATTCACTTGATCCTTTGCTTGTCAGAAATCATCGCGAATGACCCAGCAGTGGCACCACACTTGCAAGTGGTTATGGTTGAGAACTATAACGTTACAGCATCAAGCTTCTTGATTGCAGCTGGTGATATTTCTGAGCAAATCTCACTTGCTTCTAAAGAAGCTTCAGGTACTGGTAACATGAAATTCATGCTCAACGGCGCTTTGACACTTGGTACTATGGATGGTGCTAACGTGGAAATCGCTGAGTTGGTTGGCAAAGACAACATCTATATCTTTGGTGAAGATTCAGAAACAGTTATCGACCTTTACGCAAAAGCAGCTTACAAATCAAGCGAATTTTACGCTCGTCCAGCTATCAAACCGTTGGTTGACTTTATCATCAGCGATGCTGTTCTTGCAGTAGGTAAGAAAGAACGTTTGGAACGTCTTTACAATGAATTGATTAACAAAGACTGGTTCATGACGCTTCTTGACTTGGAAGACTACATCAAAGTTAAAGAGCAAATGCTTGCTGATTACGAAGATCGCGATGCATGGTTGGATAAAGTGATCGTTAACATTGCAAAAGCTGGCTTCTTCTCAGCAGACCGTACAATCCAACAATACAATGACGAAGTATGGCATTTGGATAACTAATAATTGAATACCTTAAAAAGCCTAGACAGTCCTGTCTTGGCTTTTCTCTTGTTAGAAGACTAGAGTAAGTAGCCTTGGAGGATAAGCTTTTCTAGTAGATAGAGCTTTTAAAATCGTAGCAGACCTTGTCTCTTGTCAGTCTTTTCTTTTGGGTGTATAATAAGAAAAAGTATTTCTTTACAGGAGGTTATTATGAAAAAGAAACCAATTTATCTCTATGTCTTACTGGGATTAGAAACAGTAGGCACTTTGTGGGAGCTTATTTCGAAGTTCTCCTCTTCAAATGATGCCGTGGAAACCTTACTAAAGGGGATCAATGAGCCAGCAAAATCTCAGTATGCAGCTTACTTTAGCAAGAGCGCTGAACTGTCCGGTTCGCTAATAAATAATATTTTCTTTTATGTTGGCTTGCTTCTTTTGATTGCAGCTTGGTTCTTCGTTTTTAAGAAAGATATTTTTAAAGCAAATCTTATTTACATCGCGAACGTTCTTATTGGCTTGATTGGAACAGCGTATGGTTATGTGGTAGCAAAAGGGATTGCAGCTTCTTCCTTCTCGGATCCAACTTTACTTTCAACTCAGATACTGGGGTTGAATATGAGTGTCGGGTTCTCTGTCGTTCTTAGCCTCATCTTCCTTTCGATTGTTGTCTTTAAGCTTATCAAGCAGCAAAAGGAAGTTGAAACTGTAGAAGTAGCTGAAGAGAATTAAGATTTGGCAAATAACATTTACTGCTGATAAGCTAGATGAGCGGATAAATGTTATTTTTTTGGAATGGAGCAAATAAACATGAAAGTTTCCTTAGTTTATATCAGCTTGAGTGGCAATACAGAGAGTTTTGTCCGTCGTTTGAGCGACTATTTGTTAGAGCAGCATCCGAGTTTAGAGATTGAGAAAATTCACATCAAAGACTTAGTGAAAGAGGGGCATCCGTTCTTTGAAATGGCCAATCCCTTCATCACTTTTCTACCGACCTATCTGGAAGGTGGTAATGGTGTGGATAATGGCGATGTCGAAATTCTCACGACGGATGTAGCCGATTTTATTGCCTATGGGCAAAATGCTAGCAAGTGTTTTGGAGTTATCGGAAGTGGCAACCGTAACTTTAATAATCAGTACTGCCTGACTGCTAAGCAATACAGCCAACGTTTTGGCTTCCCGGTTTTAGCTGATTTTGAAATGCGTGGTATGCTAGGCGATATTAAAAAGGTCGCTGGCATTATCGAGGAATTGTACGGAATAAAAGCATAAGTAAAAAGCCGTTCAGTCAACAGTTGTTGACCGAGCGGCTTTTGTTTGTATTATTGGTTTGCTTGCTCGCCGGTGATAGTTTCGACCAGCTCTTTTGAATATAAAATTCCTAAACGGTAGTTTTTGTTAACGTAAGCAATAAGGTCATTTTGGTTTTCACTAGTGGCCATTTTTTTTTGGAGTTCTTGTCGAAAATGATCACTTTTTAGGAGTTCCTGCTGCAGCAAAATCTGCAACTTTACCTTTTCTCTTTTGTTGTACAAAAAGAGAATGACCAAGCTAAGGGCAACTAAAATATAAGCAGTTTCATTCATAAAATATCTCTTCCTAAGAAAACCTCCCAAAACTGGAAGGTTTGTGTAGGGTTACATTTTTTCTGGTGCTTCTACACCAAGCATGCGGAGAGCTTCCTTCAGTACAACAGCAGTGGCGTAGCTAAGAGCTAGACGGCTGTCACGTTCCGGAGTTTCATCCAAGATGCGAGTGTGAGCATAGTATTTATTGAAGGCTTGAGCTAGGCTGATCGCGTATTTGGCAATCAGAGATGGCTCAAAGTTATCAGATGCACGTTTAACTACGCGAGCGAAGTCTTGGATCAGTTTGATAATTTCCCAGCTTTCAGCATCGTTGAGGTTGTAGTTGGCATCAAGACTTAGCTTGAAGTCTGCTTTGCGCAGGATAGACTGGATACGTGCATAGGCATATTGTACATACGGTCCAGTTTCACCCTCAAAGGAAACCATTGCTTCCAAATCAAAGTCGTAACCATTGCGGCGGTCAGTTTTAAGGTCGTAGAATTTAACGGCACCGACACCAACTGCATGGGCAACAGCTTCTTTGTTTTCCAGATTTGGATTTTTTTCTTCAATTTGAGCTTTGGCACGGCTGATTGCTTCTTGCAGAGTTGGTTCCAGAAGGATGATGTTTCCTTTACGTGTTGAAAGTTTTTGGCGATTCTTCGTAACCAGACCAAAGTCCACGTGGATCATATCATCGCTCCAGTCAAATCCCATCTTCTTAAGGACGGCCTTGAGCTGACGGAAGTGGTTTGATTGTTCTTGACCAACGACATAAACATTCTTGACGAAGTTGTAAGTGCGTGCACGGTACATAGCAGTGGCAATATCACGGGTGATGTAAAGCGTAGCACCGTCTGATTTTTTAATCATAGCTGGTGGAAGGTTGACATCATCCAAGTCCACAATGCTAGCGCCTTTTGATTCTTTCAGGAGACCCTTATCTTCCAGAATTTTCACGGCCTCGTCCATCTTGTCATTGTAGAAAGCTTCACCATTTAAGCTATCGAATTCAACGCCGAGCAATTCATAGATGCGGTTAAATTCAACGAGACTTTCGTCACGGAACCATTGCCAAAGTTCTGTTGCTTCTGGATCGCCATCTTCCAGTTTCTTGAACCAAAGGCGACCTTCTTCATCCAAGGCTGGATCGTTTTCGATTTCAGCATTGATGCGGACGTAAAGTTGCAAGAGCTCATCGATTGGGTTGGCTTCAACGGCTTCCTTGTTGCCCCATTTCTTGTAGGCAACCATGAGGAGACCGAATTGTTTGCCCCAGTCACCCAAGTGGTTGATCTTGATGGTATTGTAGCCCATCTTGCGAAAGATATTGGATAAGGCATCTCCGATAACAGTTGAGCGCAAGTGACCGACAGAGAAAGGTTTTGCAATGTTAGGGCTGGAAAGGTCGATTGTGATATTTCCGCCCTGACCTTCGTTCTGTTGACCATAGTCAGCGCCTTCCTTGATGACTTCTTTGATGACTTGATCAGAGATTTTAGCTTTGTTGAGGAAGAAGTTGACATAAGGTCCAGTTGCGACAACTTTTTCAAAATGACTTGGGTCGATCTTTTCAGCAATATCCGCAGCGATAGCTTGAGGAGCCTTGCGTTCTACTTTTGCAAGTGAGAAAGCTGGGAAGGCAATGTCTCCAAGATCGGAACTTTTCGGTTGCTCTAGTAGGTTAGAGATAGCGCTTTGGTCCAAGCTGTCAATAACTTTGGCCAACTCGCTAGCGATTAATTGTTTATTATCCATATTTGCTCCTTTGGGTCTTTTGTTACTATTCTATCATATTTTATGAGGAATCTTCAATTTTTTTGGTATAAGATAGATTTTTTGATATAATTGAGAGTATAAATATTCAGTCAATGAGGTCGAGTATGAGAAAGAGTGAGCGTCATCAGCTTATTAAATGGATGATCAAGGAAGAAAAGTTAGGAACACAAAAGGATATTCAAAAAAGACTGGAAGATGAGGGGATATTTGTAACCCAAACAACCCTCTCGCGGGATTTAAGAGAGATTGGCTTGACCAAGCTGAAGAAAGACGGACAAGTTTACTATGTGCTGGCTCATGAAGCAGAGGAGTTGGACCTAGCTGGATTTCTGGCCAGTCATGTTCAAGCTGTTTCTAGAGCGGAGTTTACGCTGGTTTTCCGTACAGGACTGGGCGAAGCGACGGTCTTGGCAAATGTGGTAGATGGTTCTCTGGATAGTCGGATTTTAGGAACTGTTGCAGGTGCCAATACCTTGCTTGTGATTTGTCGGGATCAAGAAGCGGCTAGAGAAATCGAGACGAGTGTCAAAGAAGGCATGGAATAGCTTGATAGCTTAGAATTGACGGAGAGGTTTGAGACGGAAGTCCTGACCTCGTTTGTTTTTAGAAAGGATAGAGATGGCAGTAGAAAAGTTATCGCCAGGCATGCAGCAGTATTTGGATATCAAAAAGGACTATCCAGATGCTTTCTTGCTCTTTCGGATGGGGGATTTCTATGAGTTGTTTTATGATGATGCGGTCAATGCGGCCCAGATTTTAGAGATTTCTCTCACAAGCCGCAATAAAAATGCTGAAAATCCAATTCCCATGGCCGGAGTTCCCTATCATTCGGCGCAGCAGTATATTGATGTTTTGGTCGAATCAGGCTATAAGGTAGCGATTGCGGAGCAGATGGAAGATCCCAAAGAAGCCAAGGGGGTTGTTAAGCGGGAGGTCGTTCAGGTTATCACACCGGGAACGGTAGTGGACTCCACTAAGCCGGACTCTGCGAATAACTTTCTGGTGGCTCTGGATTACTCAGGCGGCCTCTATGGTCTGGCTTATATGGACTTGGTGACCGGTGAGTTTCAGGTGACCAGTCTAGAGGACTTTGCCTTGGTCTGCGGGGAAATCCGCAATTTGAAGGCTAGGGAAGTGGTGCTGGGCTATGCCTTGCCAGAAGCTGAGGAGCAGATCTTGGCAGGACAGATGAACCTCTTGCTGTCCTATGTGCAGATGGCCTTGGACGATGTTCGGCTGCTGGGAGAGGAACTGTTTCCGATGGAGCGTCAGGCAGCAGGGAAATTGCTGGAGTATGTGCACCGGACCCAGATGAGAGAGCTCAATCATTTGAAGAAGGCCCAGCATTATGAAATCAAGGACTTTCTGCAAATGGACTATGCCACCAAGGCGAGTTTGGATTTGACAGAAAATGCTCGCTCGGGCAAGAAGCACGGCAGTCTTTATTGGCTGATGGACGAGACTAAGACGGCCATGGGCGGCCGTATGCTGCGCTCTTGGATCCAGCGTCCGCTCATTGATGAAGCGCGAATTACCCAGCGGCAGAATGTCGTCGAGGTTTTTCTGGATCATTTCTTTGAGCGGAGTGATTTGACGGAGAGCCTCAAGGGAGTCTATGATATCGAGCGCCTTGCTAGTCGGGTTTCTTTTGGCAAGACCAATCCTAAGGATCTGCTGCAGCTGGCAGCAACATTGGGCAATGTGCCTCAGATTAAGGCTATTTTGCAAGGAATCGGCAGTCCGCATCTAGCTCGTTTGATTGAGGGCTTGGATCCTATTCCAGAGTTGGCGGGCTTGATTAGCTCAGCTATTTCGCCGGATGCACCCCATATCATCACCGAGGGCAATATCATTCGGACCGGTTTTGACGAGACCTTGGATCAGTATCGACTTGTGCTACGGGAAGGGACTGGATGGATTGCAGAGCTGGAAGTCAAAGAACGTGCTAACAGCGGCATCAGCAATCTGAAGATTGATTACAACAAAAAAGATGGTTATTATTTCCATGTGACCAATTCTCAGCTTGCTCATGTTCCCAGTCATTTCTTCCGCAAGGCGACCCTGAAAAATTCGGAGCGTTTCGGAACGGAGGAGTTGGCACGAATTGAGGGAGAGATGTTGGAGGCGCGTGAAAAATCTGCTAATTTGGAATACGAGATTTTCATGCGGATTCGCGAGGAAGCTGGCAAATACATCCAGCGCTTGCAGGCCTTGGCACAAACGCTGGCAGCTGTAGATGTCCTGCAAAGCTTTGCTACGGTGGCAGAACAGCAGCATTTGGTACGCCCTGTCTTTACTGCGGAGCGCCGTCTGCAGATTGAAAAAGGTCGGCATGCTGTTGTGGAAAAGGTCATGGGTGCCCAAAGCTACATTCCAAATAGTATTCTGCTGGACCAGGAAACGGATATCCAGCTGATTACCGGGCCTAATATGAGCGGGAAATCGACTTATATGCGCCAACTGGCGATCATCGTCATTATGGCACAGATGGGCTCTTATGTGCCCGCTCAGTCTGCCAGTCTGCCGCTATTCGATGCGATTTTCACTCGCATTGGTGCAGCGGATGATCTGGTGTCTGGCCAGTCCACCTTTATGGTGGAGATGATGGAGGCCAATCGGGCCATTCGACAAGCTAGCGAGCGTTCACTCATTCTCTTTGATGAGCTGGGACGTGGAACGGCTACTTATGATGGGATGGCGCTGGCTCAGGCTATTATCGAGCATATTCATCACTATACTGGAGCCAAGACCCTCTTTGCCACCCACTATCATGAGCTGACAGCCTTAGAGGATAGCTTGGAGCATTTGGAAAATGTCCATGTGGCAACCTTGGAGAAGGACGGACAGGTGACTTTCCTGCATAAGATTGAGCCGGGTCCAGCTGACAAGTCCTACGGAATCCATGTAGCGAAGATTGCCGGACTTCCTGAGAAATTGTTGGAGCGGGCAGACAGCATTTTGAGTCATTTGGAAAGTCAGGATACCGGACTAGGAACAGAGCTTCCTACCGAATCCAGACAAACACGGTCGCAAGTAGCAGAGCAGATGTCTCTTTTGGCAGAAGGGCCGGAAAATCCAGTCCTGACTGAACTCCGAGACTTGGACATCTACAATATGACTCCCCTGGAAGTCATGGCAGCAGTGGCCGAGCTCAAGAAGAAGTTGTAAAAATAAAGAGGCTGGGACAAAAGTCCTAACCTCTCAATTGTCTTTGGATTGTCGAGCAAGACGCAGTGGTTGAGTGGGCTCTACTACGCTGATTTCATCAGCTTTTACAGCCCTACTCAACTGTGCGGAGGTGGGACGACGAAATCGAATTCTAACGAATTACCGATTTCTGTCCCACTCTCTTTTTATTCTCACGATTTGCTAGACAAACCGCTATTGATTTTTTGAATGTTGCGGTAGGTGCGGTAGTAGATGGCACCTGAAATGATTAGATAAATGAGGGTGAATTCCCCGACGGCAGTCAGTGTCAGACTGAGTATTTTTTCTCTTGGGAAAAATCCAGCTAGATTAGCCAAAAGTGCAAAGGTCAGAATCATCACGCCAAAGTGGCTAACGATGGAGCGCAGAATGCTCCAGTCTCTTTGGAAGAAGCTTCCACTCCATCTGAAAATAGCTCCCATGATAAACCAGATAAGCAGGCAGTAGAGCATGATAAGGGAAACATGGACATGCTGGCTCAAAAAGAAGTGACCGATAGGCGAGTCAGGGTGCAGCGGTAGATAAGCTGGATTGTAAAAATAAGAAACAATCATGGAGAAGAAGAGACCGATGAAAATCCCTCCAATCCCTCCGAAAAAGAGTTTTTTAAGACGAGTTTTCATAATTGCAACCTTTCTTTAATGGATTTGAGATAACGGCGGGACGAGTAAGTCTGATCGCCGTTTTTCAGAAATATTTGAATCAGACCATTTGGAGTCAGCTTGAGGTGGCTGATTTGTCGGCTATTGATAATTTCCGACTGAGAAATCTGCAGGAAATAGTCCGGTAGGACCTGCAGCAATTGATAAAGAACTTGTTGAGCTCGATAGCCGTCTTTTGCTGTTCGGACTCGGACCTGACGATTTTCTGTATAGATTCGGTGGATTTCCTTAGCATCCAGCAAATAGATTTCGTCCTCTTTCTTGACATGAATCTTGTCCACTTTGCCTAGATCTTGAACAAAGTGGACCAATTCCTGAATACTTTCTGTCATGAGGCGAGCCTCAATGCTGACGAAGTCTTCGGTGACTTGAGAATCTATTCTTAGCTTAACTTTCATAACTTCCTCCTTTCACCTTTATTAAACCGCAACATGGCAGAGAAAACAAGCCCTTTTGTCTATGTGGCAGCTATTTGTGTCTATATGGTTGGGCTTGCGAGCAGAGTGGTTGAGAAAAGGCTGTCCTCTGCTAGAAAGAGCCCAATGTGTTATAATAGATAGCAGAACAGATACGGAGAAAAAGATGTCAAAAATTATCGAACTTCCAGAAATTCTAGCCAATCAGATTGCGGCCGGTGAAGTCATTGAGCGACCTAGCAGCGTGGTCAAGGAGCTAGTGGAAAATTCAATTGATGCGGGTGCAAGTCAGATTACCATCGAAATCGAGGAGGCCGGACTCAAGACTATCCAGGTAACGGATAATGGTGAGGGTATAGACCACGAAGATGTCCCTCTGGCTCTTCGACGCCATGCTACTAGTAAAATCAAGAAGCAGGCGGATCTCTTTCGGATTCGGACACTGGGTTTTCGGGGCGAGGCTATTCCTTCCATTGCTTCTGTCTCACGTTTTACTATTGAGACAGCGACGGAAGCCGGCCAGCACGGAACTTTGCTGGTTGCTCAGGGTGGCGAGATTGAAGAGCATGTGCCTACCAGCAGTCCGGTGGGAACGAAAATCAAGATAGAAGATCTCTTCTTCAATACTCCGGCCCGGCTCAAGTATATGAAGAGCCAGCAGGCTGAGCTGTCCCATATCGTTGATGTGATTAATCGGCTCAGTCTGGCCCATCCGGAAGTAGCTTTCACCCTTATCAGTGACGGCCGCGAAATGACACGGACTGCCGGCAGTGGCAATCTGCGTCAGGCTATTGCAGGAATCTATGGTTTGGCAACAGCTAAGAAAATGGTGGAAATCTCTGCATCGGATTTGGATTTTGAAGTGAGCGGCTATGTCAGTCTTCCTGAGTTGACTCGCGCCAATCGGAATTATATTACGATCCTTATCAACGGCCGCTATATTAAGAATTTCCTGCTCAATCGTGCTATTTTGGACGGCTACGGCAGCAAGCTTATGGTAGGACGATTTCCACTTGCGGTCATCAATATTCAGATTGACCCCTATCTGGCCGATGTCAATGTCCATCCGACCAAGCAAGAGGTGCGGATTTCTAAAGAGCGGGAACTCATGACCTTGATTTCACAAGCCATTGCGACTAGTCTCAAGGAGCAGGATCTTATCCCAGATGCTTTGGAAAATCTAGCCAAATCAACTGTTAAGCGTGCCAATAAGCCTGAGCAGACCAGCCTTCCCCTTAAAGAAAATCGCCTCTACTACGATAAGGAGCAGAATGACTTCTTCCTCAAGCCACAGGTGGCCGAGCAACAGCTATCCTTTGAAGAGTCAGCAAAGCCTGTTCATGAAGCGACAGATGAAAAAGCAGAACCGCAACCGACTTCGGTCAAATTCGCAGAGAGAAAGCTGGCCAGCTATGATCAACTAGACCATCCCGAGCTAGACCAGGCTAGTCTGGAGCGGGCTGTGGATAAGTTGGAACAGGAAGAGAAGTCAAGCTTCCCAGAGTTAGAATATTTCGGCCAGATGCATGGCACCTATCTCTTTGCTCAGGGCAAGGGCGGTCTTTACATTATTGACCAGCATGCAGCCCAAGAGCGGGTCAAGTATGAGTATTATCGGGAGAAGATTGGAGATGTGGACAATAGCCAGCAGCAGCTCTTAGTGCCCTATATCTTTGAATTTCCAGCAGACGATATGCTGCGAATCAAGCAGCGGATGGAGCTGTTAGAAGATGCTGGCATCTTTTTAGAAGAGTACGGAGCCAACCAGTTTATCCTCCGTGAGCATCCCATTTGGTTCAAGGAAGAGGAGATTGAGGCCGGCATCTATGAAATGTGTGATATGCTTCTCCTTACCAAGGAAGTTTCCATCAAAAAATATCGAGCAGAACTAGCCATTATGATGAGCTGCAAACGCTCCATCAAGGCCAATCATAGTCTGGATGACTACTCTGCGCGTGACTTGCTCTTTCAGCTGTCCCAGTGTGAAAATCCTTACAACTGTCCACACGGCCGGCCGGTCTTGGTCAACTTTACCAAGTCGGATATGGAAAAAATGTTCCGCCGCATTCAGGAAAACCACACTAGCCTGCGGGAGTTGGGGAAATACTAAACTCTATAGAAGATCAAACAGCCCTAGTCATGGAACTAGAGCTGTTTTGAATTTTTGAGCTGAACTTGTGTTTCAGCAAGTAAATCAGCTGGATGGCGTTTGTCCTTGCGAAGCAGTCCCATCAGCAGAAAGATTAAGAAGAGAATCCCTGCTGAAGTTGACAAGAAAATTGACAGAGCATCTGCTTGATAAGCACTACGGACAGCTCCCAGATGCCCCAGCTGCCAAGGGAAAAACTTGATAGCAGAGCGCAAAAGGCTGTGAGCAAAGCTCCTATGCTTGTAAACCAACTGTAAACCTGCCCAGCGCTTGCCAAAACTGCCTTTTCGATAGTCTAGCCAAAGTCTAGCCAAGCAAAGATAACTGTTAGGGTCAGGACTGAGGTAGAAAAAGCCAGAAGCTGGCTCTGGGATTCAGTGAATGTAGGAATGCCCCCTAGAACCAGATTGTAAAAGCCCATAGCTAGTAAAAAAAGAGCAATGAGGTAGCCCGAGATGAAGAGCCAGTCTCCAATCAGCTCTTTCATACAAGTTTTGACAGGTATGGGATTGTCAGTTTTTAGTTTCATCTTTAGCATCTTCTTTTTTAGAATCATCAAATCCGATAACCTTGTCCAGATACTTTTCCTTCATTTTTAGCGCTTTGTTAATAGCCATTGCGGATGCGACTAAGAGGAAGAAGGCCAACCAGACCAGGCCAGTGAATTTTGCTGGAAAGATAGAACCTGCGGAAAAGAGATAAATAGCCAAGGCTAATACAAAAATATACAAAACATGCCAGAAGCCATAAGATTTCACTTGCTTATAGTAGCGGTCTTTTTCGTCTTCTGAGAGGACGGGTTTTATTTCCGGTTTGTCACTTTCTTCTAAAAGCAGATAATCTGTCGTCACCTGGAAAATCTTGCTCAGTTCTACAATTTTTTCCAGCTCTGGCAATGCTTGGCCGGACTCCCACTTGGAAATGCTCTGGCGAGAGACATTGATTTGTTCAGCTAGTTTTTCTTGTGACCAGCCTTTTTCTTTTCTTAGTTCAAATAATTTATCAGCGAGTTTCATCGTGACGGCCTCCTTTTCTTTGCTAACTCTATCCTAACAGCTTTTCCTTATCTTGAGAATACAGTTTCCTGTACATTTTGTCAACCAATGGTTGCACTTCTGTTTGCAGTTTCCAGACAGAAAATATGATATACTAGATAGGCAAAATGATACAAAAAGAAGGAAGATTATGTACGAATATTTTAAAGGAATCATCAGTAAAATCACAGCCAAGTACATTGTGTTGGAAGTCAATTCTATAGGCTATATTCTTCATGTGGCCAACCCCTATGCTTACTCAGGGCAACTTCATCAGGAAGCCAAGGTCTATGTTCACCAAGTAGTGAGAGAAGACGCGGAGCTCCTGTACGGTTTTGCGACCGAGGAGGAGAAGCAGCTCTTTCTCAGCTTGATTTCAGTCTCAGGTATTGGCCCAGTGTCTGCCCTAGCTATTATTGCGGCGGATGATAATGCTGGCTTAGTGCAAGCCATTGAGCAAAAAAATATCACCTATCTGACCAAGTTTCCTAAGATTGGCAAGAAGACGGCCCAGCAGATGGTGCTGGACTTAGAAGGCAAGGTAGTGGCGGCAGATGGTCAAGCAGAAAGCAAGGCACCCGTCCAGACTGTGGATAATCAGGAGCTGGAAGAAGCCATGGAAGCCATGCTGGCTCTGGGCTACAAAGCTGCGGAACTTAAGAAAATCAAGAAATTCTTTGAAGGCACGACGGATACTGCAGAAAACTATATCAAGTCAGCTCTTAAGATGTTGGTTAAGTAGGAGGAAGATATGACTAAACGCTGCGGCTGGGTAAAGATGAACAACCCTTTATATGTGGCCTATCATGATGAGGAGTGGGGCAAACCCCTCCATGATGATCAGAAATTATTTGAATTGCTCTGTATGGAGACCTATCAGGCTGGACTTTCTTGGGAGACCATTCTGAATAAACGTCAGGCTTTTCGGGAAGTTTTTCATTTCTATGATGCCCAGAAAATTGCTCAGATGACGGATGCGGATCTGGATGATTTGTTGGGCAATCCCGACATCATCCGTAACAAGATGAAAATTTATGCAACTAGGGCTAATGCCCAAGCTTTTTTGGCTGTTCAAAAGCAGTTTGGCTCTTTTAATGACTATATCTGGTCCTTTGTAGATTTCAAAACGATTGACAATGAAATTTTGGACTACGAGGAAGCGCCAGCCAAGACAGAGCTGTCAGAAACTATGTCCAAGGCGCTGAAAAAGCAAGGCTTCAAATTTGTCGGTCCAGTTTGTGTCTATTCATTCTTAGAAGCAGCTGGCCTTATCAATGACCATGAAAAGAATTGTGATTGGAAGTAGAACAATGAAAACAAGAAAATTTCTCCTCATTTTTATCACCCTCTATACGATCTTCTTTCTAGGTAGAGGCTTGCAGTTGATTGGAATAAATTGGCTGATTTATCCAGTTTATTTCCTTTTATTTATCTTGGGAATCTTAGCTTATCGGGAAGAATTAAAGGAGCAGTTGGCCTTGATTCTGACTAAGAAGAAGGAATTTCTAAAAACGATCTCCTTGTATATGTTCTTTGTTTTCCTCCTGTCCATTGCCTGCAACCAGCTTTCAGTTCTGATTAAACAGAGTCTGGGCTTGCCATTGCAGGGGCAGAATGATGCCAGTATTCAAGGTGCCTTGTTGAAAAATCCCTTTCTAATCTCGGTTTTCGGTTCCTTTATCGGGCCGTTCGTTGAAGAGTTTTTCTTCCGCCGCTTTTTCTTAGGTACCTTCTTGGCAAAATTCTCTAACTGGCTCGGTATTGTGTTGACAACCATTCTATTTGCCACTCTTCATATGCACAGCTGGGCCTTATCAGAGTGGGTGACAGCTATTTCCTATATTGACGGAGGTCTTCTTTTCTCGCTCTTGTATCTGAGAAAGGACAAAAATATCTGGTATCCAATTGCCCTTCATTGTTGCAACAATATCATTGCTTTTGTGATTACAATTTTTTCAATAAGCCAGTAGACTGCTAAGTCAATAAAAAGAAGATATTGTGCTCTAGTCATTTTTTAGATTATTCAGAAAGGAAATGAAGGATGGATAATAGAGCCTTAGTATATTTGGCAGAGAATCCTATCTTGGAGACGGAGCGTCTCCTCTTACGTCCTATGACTATGGATGATTTGTTGGATTATCATGAATATACTTCAGATGGAGAATTATTAAAATATGATTATCCAGAGCACCAAAGCATAGAAGAGAGCCGAGAGAGCCTTGTCTTATATAATTTAAGTGCTCCTTTGGGCCGCTACGGTATCGAGTTGAAATCTGAAGGTAAATTAATTGGCAATATCTCTCTTCGAATAGATACGGAACAAGAAACGGCGGAAATAGGCTATACAGTCAATGCTGACTATCACAGAAAAGGTTACGCAACTGAAGCAGCCTTAGCCTTGAAAGAATTGGCTCAGAACATGCCGGGGGTAAAGATATTTCTTGCCCACACGACTAAGCCCAATCTTGCTAGTCAAGGAGTTTTAGAAAAAATTGGGATGACACTGATGTGGGAAAAGGAGGGAGTGAGCCTTCGCGGAGAGCCAACCATCCGTCTCCGCTATGAAAGTCAGTTAAAGAATGACGAAAAAAAGGCCTAGACAAGATAGTTGTCTAAGCCTTTTCTGTAGAGTGTGAATATTATTACTCCTCCTTCTGCATCCAAATCTTTTCCTTGATAAAGATGCGCAGCTCGAAGAAAAGCATAAAGAGAGTGGAAATGAGGAAGCCAGCCATAAAGATATGGTGTAAATAGGCAAAGATGGCAATTTCAACCAAAGCGGAGAAGAGGTAGAAAATGACCAAATAGTGCCATTTCTTGGCCTTGCTGTCTTCGATAACCTTTTTCTCCAAATGCTCATCCTCCTTGATGAGCTGATCTAGACTGAGATCAAACTCCCGACTGATAGCGATGAGATTGCTAATATCAGGGATTCCTTTTCCACTTTCCCAGCGGGCAATGGCAGAGCGAGAAACCTTGAGTCTTTCCGCCAAAGCCTCCTGAGTGAGTTGATTTTGTTGACGAATGTCTTTGAGAACTTGTGAAATTTTCATGATGATTCCCTTTCTAATAACATAAATAATTTTTCTTTCCATCCTTTTCATGTTTATTATAAAAAGAAAAGTCTCCTTTGCCAATAGTATCTGCCTAACAATCCAGTTATTCTCCATAACAAACAGATTTTTAAAAGTTATCCACAGGATGTTGACAACTTTGTCAATCAAGTTGACAGCTCTTTTTATTTCCTGAAAAGAAAATCAACTTTTTTACTCTTTTTTGTGATAAAATAAAGCCAATTCCGAATAGTAAGGTAGGAGGTTCTATGAAAGCAGAAATTATTGCTGTGGGCACCGAGATTCTGACGGGTCAGATTGTCAATACCAATGCCCAATTTTTATCTGAAAAACTGGCGAGTCTGGGAGTTGATGTCTATTTTCAGACAGCAGTAGGGGACAATGAAAACCGTCTCCTCTCTGTCCTAGAAATTGCCAAAGAGCGCAGTGATTTAATTATCCTGACAGGAGGCTTGGGGCCAACAGAGGATGATTTGACCAAGCAGACCTTGGCTAAGTTTGTAGGCCGAGAGTTGAGCTTCGACCCAGCGGCTGTGGAAAAGTTGGATCGTTTTTTTGCTAGCCGACCAGACTATGCCCGAACGCCCAACAATGAGCGTCAGGCCCAGCTGGTTACAGGCTCGACTCCGCTACCAAATGCGACTGGCTTAGCTGTCGGAGGATTGTTAGAAGCAGACGGAGTGACCTATGTAGTCCTGCCTGGCCCGCCTAGCGAGCTCAAACCTATGGTCAATAACGAGCTGGTTCCCCTCTTATCCACAGGTCAAAAACTGTATTCACGGGTGCTGCGCTTCTTCGGAATTGGCGAGAGTCAGCTGGTGACTATTTTGGCTGAAATGATTGATCAACAAAGTGATCCGACCATTGCACCTTATGCAAAGACGGGCGAAGTGACCTTGCGACTGTCCACCAAGGCATTGAGTCAGGCAGAAGCGGATACTAAGTTTGAGGCTGTGGAAAAGTCTATTTTGGCCTATCAGACTTTTGAGGGACAGACTTTGTCTGAGATTTTCTATGGTTACGGGGATGACAATTCCTTGGCACAGGTGGCTTTTGACTTGCTCAAGAGTCAAACGAAGACGATTTCGGCGGCGGAGAGTTTGACAGCAGGCCTCTTTCAAGCGACCTTGGCTGATTTTGCTGGAGCTTCCGCTATTTTTTCAGGTGGCTTTGTCACCTATAGCATGGAAGAAAAGAGCCGGATGCTGGATATTCCACTGGGAGAGCTGGAGAAGCATGGTGTCGTTTCAGCTTTTACGGCTGGGAAAATGGCAGAGCAGGCTAGAAAGTTGACTCAGAGTGACTTGGCTGTCAGTCTGACAGGTGTGGCAGGTCCAGATTCACTGGAAGGCCATCCAGCTGGGACAGTTTTTATCGGCTTAGCGAGTGAATCAGGAACGGAAATTATTGAGGCCAATATTGCTGGTCGTAGCCGACGGGATGTGCGTAAGATTGCTGTTATGCATGCCTTCAACCTCGTACGAAAAACTTTATTAAAGAACTGATTTTTGGTATAATAAACAGATGGCCAAAAGACATTTTAGAAAAAAATAGGAGAAATAAATGGCAAAAAAACAGAAAAATTTGGATGAAATCACAAAGAAATTTGGAGATGAACGCCAAAAAGCTTTGGATAACGCTCTGAAGAATATTGAAAAAGACTTCGGTAAGGGAGCTATTATGCGTCTGGGCGAGCGAGCGGAGCAAAAGGTTCAAGTCATGAGTTCAGGCTCTCTGGCTTTGGATATCGCCCTTGGTGCGGGTGGTTATCCTAAGGGGCGGATTATTGAGATTTACGGTCCAGAGTCTTCCGGTAAGACAACCGTTGCTCTTCACGCAGTGGCTCAAGCTCAAAAAGAAGGCGGCATCGCAGCCTTTATCGATGCGGAGCACGCTTTGGATCCATCCTATGCTGCAGCTTTGGGCGTAAACATTGATGAATTGCTGCTGTCACAACCAGACTCAGGGGAGCAAGGTCTTGAAATTGCAGGAAAATTGATTGACTCTGGTGCAGTTGATTTGGTCGTTATCGACTCAGTTGCAGCTCTGGTACCTCGTGCGGAAATCGATGGGGATATCGGTGACAGCCACGTTGGTCTGCAGGCTCGGATGATGAGCCAGGCGATGCGCAAATTGTCTGCTTCTATCAACAAAACCAAGACGATTGCCATCTTTATCAACCAACTTCGTGAAAAAGTTGGTGTTATGTTTGGAAATCCTGAAACAACACCAGGTGGACGTGCTTTGAAGTTCTACGCTTCTGTTCGTCTGGATGTCCGTGGCAATACCCAAATCAAGGGTACGGGTGATGCGAAGGATACCAATGTCGGTAAGGAAACTAAAATCAAGGTCGTTAAAAACAAGGTAGCTCCACCATTCAAGGAAGCCTTTGTGGAAATCATGTACGGAGAAGGTATTTCTAAGACAGGCGAGCTGATTAAGATTGCGACTGACTTGGATATCATCAAAAAAGCGGGTGCTTGGTATTCTTACAATGATGAAAAAATCGGTCAAGGATCTGAAAATGCGAAGAAATATTTGGCAGATCATCCAGAAGTCTTTGACGAAATCGACCGCCAAGTCCGTGTACGTTACGGCTTGATTGAAGATGATGAGCCAGCAGAAGCAGTGAAGGGTAAGGCTGAAGCTCCTCTTGAAAAATTAGAAGAAGTGACTCTTGATCTAGACGATGCCTTTGACATTGAGGAATAATGTTTCAAAATAGGTTGCAAGACCGATGGTTTTTGTGGTATAATATACTACGATAGTAGTATCGTGTAGCGAAAGGAGTACTTGCATGATCACAATTTATACGGTTTCAAGTTGTACTAGCTGCAAAAAAGCAAAGACCTGGCTAAACGCCCATCAATTGACTTACAAGGAGCAAAACCTTGGTAAGGAAGGAATTACCAAAGGAGAAATTCTTGATATTTTAGCAAAAACTGAAAATGGCATTGCCAGCATTGTATCTTCAAAAAACCGTTATGCAAAAGGACTCGGTGTTGATATTGAAGATTTGAGTGTAAACGAAGTTATTGATATTATCATGGAAACACCGCGGATTCTGAAAAGTCCGATTTTGGTGGATGACAAGCGTCTCCAAGTTGGTTACAAGGAAGATGATATCCGTGCCTTCTTACCTCGTGCAGTGCGCAATGTTGAGAATACAGAAGCTCGCTTACGAGCAGCTCTATAATTTAGATAAAGAAAGGCGCCTTTTAGGCTGCCTTTTTCTGTCTCATTACCTAAAAATGATTGACAAGCGGTTAAACTATGATACAATATCTCTGAGGAGGACAGAACGTGAAGAAATTTTTACTAATTTTTGGCTTAGCAGCTGTGATATTGACTGGCTGCGCTCATAAGAAAGCGGACAAGCCAAAGGGGAAAAAAGAGGAAATTACAACTAATCTTCCCATTATCAGTCAGGCTGAAAAACAGGAAGTCATCACCAAGAAACTAGTTTTCCCCAAAGATGAGCAAGGAATTCAATCTAGTCAAATTATCACTTATCAAGGGAAACGTTTTATCAAGGTGATTATGGAGAGAATTACTCCAACGGATGATAGTATCAAAAATGCGATTAAAGAAGTGGGGCTGGAGGAGACTCAACGGCTCTTGGATGAATCAATGCAAAAGGATACGGACTATACTCAGGCAAAAACTGTTGCTGGTTTTACCGGAACCGTTCAGATTCTTAATGAAAATGAACTGAAAATCACGTCAACTTACGATTTTGACAATTTGGATATTGAAAAGGCACTCACTTTAAATTATTTTAAAAATAGCAATCTAAAAGAAATGACAAAGATGCCACCTGAAGAATATATCAATAATTTATTGATGAACGGGGCTGAGGAGCAACAGTAAGGAAGCTTCTTGTCAATCATAGAAAACCAAAAAGGAGAAAGAAATGAAAAAATCAGTAGTACTTTTAATGGCTAGTTTGGCGGTGTTGACAGCCTGTGGACAACAATCACATAGTGGAAAAGCTGGTAGCAATCAGTCTGTCCAAAGCAAGGCAAAAGATAAATCGGTTACCAAGTCTTATCAGTTAAATCAAAAGGTACAAGGGCTCGATCAAACGATGACCTTGACAGTTACCTACGCGGGCAAGAAGTATGAAAAAGTTAATATTGCTATTTCACAAAATTTGCCAGAAGAAGCTAAATCTGCCTTAGCTGGTCAAGACTTGTCCTCTCTGCAAGAAGAGGTGAGCAAGAGCTTCAAGCAAAGTTCAGGAGTGGATAAACTTGAACAAGTAAAAGGTATTCAAGTGAATGTTAAAGTGACTGAAAAAGGCACTGTTGATATTGATTTTATTATTGATCCGACAAATCTTGATTATGATGCGGCTTCTAAAGTACCGACCTATGGGCCAATCTTTAGCCAAATGAAGTCTCAGACTCCAGAAGAATTTATCAAGTCCTTCCAAGATGAAGGGGGTAAGGAAATTAGCAATCCGTCCTAATATTTTTGATGAAAACTAGTCTTTGAAAAAGGGCTAGTTTTTTGATGGGAAGGAACGGTAAATAGTTGAAAAAATGTCGAAAAAGTAGAAAATTTACATGGATTAAGTTTGTGAAACTGCTGTAATTATGCTATAATGATGGTATTCTTAAAGAAAGAGGGTGTAATTGTGGGATTTACAGACGAAACTGTACGTTTTAATCTTGATGATTCAAACAAAAAAGAAATTAGCGAGACTTTGACCGATGTCTACAAGTCACTCAATGATAAGGGCTACAATCCAATCAATCAAATCGTAGGTTACGTGCTGAGTGGAGATCCTGCTTATGTGCCTCGTTATAATAATGCTCGAAATCAGATTCGTAAATACGAACGCGATGAAATCGTAGAGGAACTGGTGCGTTATTATCTGAAAGGGCAAGGCATTGACCTCTGATGAGAATTATGGGACTAGATGTCGGCTCGAAAACAGTGGGCGTCGCAATTAGCGATCCGCTTGGCTTCACCGCTCAGGGACTTGAAATCATTCAGATTGATGAAGAGAAAGAGCAGTTCGGTTTTGAGCGTTTGACGGAGCTTGTCGAGCAATATAAGGTGGACAAGTTTGTGCTTGGCCTCCCTAAAAATATGAACAATACCAGCGGTCCACGAGTGGAAGCGAGTAAGGCTTATGGCGAGAAGATTGGCCAGCTTTTCCAAATCCTGGTCGAGTATCAGGACGAGCGTCTGACGACGGTGGCTGCTGAGCGCATGCTAATTGAACAGGCGGATGTCAGCCGCAGCAAGCGCAAAAAAGTGATTGATAAATTGGCGGCTCAGCTAATTTTACAAAATTATTTAGATAGAAACTTTTAGAAAGAATTGAGGAAACATTATGGCACACGATCATAATCATGACCACGAACAGGCACAGCCTGAATTGATTACCTTGGTAGATGAGCAAGGGAACGAGAATTTATTTGAAATTCTTCTGACCATTGATGGTAAGGAAGAGTTTGGAAAAAATTACGTACTTTTAGTACCAGTAAATGCTGAAGAAGATGAGAACGGCGAAGTTGAAATCCAAGCTTACTCATTTACAGAAAATGAAGACGGAACAGAAGGCGAATTGGAACCAATCCCAGAAGATTCTGATGCAGAGTGGGATATGATTGAAGAAGTCTTCAACAGCTTTATGGAGGAGTAAAAAGGTCCGGGGGACCTTTTTAGCCCGAGCTTGAAAGCGAGAAAGGTCTGGGAGACCTTTTTAGCCCGAGCTTGGAAACCAGAAAGCGAGGGAGGTTCGGGGGACCTTTTTAGCCTGAGCATAGAAATTAGGAAGCCAGCCAGTTGGAGAACTTATCACGGCTTGGCCACAGCTAGTTTCTTTACGAAGAATAGAAAAGAAGAGAGAAGCGAGTGGTGATTCACATTTGAAGTCCGCTTCGCTTCTCTTTTTATGTAGGAAAATGATGAATGAAATTGAAAAATGGTTGAACGGTCGTATTGGCCTAAACTTTCGTTCAGGTCTGGAGCGGATGCAGAGAGCGGTAGATTTGCTGGGGAATCCTGAAGGGGCCTACCCCGTCATTCATGTGACGGGAACGAACGGCAAGGGATCTACCATTGCTTTTATGCGGAATTTATTTGCCGATCAGGGAAAAAAGGTAGCTAGCTTTACATCTCCGCATATGGTCAGCGTCCATGACCGCATTTGTATCAATGGTCTGCCGATTTCGGATGCTGATTTTGTTCGCTTAGGGCGGCAGATTCAGGAGATGGAGAGAGAATTGGTCAAGACTCATGACCAGCTATCCTATTTTGAAATCTTGACCTTGCTGGCCTTTCTTTATTTCAGAGAGGAGCAGGTTGATCTGGCTCTCATCGAAGTGGGGATTGGCGGACTTTTGGATACGACCAATGTCTTGGATGGGCAAGTTGCAGTGGTGACATCGGTGGGCTTGGATCATCAGGAAACGTTAGGGCAGACCCTCACAGCGATTGCGGAGCAGAAGGCTGGCATCTTCAAAAAAGGTCGTTCTGCAGTCATCGGTCCCTTGCCAGAGGAGGCTCGTCAGGTCTGTGAGCAGCGGGCAGCAAGCTTGGACTTGGATTTGTATGAATACGGGCGAAATTTTTCGTTTTCTGATGGTTCTTTTAAGAATAAAGACCTGATTTTATCGCATTTGGTCTTGGGATTACAAGGTGCTTACCAAGAAGAAAATGCAGCGCTGGCTTTGCAGGCCCTTCTGCTTTTTATGAAACAAATGGGCTGGGAAATTGATTTTTCTTTGCTTCCTTCATCTTTGCAAAAGACCCATTGGGCGGGGCGGCTAGAGGAAATTAGCCCGAATATCTATCTGGATGGTGCCCATAATTTGCCAGCTTTGGTGCGTTTGGTCGAGTTTATCAAGGGGCAGAAGGGCAAGACATGCAGCCTGCTGTTTGGAGCTTTAAAGCGCAAGGATTATAGCGGTATGCTGGCCTATTTGCAGGAGGCTCTGCCGGAGGTTCAGGTCACGGTGACCAGCTTTGACTACGGGGAATCTGTGGGGCAGGCAGAAGCTGCGGACTTTGATTATGTGGCGAATTATAGAGCCTTTATTGAGAATTTCAAACAAGAGCAGACGGCCGACCAAGTTCTTTTTGTAACGGGCTCACTTTATTTTATTGCAGAGGTTCGAGCCTACCTCCAGAGTGTATAAGTTGACCATAGAAAGCCCTGTTTGGTAAAATAGAAGTGGAACAAAGAAAGGAGAAACAAAATGAAAGTTTCAAAAAAATTAGTTCTTTCAGCCCTCACGGCTATGACCGCTTTTGTATTGGTAGCTTGTGGCAATTCTGGTCAAAATCCATCTAATCAGGCTGCTCAATCTCAAGCGAGTTCCTCTGTTTCTCAGTCATCTGAGACAGTGTCATCAAATAGCAAGGCAAGTAGCAATACAAACAGT
Organism: Streptococcus sp. 27098_8_73; assembly: GCF_041432495.1. Taxonomy (NCBI): domain Bacteria; kingdom Bacillati; phylum Bacillota; class Bacilli; order Lactobacillales; family Streptococcaceae; genus Streptococcus; species Streptococcus sp. 27098_8_73. The sequence goes on from NZ_JAPVZT010000004.1 coordinate 145,480, forward strand.
AGCTCAAATACTAGTAGTTCAGAGGCTTCTACCTCCAGTCAAACGGCAGCTAGTGACTTAGATGGGACCTATAAGGCCACTCATGAAGGCGATACCTTAACCCTAGAAGTTTCTGGAAATAAAGGGACCTTGACTAAAGTCGAACGCGACGGTGAGCAGGAAATTGAACAGGTGCAAGTTGATCCAACCAATCAAACCATGATCGTTGGAGATGACGTTAAGCGTTATCGAGTAGAGGGAAAACAATTGACTCTGGAAGATTTATCGCAGAAAAACGATGATGACGACACAATCGTCTTCACCAAGCAATAAATTTCAAAAAGGAATATCCTACAAAAGGCTGGACAGATGCTCCAGCTTTTTGTGTGTTTGGATAATGGAGTGCTAGGGCTTTCTTTAATCTTGGACTAGAGACTATTTTCTTTGAAAAAATTTTGAAATTGCTGCTAATTATTGTTATACTAGATACAATGTGAGATGAGGGAGGATTAGGATGAATCTAGGCAAGTTTCGTTTGCTGATGTCCAAGTATGGTTTCAGCATCATTATCATGTTACTGGAATTATTTCTTGTTTTTGCGGCCTTTTTCTATTTTAATCAGTTGGTGCCTAATTGGTTGTCAGCCCTTGTCATTGTTTCTTTATATATTGGGACTATCTTGGCGATTGTCAATCGGAATATGCCTCCCGAAAGCAAGGTGACTTGGCTCTTGTTTGCAGTTGTGCCCGTTTTTGGCTTCTTGCTTTATCTGATGATTGGTGAGCGGCGCCTTTCCAAAAAAGAAATTCAGCAGCTGGAAAAAATGGACTCAATGAAGTTTCGAGAGGACAACAGCTATGACCTGCGAGTCGAGCTCAAGCAGGAAAATAAATCAGCCTTTGGTATTGTCAAGTCTTTGCTGAGTATGGATCACAATGCTGATGTTTACGATGGCACGGCTTCGCAGTATTTCTCCCTTGGTGAAAAGATGTTTGAGGCCATGCTGGATGATTTGCGCTTAGCCAAGAAATTCATTTTTCTTGAATTTTATATCATTGATCCAGGTTTGATGTGGAATCGTGTCCTTGAGATTTTAGTAGATAAAGTCCAGCAGGGAGTTGAAGTCAAGCTGCTCTACGATGATATTGGCTGTATGGCGACCCTTTCGGGAGATTATACGAAAAGGCTGCGCAAGATGGGAATTGCTGCCCATAAGTTTAATAAGGTGATTCCGCGGATGACGGTAGCCTATAACAATCGTGATCACCGCAAGATTTTGGTGGTGGATGGGCAAGTCGGCTATACAGGCGGAATCAATCTGGCGGACGAGTACATCAACCATATCGTACGCTTCGGGCATTGGAAAGATGGTGGTGTCCGTCTGGAAGGGCGAGCAGTAAAGGCTTTGACACGCCTTTTCCTAATGAATTGGTACATCAATCGCGGGGAAATTACGGACTTTGACCGTTACCATTTTGATAGCCAGCGAGTGGAAGGTAAGGGGCTTTACATCCCTTACGGGAGCGGGCCCAAGCCGATTTACAAGGAACAGGTGGGCAAGGCTGTCTATCAGAATATCATCAACCAAGCCATCGATTATGTCTATATCACGACCCCTTATTTGATTATTGACTATGATTTGACAGAGGATATCAAAAATGCAGCCATGAGAGGGGTGGATGTTCGTATTGTGACGCCATTTATTCCTGATAAGAAGCTGATTCAGATAGTCACTCGTGGTGCCTATCCAGACTTGTTGGAGGCTGGTGTTAAGATTTATGAGTACACTCCTGGTTTCATCCACAGTAAGAACGTTATTTCGGATGATGAGTTAGCCGTGGTCGGAACCATTAATTTTGACTACCGTAGTCTGGTGCATCATTATGAAAATGCCGTTCTTATGTATCAGACAGAAACGATTGCGGATATTAAGCAGGATTTTGAAGATTTGTTTGATGTTTCCAAAGAAATTTCTTTTGAAACCCTCCAGAATAGCTGGTACCAGCGTTTACTGAAGGAAATCATGCAATTATTTGCTCCGCTACTTTAAAGAGAGTGGGACAGAAATCGGTAATTCGTTAGAATTCGATTTCGTCGTCCCACCTCCGCACAGTTGAGTAGGGCTGTAAAAGCTGATGAAATCAGCGTAGTAGAGCCCACTCAACCCCTGCGTCTTGCTTGACAATCCAAAGACAATTGAGAGGCTAGGACTTTTGTCCCAGCCCCTTTTTTCTGTTTTTTGCTGAGAGGATTTGCTTAAGAAGCTATAAATGACACTTTCTTGGGACGCTCGCCTTTATTTTACGAATAGTAAATAGGGGATAGCGAATCAAAGGAGGATTATAGATGGAAATAGCAAAAATAATTTATCGGCTTTCTTGTCCAGAAGAGCGGCTAGTTTACCTAAGATTCCGCGATTTGGAGCGCTTGGCAAAGAAGAGACAGGAGGAGAAAGGGGGCCAAGATAAGGCTGACAGAAAGAGTGCTTTTTGATATACTATAGAGTATGGAAATCAAGGAGAACTTTTATGAACGATAGAAATCAGCAGGAAAACGTGGAAATTTTAGTATCTATGTCCGCAGAAACCTGGCAAAATACGAGTGAGAGACGGCGGCTAGAGAAAATAATCGAGCCAGTTCCTTCTTTAAAACTATTTTTTTGGAGTATCTTGGTCAGTTTGACCAGTGCCATCAATCCTCTACTAACCAACTTAGCCACCAATTTGCAATCACAAAATCTATATGCTGGCTGGGCCTTGACTCAGGGAGAAGTTGCCTATGCAAATATATATGGAACCAGCGGTCTTCTCTACTACTTGGTAAGCTGGTTGGGGAATTTATTTTTGGGTCAGCTATTGTTTTTACTTTTCCAAGTAGTGGCTTTGACCTTGGCAGGAATATATCTCTTCCAGACAATTTCACAAATAACGGTTAGAAGTGGTCTAGCTCGCCAGATTACAATTCTGTTCTATTTGTTTGTGCTGACACTGGGATTTGGCGGAACTTATTCTATTATTTTTGCTTTTCCATTTATCTTTCGGAGTTTGTACCATCTTGTGAAATACTTACAAGGGCGTGTACGCGATGAGTCCTTTATTCGTTTTGGGATGGTTGGAGCCTTGGCTTTTCTAATCGAGCCAGCTTTTAGCCTGCTCTTTTACTCATTGACGACGCTGTTTTTGCTTGTGTACAATATCGCTGACAAGCGAAAAGCGCGTGGCTTTTATCAGTTGCTGGCAGGTCTATTAGGTTTTTCTTTAGTCTTTTATCCACTGGGCTACTATACAGTTTTGAATGGTTCTTTTGGTGTAGCGATTAGCCAAGCTACTTATGTTCTAGAGGCTTTTCGTCTTAATGGCAGCTATATATTCGATCATTTGCTCTATTATGGTTTGCTTTTCCTAGGATTAGGTTTTGCAACAGCGTTGATGACGGCTTTTGCTTTCAAAGAAGAACCAACTGCTGCACGTGGCATGCGCTTTATTGGGCTACTAGGCCTTCCTATCAGCTTTGTTGGAGTTCTAGGCCTGCCAGAGAAGGGCGCTTATCAATTGTTGACGACTCTGCCTTTTGCTTTACTGTTACTAGCCTTGTGGCTGGATACAGGTGGAGACAGGGATGGACATGAAAGACGCCACCGTAAGCCTACCCAGACTTCTGGCTGGAATCGTTACTTGGGCAAGCAACTCTTTTTGCCTTTGCTTGCGATGCTTTATCTCGTAGCTTATCCATTTGTAAATGAGTATATTCTATCCAACGGAGTTTCAGCAGAGAGAAATCTGGCTGCCCAACATATTCGTGAAAACAGCACTAGCAAGGATAGCATTTATGCTTGGGACAATACAGCTAGCCTCTATAAAAAAGCGCAGCGTTTATCCGCTGTTTCTCTACTGAGTCCGTCGCTTTATACAGGAACGGAGGAAAATCGCATTTTCTTGCGTAATGCTTTAAACGAGGCGAGTCCGAAGTTTATCTTAGTCAATAAAGATGTGGAACTCTTTTCGGATGTGAAAAAGAAAATTTCTCAAGATTATGAAGAAGTGAACCTAAAACTCAATCACTTCAAGCTTTATCAAATCAAGTAATCAAATCAATATGTTGTGTTTAAAATAAAAAAATAACAATTTTAACACAACATATTGATTTTTCATTTTGGAGTGATATAATGTTTGGTAGATGATTAATTGAGAAGAGGAAGTGTTTGTGATGATTTTAAGAGAAGCAAAATTTGATACAGCGCCCACCATCTACGTTGAGAAGCGAGACGGCCGGAGAGTAGCTTTTGATGTGACTAAGATCTATAAGGCTATGGTACGAGCGGCTCAGGACCTTGGTCCCATGACGCCTATGCTGGAAGCTAAGCTCGAAACCATCACAGACCGTGTTGTGGCAGAAATCAGCAGTCGCTTCGCTAAGTATGTCAAAATCTATGAGATTCAGAACATCGTTGAGCATGAACTTTTGAATGCCAAGGAATATGCCATTGCGGAGAACTACATCACTTACCGCACCCAACGGGACTTTGAGCGCTCAAAAGCGACAGACATCAACTTTACCATTGACAAGCTCCTCAACAAAGATCGTACGGTGGTCAATGAGAATGCTAATAAGGACAGCGATGTTTTCAATACCCAACGGGATTTGACGGCTGGGATTGTCGGCAAATCCATCGGCCTTAAGATGCTGCCGCCTCATGTGGCCAATGCCCACCAGAAGGGGGACATCCACTACCATGATTTGGACTACAGCCCTTATACGCCAATGACGAACTGCTGTCTGATTGACTTTGACGGCATGTTGAAAAATGGCTTCAAGATTGGCAATGCAGAAGTAGAGAGTCCCAAGTCTATTCAGACTGCGACAGCGCAAATCTCGCAAATCATTGCCAATGTAGCTTCCAGCCAGTATGGTGGCTGTTCGGCCGACCGAATTGATGAAGTCTTGGCGCCCTATGCTGAGCTTAATTACCAAAAGCACCTCAAGGATGCGGAGCAATGGGTTTTGCCGGATAAGCGGGAAGAGTACGCCTGGGCGAAGACCAAGAAGGACATCTACGATGCCATGCAGTCGCTAGAGTATGAGATCAATACTCTCTTTACCTCTAACGGTCAAACTCCTTTTACTTCGCTGGGCTTTGGTCTGGGCACCAATCGTTTTGAGCGGGAAATTCAGAAGGCTATTCTCAATATCCGTATCAAGGGACTGGGAAGCGAGCACCGTACAGCGATTTTCCCTAAGCTGATTTTTACCCTTAAGCGTGGGCTCAATCTCGAGCCAGGGACGCCTAACTATGACATCAAAGAACTGGCTCTGGAGTGTGCCACTAAGCGCATGTATCCAGATGTCCTTTCCTATGACAAGATTATCGACTTGACCGGATCGTTCAAGGTACCAATGGGCTGCCGTTCGTTCCTACAAGGCTGGAAGGATGAAAATGGTCAGGAAGTCAACTCCGGCCGTATGAATCTAGGTGTCGTGACTGTCAATCTGCCGCGAATTGCGCTTGAATCCGAGGGGGACTTAGATAAATTCTGGGAAATCTTTAACGAGCGTATGAATATTGCTGAGGACGCTTTGGTCTACCGAGTGGAGCGGACCAAGGAAGCCAGTCCAGCCAATGCACCGATTCTCTATCAGTATGGGGCTTTTGGCAAACGCTTGGGCAAGTACGATCAGGTAGACCAACTCTTTACCCACCGTCGTGCAACGGTTTCCCTAGGCTATATCGGTCTGTATGAAGTGGCAGCAGTCTTTTATGGAGGTGATTGGGAGACCAATCCAGAAGCTAAGGACTTTACAGTTGCCATTGTCAAAGATATGAAGCGTCGGGTGGAAGAGTGGTCCGAGCAGTATGACTATCATTTTTCTGTTTACTCGACACCATCTGAAAGCCTGACCGACCGTTTCTGCCGTTTGGATACAGAGAAGTTTGGCATCGTTCCGGATATTACTGACAAGGAATACTATACGAACTCCTTCCACTACGATGTGCGCAAGAATCCAACGCCCTTTGAAAAGCTGGACTTTGAGAAGATTTACCCTGAAGTGGGAGCCTCAGGCGGCTTTATCCACTACTGTGAATACCCTGTTCTTCAGCAAAATCCCAAGGCGCTGGAAGCTGTCTGGGACTATGCCTATGACCGGGTCGGCTATTTGGGAACCAATACGCCGATTGACCGCTGTTACAAGTGTAACTTTGAGGGGGATTTCACGCCGACCGAGCGGGGCTTCACCTGTCCAAACTGTGGCAACAGCGATCCCAAGACGGTTGATGTAGTCAAGCGGACCTGCGGTTACTTAGGAAATCCGCAAGCCCGTCCAATGGTCAATGGCCGCCACAAGGAAATATCAGCTCGGGTCAAGCACATGAATGGCTCGACTATTAAGTATGAGGGAGATTAAGATGGGAAAGTATCAATTGGATGACAAAGGAAAGGCTCAGGTGCAGCGTTTCCATGAAAAATATTCGCGGGGAGGCAATGGCAAAAAAGAGCGATTGGCCAAACTGCGTCAGCAATTTTTAGAAAAAAACAAGAAATAATAGAAGTCAGAGTGGGGCGCAAGGCGGTCTCACTCTCTTCGTATCAGGAGGATCTATGGAGCTTAGACGACCGAAACTAGAAGACAAGGAAAAGATTTTAGAGATGCTGGCTGACTTTGAAGCGGCTGGTAGCCGACAGGACGGCTTCTTTGGCGGAGCGGATTTTGTTTATGAGGACTGGCTGGAGACGATTCAGCTAGCTGAAGCAGGGCTAGGCTTGCCGCAAGGTTTTGTGCCTTACGTCCAACTAATCTCTTTTGCTGCGGATGGTCAGGTAGTGGGCTTTCTCAATCTGCGCTTGCGGCTCAATGACCATTTGCTCCAAGAAGGCGGGCATATCGGCTATAGTATCCGTCCGTCTGCGCGTGGGAAAGGATTGGCCAAAGAGCAGTTGCGGCAAGGTTTGCAAGTAGCTAAAGGTAAAAATATCAAACGTGCTTTAGTGACTTGTGATTGTGACAATGCTGCCAGTCGGGCAGTGATTCTGGCTAATGGCGGAGCTTTAGAGGATATTCGAGCTGGAAAAGAGCGCTATTGGATTGATTTAGATTGAGGGAAGTTTATGAAGTTACGACGACCAACTTTGGAAGATAAAGATGCAATTTTAGAGATGATTGCGGAGTTTGATGCTGCAAAATCCTACATGCACGGTGGCATGGGCTCCACTTGGAAACGAGCAAAGGATTATGAAGATTGGTTGCGAATTGTAGGGCGGCAAGAGGACGCTGGAAATCTACCAGCAGGCTGGATTCCTGCCATCCAATTTTTGTCCTTTGATGCGACCGGCTTGCCTCTGGGCTTTTTGGCCCTACGCTTGTCCTTGAATGACAAATTATTTGTGGAAGGTGGGCATATTGGCTATTCTATCCGGCCCAGCAAACGCAGAAAGGGCTTGGCCAAGTTGCAGCTAGAGCTAGGGCTAGCAGAGGCTCGCAAGCAAGGACTGGAACGAGTGCTGATTACCTGCGATGAAGACAACGAAGCCAGCCGCCGTACCATTCTCTCTGCTGGCGGTGTTTACGAAAATACAATCGACAGAAGTCAGCGTTATTGGATTGATTTGGAGGATGAAGATGAACAATCCCAAACCTCAAGAATGGAAAAGTGAGGAGCTGAGTAAAGGGCGAATCATTGACTATAAGGCCTTTAACTTTGTGGATGGCGAAGGTGTCCGCAACTCCCTCTATGTCAGTGGCTGTATGTTTCACTGTGAAGGCTGCTATAATGCGGCTACTTGGTCTTTCAACGCTGGCATTCCTTATACGCAAGAGCTGGAGGAGCAGATTATGAAAGACTTGGCGGAGCCTTATGTGCAGGGACTGACCCTTCTAGGCGGCGAGCCATTTCTCAACACAGGCATTCTCTTGCCCTTGGTCAAGCGGATTCGGAGAGAGCTTCCGAACAAGGATATCTGGTCTTGGACGGGCTACACCTGGGAGGAGATGATGCTGGAAACGGAGGACAAGCTGGAGCTGCTGAGTCTGATTGACATCTTGGTGGACGGCCGTTTTGATATCACGAAGAAAAATCTCATGCTACAATTTCGTGGTTCCTCTAATCAACGCATCATTGATGTGCAGAAGTCCCTTCAGTCAGGACAGGTAGTCATCTGGGACAAGCTCAATGATGGTTTGCAAGCTTATGAGCAAGTGGACCGAGATGGCTTGTTATAATCGTCTAGATTGGAGCAAAACTTTCAGCATAAAAATAGGACTTTTGGTTCAATTTTGTCTACAATTTTTCAAATATGCTTACTATATGCCAGTAGCTCTCTGAATTTCATGAGCGGAGATCTATCTTATCTACCAGAATAAGGTAGTGTCAATGCCTTGGTATCGCTTTATTTTTCTGTGTTTTGGCTTGAATTCGATTTCAAAGTTGAAGTCGTTGACAAAAAAATAGGATTTTTTTACAATTATATAATATTCTTAAGAAATTCTTAAAAAAGCCATGTTTTTATGCTATAATAGACTAGAGTAATTTCGCACAGAAAGTAGTAAGGTGAATGTATCAGAGATCAAAAAAATCTAAAAAGAAAAGCGATCGATTAAAAATAGTTAACAGCACCCTCTTGGGTGTCTATACTTTGTTAGCGGCTTTCTTGATTTTCACAATTTTCCGCTATCATTTTCTAGCTTTTCGCTATGTGAATGTTTTAGTAACAGTCCTCATCCTAGCAGTAGCGGTCCTATCAGGCTTCCTCATTTTAAAGGGAAAGGCAGGGAAGGCGACTAGCGCCCTCCTGATACTAGCTCTACTTGTGGGTTCAGTATCTATGTATGCTGTGAAAGGTTTGGTCGACTTGTCAGCAGGTGTCAACTCTACTTCCAACTACTCTGAGTATGAGATGAGTATCGTGGTGCCGGCAGATAGTGATGTTAAGGACCTCAAGCAGTTGACAAATGTCTTGGCGCCATCAGGCAATGACCAAGACAATGTCCAAGCGCTGATGAAAAATATCAGTCAAACACAAGGACATGAGCTAACAGTGGATACAGCTTCTTCTTATCTAGCTGCCTATAAGTCACTGACTTCTGGTGAAGCCAAGGCCATGGTCTTGAATAGTGTCTTTGAAGATACCATTCGTGGAGAAGACCCTGACTATGCTTCTAAGATTAAAAAAATCTACACTCACAAGATGAGCAAGAAGATTGATACAGCTATCGGCAAGCAAGATCCAAATGCAGAAGTCTTCAATATCTATGTCAGCGGTATTGACACTTATGGGCCGATTTCTTCTGTGTCACGCTCGGATGTCAATATTATCATGACAGTCAATCGTAAGACCAAGAAAGTCTTACTGACGACGACGCCTCGGGATGCCTATGTTCCAATTGCGGACGGTGGCCTCAATCAGCCAGATAAGCTGACTCACGCGGGTATATACGGCGTAGACGCTTCAGTTCACACCTTGGAAAACCTCTACGGCATTGATTTGAATTATTACGTGCGCCTGAATTTCACCTCCTTCCTCAAGTTGATTGACTTGCTGGGCGGAATTGATATTGAAAACGATCAGGAGTTTACTAGCCTGCACGGCAATTACCATTTCCCTGTAGGCAAGATCCATCTGAACTCTGACCAAGCCCTAGGCTTCGTCCGTGAGCGTTATTCACTAAATGGTGGAGATAATGATCGCGGTAAGAACCAAGAAAAAGTCATTGCGGCAGTCATTAAAAAGCTGACTTCGACAGATGCACTGAAGAATTACAACGCCATTCTTTCAGGATTGCAGGATTCTGTCCAGACCGATATGAGCTTGGAAACGATGATGAATTTGATCAATACTCAGTTAGAGTCAGGTGGAAGTTATAATGTGACTTCTCAGGCCTTGACCGGAACTGGAAATACAGGTCTGCCTTCTTATGCCATGCCAGAAGCCAATCTCTACATGATGGAAATTGATCAAAATAGCTTGGCAGCGGCCAAAGCAGCGATCCAAGAAGTGATGGAAGGGAAGTAAAGCATGATTGATATTCACTCGCATATCATTTTTGATGTGGATGACGGTCCTAAGACACTGGAGGATAGCCGACGTCTGCTAGAAGAGAGCTATCGTCAGGGCGTTCGTACCATTATTTCTACTTCTCATCGCCGAAAGGGCATGTTTGAAACACCTGAGGAAAAGATTGCAGCAAACTTCAAGCAAGTGCAGGACTTAGCCAAGCAAGTTGCTGACGACTTGACCGTGCTATATGGAGCTGAGATTTACTATACTAGTGACATCTTGCAAAAGCTGGAAGAGGGGACATTTCCCAGTCTAGGCGACACCAAGTATGTCTTGATCGAGTTTAGTATGAATACACCCTATAAGGATATTCACTCAGCCTTGGGCAATGTTATCCGCCTCGGCATGACTCCGGTGGTGGCCCATATCGAGCGCTATCACTGTCTGGAAAACGACGAAGATAGGGTCAGCGAATTGATCAATATGGGCTGCTATATGCAGGTCAACAGTTCAAATGTTTTGAAACCCAAGCTCTTTGGTGATCGTTACAAATTTATGAAAAAGCGTGTTCAGTTCTTTCTAGAACGGGACTTGGTTCATTTCGTTGCCAGCGATATGCACAATCTTGATGACAGACCGCCTTATATGCAAAAGGCCTATCAGATTGTCGCGAAAAAATACGGCGCTGAGCGTGCGGAAGAACTCTTTAAGACAAACCAAGAAATCTTATTAAGTAACGAGTTTATTTAATCAATCAAACTCTGGAGAAAGTAAATACATGAATCAAGAAAATCAAATGATCGAAATCGATGTGTTGTTTCTGTTGAAGACACTTTGGAAACGGAAGTTTTTAATCATCTTAACTGCCTTATTGACGGGAATTTTAGCCCTAGGTTACAGTGTTTTTATTGCTAAGCCTACTTATAAGAGTACGACACGTATCTACGTTGTCAATCGCCAGCAGGGCGACAATCCTGCTTTGACCAACCAAGACCTGCAGGCAGGTTCGTATCTGGTAAAGGACTACAAGGAAATCATCTTGTCTCAGGATGTCTTGGCATCCGTCATTTCAGAATTGAAATTGTCAGGTTCACCATCTGACTTGGCGTCTAAGGTGACGGTGACTGTACCGACAGATACTCGGATTGTGTCTATTACAGTGACGCATGCGGATCCAGCAGAAGCCAGCCGTATCGCTAATACCTTGCGTGAAGTTGCTGCTGAGAAAATCATCGCTGTTACCAAGGTCTCTGATGTTACAACGCTGGAAGAAGCAGAAACACCGAAAACACCGTCTTCTCCAAACATTCGTCGCAATACCATCATTGGAGTGCTTGCGGGTGGTGTCTTGATGGTCCTTGTAGTAGTGAGCGTGGAAATCCTTGATGACCGTGTCAAGAAGCCAGAAGATATCGAAGAAACTTTGAGAATGACTTTGCTTGGTGTCATTCCAGATATGAGTAAGGTAGGTTAGGAGATACAATGCCAATATTAGAGTTAGCAAAAAAGAAAAAACTTTCTATTTCGAGGGTAGAGGAGTATTACAATGCTCTTCGAACCAATATCCAACTTAGTGGCGAGAACATCAAGGTGATTGCTGTGAGTTCTACCTTCCCAGGAGAGGGAAAGACGACAACATCAACCAATCTGGCTCTGACCTTTGCTAAGGCGGGTTACAAGACTCTTTTGATTGATGCGGATATTCGAAATTCTAAGATGCTTGGTGGTGTTTTTAGGAGTAGTGAGAAAATCACAGGCCTAACAGAGTACCTGTCTGGAAATACAGACTTATCGCAAGGATTGTGTGAAACGGATGAGGAAAATCTCTTTGTTATCACTTCAGGGCAAGCCTCACCAAATCCAACGGCACTTGTGCAGAGCGAAAAATTTGAGGTAATGATGGATGTTCTCCGTCGTCATTATGATTATATTATTGTGGACACTCCTCCTATTGGTATGGTCATAGATGCGACTCTTATTTCCAAGTTTTGTGATGCAAGCATGTTAGTAGTTGCTAGTAATGTAGTGAAACGGAAAATGGTTCAAAAGTCTAAGACCCAGCTGGAGCAGTCCTCTACTCCTTTCCTTGGTGTAATCTTAAATAAATATAATGTCGAAGCAGATAAATACGGTTTCTATGGTTCCTACGGAAACTATGGAGATCGTTTGAGAGAAGAAAAGAAAAGCGAGAAGTAATGTATGTTTAGAAAGCAAAGGGAAATTCAAGAGTTAGGAGTAGCTGTATTAGAACTGCTAGTGTCTATGCTGGCGGCCGTTTTAGTGAGCTTTATTTCTAATTCTGATTTGACGAGGACAAGTGTCTTTATCCTCTCTTTGCTTCATATCCTTGCTTTTTATATTAGTAATTATTTTCATCACTTTTTCCGTAGAGGTTACTTTGTAGAGTTTATCCAAACTTTAAAATATAGTGGCTTCTATGCTCTCTTTGTTACTTTTTCTTCCTTTATCATGGAGGAACATTTTTCTATCTCGCGCCGGGGGCTGATTTATTTCATCTTACTAAATGGTCTATTAGTTTATGCGGCCAATATTTTGTTCAAAAACTACTATTCTTCTATTCATGCTAGATCAAAGAACAGTACGAAAGTTTTTGTCATTACTACAAGCGCTAGGGTAGGAAAATTTTTTGCTCAAATTGAAAAAGCACAAGACTTTGCTGGTCAGATAGTGGCAGTAACAGTAGTGGATGATCCTTCTTTTACAAGCTCTGTTTTTGATGTGGTGCTGGAAAAAGATATGATTGAGTACGCAACCCGGTCGGTAGTGGATGAGGTTTTTATCAACCTACCTAGTGACCTCTATCGCTTGGAAGATTTGATTTCTCAGTTTGAGCATATGGGAATCGACGTTAATGTTAATATCAATGCCCTAGATTTCCCAACCAATGGCGAGAAGCGCATTCGCAATGTGGCTGGTTTTAATATTGTTACGTTTTCAACCCGCTTCTATAGTTATTACCATGTCCTTTTGAAACGACTTCTGGATATTGTTGGTGCCCTATTTGGTTTATTGATCTGTGGGATAGCCGCTATTTTCCTAGTGCCTCAGATCAAAAAAGATGGTGGTCCAGCTATTTTCTCTCAAGATCGAGTTGGGAAAAATGGTCGTATCTTTAAATTTTATAAATTCCGGTCCATGGCTGTGGATGCTGAAGAGCGCAAAAAAGAGCTGATGGCGCAAAATACGATGTCAGATGGTATGTTTAAGGTCGATAATGACCCTCGCATTACTCCGATTGGACACTTTATCCGCAAGACAAGTCTGGATGAGTTGCCTCAGTTTTGGAATGTCCTCAAAGGCGATATGAGTCTGGTCGGTACGCGTCCTCCTACTGTGGATGAGTATGAGAAATACACGCCTGAACAGAAAAAACGTTTGAGTTTCAAACCAGGTATCACAGGCCTCTGGCAAGTCAGTGGCCGCAGTGAAATCACGAATTTTGATGATGTTGTAAAGCTAGATGTGTCCTATATTGATGATTGGACCATCTGGTCAGATATTAAAATTTTACTAAAGACTATTAAAGTCGTACTAATGAAAGATGGAGCGAAATAGAGTGATAGATGTAAAAATCATTGTGGCAACACATAAAGAGGTTAAAATGCCTCAAGACGGTAGTCTATACTTTCCAATCCATGTTGGGAGCGAGGGTAAACCAGATATTGGTTTTATAGGTGATAATACCGGCGATAATATATCCTCTCTAAACCCATTTTATTGTGAGTTGACGGGACTTTATTGGGCATGGAAGAATCTTGATTACGATTACTTAGGTTTAGTCCATTATCGTCGTTACTTTACAAATAAATCTCAAGCATATAATGAAAATATAAATATGGATGATGTCATTTTGTCTCGTTCTAACATTGAAACATTATTAGAGAAATCCGATATAATAGTTCCAAAGAAACGAAAGTATTATATTGAAACTCTTTATTCTCATTATGACCATACTCTTAACGGAGAACATCTGGATCTTGCTAGGAAAATTATTGAGAAAAAGAGTCCAGAATATCTTTCCTCATTTGATAAAGTTATGAAACAGAGAAGCGGTTATATGTTTAATATGTTTATTATGAAAAAAGAACTATTAGACGACTATTTACCGTGGCTTTTCTTAATTCTAGATACTATGTACGAACAGATGGACTTAACGAATTATACCCCATTTGAGTCACGCTTATTTGGGCGCGTTAGTGAGCTGTTGTTTAATGTTTGGTTAGATAAAAAAGGAACAACGCCTGAAGAAGTACCATTTATGTATATGGAGAAAATAGATTTGTTTGAAAAAGGGAAATCTTTCTTAATGGCTAAATTTTTCGGAAAGAAGTATGGACAGAGTTTCTAGGAGGGAATATGAAAATCACTATCAAAAGATATTCACTGCCGGAAATTTTAGGACTAGTAGCATTAGCTATATTCCTCTTATTTTCGCTATTGAATGTAAGTCTTTACGCTCAGTTTATATCCCCTATGCTATATAATGTTGCGATCTTTTTGATAATTTTGTTAATGCTCTTGAAAGAATTTATATCTGGGAGTAATAGCTTTGAGTCTCTATTGGGTTTGCTAGGGGGAGCTACGCTCTACTTTATCATAGGGAGTGTAACGAGCTATACTTCGTTTATGGTCTTAGGGTTATCTCTGATATATAGCTTGAGGGATATCCCTTTTTCAAAAGTAGTCAAAGTAGCTTTTATCATTAGTATTGCTATGTTGTTCCTTGTGATATTGACTAGTAAGCTAGGTTTAATTCCTGATTACATCGAGTTTTCAGCAACTAGAGTTCGGCACTATCTTGGCTTTAGATATTCGCTATTTCCATCGACAATTATGCTGAATATCATAGCCATATCTTTTTTTTTAAAGCAAGAAACAGTGTCGTATCAGCGTCTTCTCATATTATTTTTAGTTTCAATGTACCTATATTTAGAAACTGATTCACGACTGGCTTTTATAAGTTCTTGTTTGTTACTATTAGCTAATTTAGCCATGAAGCTAATCCCGACTGTTATTGAGAAAATTAGTCTTTTATTAAAGCTTTTCACGCTTACCTATTTTGTTAATGCCTATTTAAGTTATTGGATTTCAAAAAATTACTTAAGTACCTCAAATGCTTTCTTAAATCATTTCTTCCATCAAGCAAATCAATTCCTAGGGGGGCGTATTTATTTATCAAATCGTTCGTTAAGTTTATATGGTTATGGGATGCTTGGGCAGAGAATTGCTTGGGTCGGGAATGGTTTGAGTATGCAAGGAGAGCGTAGTACGGATGCATATTTATATGTAGATAATCTATATATTCAGATTCTTCAACATTTTGGGCTGATAGCTTTAATTATTATTTTAACTTTACTGACTGCAACTTTAGTAAAGCTTTTGAAAAAGGGACAAATTGTCTTAAGTATTATTCTAATTTCCCTGAGTTTCCATGCTTTGATTGACGATTTGATATTGAATATCTATTATAATATTTTTTGGATTTTAATCGGTTCGTTAATCTATAGAAAATATAGATACTCAGAAAGTGAGATAATAATGTAAAGGAGAAATAACTCTTATGCCAACTGTTAGTTTGGTTATTCCAGTTTATAATGTTGAATCATATTTAGAACGTTGCCTAGAATCTGTAAAGAATCAAACATATAAAAATATAGAAATTATTTTGGTCAATGATGGCTCGACTGATGGATCAGGGGAAATTTGTAAAAAGTTTGTTAGCAAGGAAATTAGAGCAAAGGTTATCCACCAAAAGAATGCAGGGTTGTCTGAGGCGCGAAATACTGGCTTGAAATATATATCAGGTGATTTTGTCATGTTTGTAGATTCGGATGATTGGCTAGAATTGGATGCCGTCGAATTTTTGTTGGAACAAGCTATAAAACAAAATGCAGATATGGTTGTTGGTGGGGTATATAGGACTTCAGATGTTGTGAATCATCAAAAAAGTTTCCATACTTCAGAATTATTAACACAAGAAGAATACGCAAAACGATATTTTAAGATTGAAAGTCAGACTATTGAATATTACGTTTGGAATAAATTGTATAGAAGAAAAGTTGTCGAAGGAATTGAATTTCCCTTAGGTTTCTTTGCAGAAGATGTTCCGACAACGTTCCGATACATTTTAAATTCTCAAACAATAGTTGTTACTGATAAAATTGTATACAATTATTTTATCAATAACTCAGGTTTGACAGCTAAATTCACGTCTAAACATTTTGATGTTTTAAAGGGTTGGGATTTAGTATGCCAGTATGCTAAAGCAAGTAATAATGATAGGTATAAAGAATGGGCTCAAATTAATCGTTATAGAGCAGACCTAGCTCTTTTAACAGAAATAGCTCTTTCTTTAGATTATAAAAATATTCGTATAGTACATAAAGTTCAAATAAAGTCTATGATAGACGAATTGAAGAAAAATAAGAAAATTTTACTAAGACAGGCCATTCCTGTTAGTAGAAAAATACTGATCATACTTTTTACAACTTCGTACAACTTATTTGCAAATGCAATAAATACTATGATAAGGATAAAAAATTATGGTGCATAAGCACGCATATCTAATACTAGCACACAGTCAATTTAAACAACTAGCATTTTTAGTTTCTTTATTGGATCATCAAAATAACGATATTTTTATTCATGTTGATAAAAAATCAAATTTTAATGACTCTCATAAGAGTTTTATTGAATCTAGTGCCAATCTATCAAATGTTTATTTTACAGAAAGAGTTGCAGTTAGTTGGGGTGGATATTCACAAATTGAAGCTGAAATGCTTTTATTTAAAGCAGCGTCTAGGAGAGAATCTTATTATTTTTATCATTTAATAAGTGGTGTAGACTTACCATTGAGTTCTCAACAGAGAATCCATAATTTCTTTGATGATTATCCAAATTATTCCTTCCTTACTTTTATGAATATAGAGGAGAACGGTGAGGATATAAATAGATTTAAATATTATCACTTTTTTGAGAGTTTTACCTATCGCACTTTACCTGGTGCCATAGGTAAGCTTGCATTCAAGATTTATCGTAATTTAGAGGTATGGATTCAAAAACTACTCAGAGTTGATCGGTATAAATTATTTAATGTTAGTCCTATGAAAGCCAGTCAGTGGGTCTCATTACCAAGCGATATTGTGCAATTATTGATAGATAGAGAAGCAGATATTGAGAAGATGTTTAGGAAATCTTTTCTCAATGACGAAGTGTTTTTACCAATGATTTTAAATAAAGAACGAACAGACTATAGTGTGTTCGATTCATCAATTAACCATGGCTATAAAGAAGAGTTTCAAGGTAACTTACGCTATATTAATTGGTGGGATGGAAAACCATATACATGGACTGATAGTGAAAAAGATTTACATGAATTGAGAGATGCTGCACAAAAGGGATACCTATTTTCAAGAAAATTTGATATTGAGAAATATCCGCAAACGAAGAAACTGGTTATTGAGTTAACAAAGGAGATGTAATGGTCTATAAAATTTTAATGACAGG
Organism: Streptococcus sp. 27098_8_73; assembly: GCF_041432495.1. Classification (NCBI taxonomy): domain Bacteria; kingdom Bacillati; phylum Bacillota; class Bacilli; order Lactobacillales; family Streptococcaceae; genus Streptococcus; species Streptococcus sp. 27098_8_73. The sequence goes on from NZ_JAPVZT010000004.1 coordinate 162,975, forward strand.
AATGTCTCCTGTTCTTGCTGGTACTGAAACATTTATAATGAACTATTATCGTCATCTTGATCCATCTAAGTTTCAAGTCGATTTTATTAAAAGAACTAGAGAACCGATTGTATTTGAAGACGAGATTATTTCAAAAGGATCAAGAGTGTATTATTTACCTCGTAAAGGAAAAAATCCTCTTAAATATATGAGAGAATTAAGAGAATTTTTTGCTACGGAAGGAAAAAAATATGATGCGATTTGGTATAATGCGATGGCAATTCCCAATCTCGATCTGTTAAAATATGCAAAAAAATATGGTATAAAAACTCGAATCATCCATAGTCATAGTTCAATGTTCAAGGGGAATAAAGTAAGACAAATTTTACACAATCTGAATCGTTCGAAATTGCCTCAAATAGCTACTCATTTTTTTGCCTGTTCAGGGATAGCTGCGGATTATATGTTCATCGATAAAATCCGATCAGGTGCGCAAATTATACAAAATGCTATTGAAGTAGATAACTTTTCATTTTCAGAAAAGGATAGACTTGATCTTAGAACAGAGTTAGGATGGAATGATTGTAGAGTTATTGGGAATGTCGGCCGACTAGATATCCAAAAAAACCAACCATTCTTAATAGATGTTTTTTATGAAGCTTACAAGAAAAATCCTAATCTTCGCTTAGTAATTATTGGTAAAGTTGCAGGTGCAAATTCAACCGTAGATTTAATCAAAGAAAAGATAAAATCTTATGGAATTGAAGATGAAGTTTTGTTGGCAGGAAGTCAGAAGGATATGAAGAGATGGTTAAGCTCCTTAGATTTATTTGTTTTGCCTTCAATATTTGAGGGGTTGCCTCTATCTGCTGTAGAAGCTCAAGCAAATGGATTGCCGGTTTTGGTGAGTGATGCAGTTACGACAGAATTGAAAATATTAGATTCAATCCGTTACCTATCTCTAGATGCCTCGATTACTGTTTGGGCAAAAGCTATACTTGAGTTATTGGAAAAACCTAGAGCCACTGAGTCTGAGATTGAGAAGATGTTTAAATTAAAAGGATTTGAAATTGAAACTCAAACATTAACCTTACAGAATATACTCTTAGGAGAAATGAATGAAAAAGTATCAGATTGTTGAATCGTATGGGACACACATGCACGCTGGTAGTAAAGCCACTAATGATTGTGTTAATATTTTGGAGGAAATAGGATTCGAAAAAATAGAAATTGTACGCCATAAGCCTGAGGATAAATCACCTGTTTCTAAAATAATAAGACAACTTTCTTTTTATAAACAGTGGAATAAGGTTTTAAATAAATTGTCCGAAGGAGATGTTTTATTATTACAACATCCCTATCGCAGAAATCACTTTGGTAGAACTCCAAGTCTTTTAAAATTGAAGGAAAAACAAGTGAAAATAATTTCATTGGTTCATGATGTTGAATTGATCAGAGGAATTTATGATGATCCATTTTATCAGAAAGAGTTTGATGAAATGCTATCTTTTGCTGATTCAATCATTGTTCATAATGAAGAAATGAAAGATTGGTTTGTTAAGTATGGAGTAGATGAAAAGAGACTAGTTATTTTAGAAATATTTGATTATTTAAATGATAAGAGCGTATCATCATTAATTGAATATTCAAAAACAGTTACAGTAGCTGGGAATCTATCACCTGATAAAAGTCCATATTTGTATCAGTTGGATAAGGTTCCTAGCATTCGTTTTCAATTGATGGGGATTGGATATCATCCTACAGAAGATGTTTCTAATGTTTCTTATTTAGGTGCTTTTGCTCCAGAAGAAGTTCCTAATCATTTAAATGGTGGATTTGGATTAGTATGGGATGGAGAAAGTTTAGATACTTGCGATGGAGTGACAGGAAATTATTTAAGATATAATAATCCTCATAAGTTATCTTTGTATCTTTCTTCGGGATTGCCCGTTATTGTATGGAAAGATTCAGCAGAAGCAAACTTTGTTGAAAAAAATGGAGTTGGTTTAGCAGTTAATAGTCTATTTGAATTATCTGAAAGACTGGAAAAACTCAGTCAGGATGAATATCTGCAACTAGTCACTAATGCTAAAAACATTATGAAAAAGCTTAAAGAAGGATATTATTTAAAATCTGCAGTAAATAAGATAATTGAATAAATTCTTTGGAGAAACATATGAATAATAAAATAGATCTTGTGATTACTTGGGTTGATGGTACAGACCCTGAATGGTTACAAGAAAAGAGGTTATACGAATCTGGTGCTCAATGGTCAGAATCAAATAATGCAAATCGTTACAGACCATCAGAGAATTTCAAGTACTGGTTTCGGGCAGTTGAACGCTATGCAGGTTGGATTAACCGAATTTTCTTTATAACTTACGGGCATGTACCAGAATGGTTGAATACAAAGAATCCAAAATTAAAAATTGTAAAACATAGTGATTATATACCTCTGGAATATCTTCCGACTTATAATTCTAATGTGATTGAATTGAATTTACATAGAATCGAAGAGTTAAGTGAGAACTTTATACTGTTAAATGATGATATGTATTTTGCTGCTCCTACTACAGCAGATGATTTCTTTAAAGAAAATCTTCCAAAAGATTTCGGTATTTACTTACCTATAATTCCACGTGAAAGTTTCAATCATATTGAGTTAAATAATACAATTCTGATGAATAAACATTTTCAACGGAAAAGGAAACCATTTTCAGAATGGCACAAGTTTTATAGTTTAAGATTAGGAAAGTATTTAGTTGGTAATATTTTCAGTATTTTTTATTCGGGGATTTTAGGATATAAAAATTATCATATTGGTTTGTCACATTTGAAATCGACCTTTAATTTAGTCTGGGAAAAGGAAATGAATTTGTTGGAGGAGGTTAGTTCCCATAGGTTTAGACAATTATCAGATATTAGTCATTATGTCATGTCTCACTGGAATGTGGAATCAGGTAAGTTTATGCCTCAATCGATTCATTTTGGGAAGTACTTTGATATTTGGGAAGTTGAACAAATACAGCAAGCTATTCAAAATGAGAAATACAAAATTATTTGTATCAACGATACGGATGAAGATGGGAAATTTTCTGAATATGATCAAAAAATACATCAAGCATTTCAATCTAAATTCCCTGATAAATCAAGTTTTGAATTGTAAATTTGCAGATTAATAAAAATATGTTTAGAAGTAAAAAATAATGAAAGTTCTAAAAAATTACGCATATAATCTCTCATATCAATTATTGGTTATTATTCTACCAATAATAACCACACCTTATGTTACTAGAGTCTTTAGCTCAGATGATTTGGGGATATATGGCTATTTTAATTCTATTGTTACCTATTTCATCTTGTTAGCGACTTTAGGGGTTGCTAACTATGGGACTAAGGAGATTTCAGGTAACCGAAAGGAAATCAAAAAAAATTTCTGGGGTATATATACCCTACAATTTGGTGCAGCATTATTATCGATTCTCTTATATATTCTCTTGTGCATGGGGATCTCTACAATGCAAAATCCAGTGGCGTATATATTGGGATTGAGTTTGGTTTCTAAAGGCCTAGATATTTCATGGCTATTTCAAGGGTTAGAAGATTTTCGTAAGATTACGGCAAGGAATATCACAGTGAAGCTTGTTGGTGTAAGTGCTATTTTCTTGTTTATAAAATCAGCGAGTGATTTATATTTGTATGTTTTTCTTCTAACAGCATTTGAATTGTTAGGTCAGTTAAGTATGTGGGTCCCAGCCCGTGAATTTATTGGAAAACCACATTTTGATTTAGGATACGCCAAACATCATTTGAAGCCTATTATTTTGCTATTCTTACCGCAGATTGCCATCTCGCTTTATGTTACTTTGGATCGTACGATGTTAGGAGCGCTAGCTTCTACGAGAGATGTGGGAATTTATGATCAAGCATTGAAATTGGTGAATATTTTATTGACCTTAGTAACTTCACTAGGGAGTGTCATGTTGCCACGAGTATCTAGTCTATTATCAAAGGGTGATCATAAAGCTGTGAACAAGATGCATGAGCTAGCTTTCTTGATTTATAATTTAGTTATTTTTCCAATTATAGCTGGAATCTTAATTGTTAATGATGATTTTGTTCAATTTTTCCTTGGGAAGGACTTTCAAGATGCACGCTATGCAATTTCTATTATGATTTTCCGCATGTTCTTTATCGGTTGGACCAATATTATGGGAATTCAAATTTTGATTCCACACAATAAAAATAAGGAATTTATGGTTTCAACAACTGTGCCTGCAATTCTCAGTGTTGGTTTGAATTTGTTATTTCTTCCTAAACTTGGTTATGTAGGAGCAGCAATAGTTTCAGTCTTGACAGAGTCTCTTGTATGGGGAATCCAATTGTTTTTCACCCGCGTATATCTCAAAGAAGTTCCTATTATTGGATCTATGGCCAAAATTATCCTAGCATCAGCTATTATGTTTGGCATTTTGCTAGGTTCAAAAACATTTATACATTTTTCGCCGACTATAAATGTTCTAGCATTTGCAGTGCTTGGTGGAATCATTTATCTTTTTACAATTCTATCTATGAAAGTAATAGATGTGAAAGAATTAAAACAAATCATTAAAAAATAATGGAGTTAACTATGTACGATTATCTTATTGTCGGAGCTGGTTTGTCTGGAGCAATCTTCGCATACGAGGCTACAAAACGTGGTAAAAAAGTAAAAGTGATTGATAAACGCGATCATATTGGTGGAAATATCTACTGTGAAAATATAGAAGGTATTAATGTCCATAAATATGGTGCCCATATCTTCCATACTTCTAATAAAAAAGTTTGGGACTATGTCAATCAATTCGCTGAGTTTAATAACTATATCAACTCACCTGTCGCAAACTATAAAGGAAGTCTCTATAACCTTCCTTTCAATATGAATACCTTCTATGCTATGTGGGGGACAAAAACTCCACAGGAAGTGAAAGATAAAATTGCTGAGCAGACAGCTGATATGAAGGATGTTGAGCCGAAAAATCTGGAAGAACAAGCTATCAAGCTGATTGGTCCGGATATCTATGAAAAATTGATCAAGGGCTATACTGAAAAGCAGTGGGGTCGCTCAGCGACAGAACTGCCTCCATTTATCATTAAACGCCTTCCAGTTCGTCTAACATTTGATAATAACTATTTTAATGACCGTTATCAAGGGATTCCTATTGGTGGTTATAATGTGATTATCGAAAACATGCTTAAAGATGTAGAAGTTGAACTTGGAGTAGATTTCTTTGCTCACCGTGAAGAGTTGGAAGCATCTGCTAAGAAAGTTGTCTTCACAGGAATGATCGACCAATATTTTGACTACAAACACGGAGAGTTAGAATACCGTAGCCTTCGATTTGAACATGAGACTTTGGACGAGGAAAATTATCAAGGGAATGCTGTAGTGAACTATACAGAGCGTGAGATTCCTTATACTCGTATTATCGAACATAAGCATTTTGAATATGGAACGCAGCCAAAGACAGTTATCACGCGTGAATATCCGGCTGACTGGAAACGTGGAGATGAACCCTACTATCCGATTAACGATGAAAAAAATAATGCGATGTTTGCTAAGTACCAAGAGGAAGCTTCAAAGAATGATAAGGTTATCTTCTGTGGGCGTTTAGCGGACTATAAATATTATGATATGCATGTGGTTATTGAGCGAGCACTTAATGTAGTAGAAGAAGAGTTTGGTAGCTAAAGATTTGATGTTAAAATGAGGAAATACTTCTTTTCCTCATTTTATTAATCTTAATAGGAGATAGAGAAAGAAATGAATGCTTACAGTCAACAGAATCCTAAACGTATCGAATGGATAGATTTTGGGAAAGGTTTAACAGTTTTAATGGTTGTCTTTGGACATGTTGTTTTAGGATTATTTGAATCTAAACGATTTGAGGATAGCAATCAATGGTTATTATTTGTGACGCAGGTTTTTTATTTGTTCCATATTCCGGTATTCTATGCCTTGTCAGGATTTTTCTTTAAACCAGTTGCGGACTTGAAGAGCTATGTGAAATTTGTAAAACAAAAAACAATTATCTTAGGAATTCCGTATTTGTTTTATTCAATTGTACAGTTTATCCTTCAAAAAATAGGTGGTGCAACGGTAAGAAATGCAGCTTCTTTTTGGGATTTAGTAAATATTTATCAAACACCACTTGGTGTATCCTGGTATCTCTATGTTCTTTGGTGGATTTACCTAGTCGTTGCCTTCCTTTCTATTTGGATAAAATCCTACCGTCATTTATTTATCATTAGCATTGTTGCTTATTTTATTTCTATTTTTACACCTGTAAATATCTATGTGGTGCAGAAAATTTTCCTATGGACTTTTTTCTTTTTGTTAGGGTCATGGATAAGACACTCAGGTGTTGGAACTTTTTTGACAAATAGATGGAAATCGATTAGCTGTGTGACACTTGTCGCCATAACAGTATTTTTAACTTATTGGCAGTTATCTGCACCTACCTTCTATATTTCATATGACAGACCTGGATTAAATGGACTCATTTTTCCAGTGTCTGTAATTCTAGCCATGGCTTCTTATCCGATTTTGAATACGGTAAAAGGTTTTGGTGAATATTTCCGAAAGATAGGAAAAGATAGTTTAGTAATTTATCTGTTACATGCCCCAATAGTTTCTGTAACTAGAATAACTTTATTGAAGTTAGGTGTTGGGAATGTCTTCCTTCATGTAATTTTGGGACTCTTAATGGGTTGGTTTGGTTCGATTATCATACTTTATGTAGCTAAAAAAATACCTTATGGAGATTTTGTATTTTACCCAATGAAATATTTAAAAAAACAAAAATAGAGAATAATGTAGTGTAATATAGATTCTGTCAATAATTTTGCGTAAACACTTAAGTAGAGCTGAGGAATGTTAATTAATAGGCTTTCCAGCGTGCCAGAACATTGCCCAATTCCTCTATATATTCGATATTCGTTAACTTTGCCTGAATTGTAATCTTCAAACAAGGTCACCAAATAATGCTCCAGAGTTTTCTCATTAGGGGAAAATCTTCTTCGTTTGGTATTTGATTTCCTTGTTGAGTGATTCAATGAGATTGGTTGAGTAGATATTAAACCAAATCTGATGGGGAAACTGATAAAGAGTTAAAAGAACGTCCATTAACTCTAGATTCTCCCTTGCTTTCCCGTATTTGGGTTTCCATTCGATGATAAAGGTATCTAGGGCTTATTCTGCCTCTTTCGGTGTATTCAAACGATAAATCCTCTTATACTGTATCAGAATAACTGCTTTATCGGTTCGTTTCACTTTACTAGCTAGATTGCGACTGACATGAATCAACCGATACTGTTACTTGGCTAATGGATAGGCCTTCCTATAATCTGGTCAAGTCCCTTAAATCCATTTATCGCCACAGGGGAAACTAGCTAGCTCCCGTATTTGTGAATCTTATCCAGAAGATCTGACTAAGAAGCATTGTTTTTATTTGGGGCAATCTCGTAACCTAGAATAGTTTTCGGTCCTTATGGTGTGGTTACAAGTGCCATCTTTACTGATATTTTCTCGTCTTAATGGAAGGTAAGTTCCGTCAAGAAATAAGACAGATAATTAGCTTCTAATGTTCGGTCATGAAAAACAGCCACATTCTCCTAAGTTGCTTTTGAGATGTTGGAAATCGTGGTTGGACTATAGTGATGACCGTACATGCGCTTTAGGATATCGCTGATCTCCCGAGTCGTTATCCCTATCTGATAAAGTTTAATAATTATATTTTATAAATAATCATCACGCTGTCCATAAGCTGGTATTAAAGCTGGACTAAAATTCCCATTTCGATCTCTAGGGATGGTCAGATGAATCTTGCCATATTTAGTTTTAAAATTTTTTTGAATAAGCTCCATTACGACTGCTACCGATATTATAAACTTCTCATCATAAAGTTCATATCTCAAAAGGTGGATGATTCTGCTTGAAGTAGATCATTCATAGCTGTTTCAATGGAAGAACGGAAAAATTCGTTGATATTTTGTTTTTGGGCTAGGGAGTGAAGCGACTCTGTGGTAAACGGGGACATAGGAATAAATTTCTTTCTAGTAATATTTCACTATTTTACTATAACGGATTTATTCCTTTTTACCCTATTGTACTATATGAATAAATAAGTTGAAAAGAATCAAAAAAATGATATAATTAATATTGATTATACATAAAATTTCTAGGAGACTATAAACTAATGGATAAAAAAATTAAAACAGCATTGGTGTCAACTGCGGCGGCTTTTATGGCATTATCTGCTCAACAAGTAAGTGCAGATGAAACAAGCAATCAACCAGTTGGTAACGAGGCTACTGAATCAGAATCTCTGAAGCAAGTTACTGATACGCAAGTTTCAGATGCTGAGAAAAAAGTAACAGAGACTAAAGAAATAATCGAGCAAAAAGAAATTAGCTTAAAGCAGGCAGAAGCTGATGCAAAACAAGCGATAGAGAATGAAAAAGCTGCGGCGGAGATAGCAAAAGAAGCAACTCCAGCAAACATCCAAAAAGCTAAAGTTGATGCTACGAAAGCTAGTATTGATACTGATATCGCTAAGGCTGATATAAATGCAAAAAAAGCTACTCGAGATGCTCTTGCTAAAGATGTAGCAACAAAACAATCAGAAATCGAAAAAGCGAATGCAGATGTACAAGCTGCTACTAAAAAAGTACAAGACTTAGAAAATGGAGTTCCTTCTCTAGTTGCAGCTGAAGAGGCTAAAGCAAAAGCTGCTATTGAAAGAGCAGAAGCTGAAAAAGCAAAAGAAGCTGCGGAGAAAGCAAAAGATACAGCTAAAGCAGCTGATGAAGCTGCAGCTAAGAATCTGGCTGTTAAAGAAAACGATTTAACTATAAAAAAACAAGCTTTAGCAGAAAAAGAAAAAGCACTTAAAGATCTTGGAGAAGCTCCACAAGGATACGATTTCTCTGATGTTAAATTTAACTTAGGAGCTGATTTTGCAGCTGCATTAAACGAACGTGCTAAATTAATGGGTGAAAATGATCCAAATAACACTGGTGATGGACGTGCCAACGAACTTAGCACAAGAAATCAAGCTGAAGTAACTGCTAATGCTGAAAAATTAAAACAATTAGCAAAAACTAATATGGCTAAAAATACCTACACTAATACAACTGACAAACGTGAAGTTGATATTTGGAACTTAACAGCTGATCAAAAGAGAGAGATTAACTTATTCGGTCTTCACATTGTTAACCAAATCCGCGAACAACTAGGAAATCCTAAAGTTAAAACAACTGTAGGTATGGAAAAATTCGCAAATGAAGCTGCTGATGCACGTAACAAAAAATATGCAAAAGTTACAGAAACTTACGCTAAACCTGACTACGATGGAATTAATGTTGCAGCAAAAGCAAATGGTTTGTCGTACAAAACTGGTGAGAATCAAAACCAAAGTGATATAATTTTTGCAAATGCAAAAACATTCCAAAAAACAGAAGATAGTGAAGTATTCAAATCGGCTCAAAATCTAAATACTTTAATGCAAAATAGTACACGTAGACCTAAAATGACAATGGGTCAATTAAAAGAATACATCTTCGAAGCATATAATAGTAAAATGTTCACTAATAACGAAGACTATACAGGGGCAAATTCTCACCGTGCATGGGAAAATGCTTTATCTATTGGTGGAAGCATTGCATTCCGTAAAGATGGAAAAGGAAACAAATTAGGACGCAAAGCTTCTGAGTACAATGCAACAAGTGTAACTGCATCTGTTAGATTCAATCCAAACCCGTATGTAAATCAACGGAAAGAGTACAGATACTTCACTAATCTTGAAATCTTCGTTCACAATTTCCAAACAGCTGGAGAGAACAAAGCTGTAGGACAAGAAAGAAATAGTATTGTAACTGATCCTAGTAAATTCGATGCGACTGAAATTAAAAATGATCCAACAGCTGCAAAAGAATATAGTGCGAAAAAGCAAGCAGCTGAAAAAGCAGTTAATGATGCTAAAGCTGATGTTACTAAAGCACAAAACAACTTAGAGACTGCGAAGCAATACAAGGCACAATTACCAGCTGCTGAAAAAGCTCTTACTGATGCAACTAATAAACTTACAGTTGCTGAAAAAGCTCTTACTGACGCTGAAGCTAAATTAAACAACTTACGTCAAGATGCGACTAATAGAGCTGACGAGCTTAATAAGGCTAAAGCAGCGTTAGCAACTGCTAAGCAGGCTGCTGAAAAAGCGAAGGCGACTCTTACTGTTGCTCAAACTAAATTAGCTAAAGCTGAAAAAGATGTTCAGGCTACTGCTTCTCTAGTGATGACTAAAGTAGCTGCTAAAGATCAAGCAGAAGAATTAGTACGTTCTCTTGAAAATGCAGCAAAAGCATTGGAACTTGCTAAAGTAGCTAAAAAAAATGCGGATGCCAAGGTTGAAGAACTTCATAAATCCTTAGCTGAGAAACAAACTGAGCTAGTTAAATTTGAAGAAGAGTATAAAAAACTTCTAAAACAATATATTTCTACTTTGACTCAACCTGAAAATCCTGAATTAAATTTTTATGAAGAAGTTAAAGAAGAAGACATCAAGTTTAATATTGTGGAAGAATTAGACTCATCACTTAAAGAAGGCGAGCGTGTTGTTAAACTTAAAGGTATAAATGGTCGTAAAAAAGTTAAGACTATAGTCTTTAAATCTTCTGGAGAAGAAGTTGGTCGTATAGTTGATAGTGAAGAGGTATTAGAGAAACCTGTTGACGAAATCATTCTAGTAGGTACCAAGAAAGAGAATTTACCAGTTCCACCACTTCATGAGAATCCTGGAGATAAGAAATTATCTGGGGATAAAACAGATGATAAAAAGATATCTTCTGTTAAACCTGAGGAAAAGAGAACTGCTCCTCGAGATGTATTTAAAGATGAAAAGAAAAATTCTAATACAAATGTATCGAAGGATGTTAATAAAATACTTTCAGAATCCCAATCAGTATATATGGCACCAAAAGTAAAGGAACAAACTGTGGGTGTAGCTAATACTCAAAAACTTCCTAGAACAGGTGTAGAAAGCTCAAAGGCATCAATTGTGCTTGCAATTAGCGTAGCAACTACTTCTTTAGGACTAGTCGCAATAAAAAAGAAAGAAAAATAGTTTTTTTAATTGGCTCTTTGTCAAAGGTACTGTGTTGATGAAAAACTAATATTGAGAGAGAACAGTAGTAGGAACCCAATGAAAAAGTAGCTCTACAGTTTAAGCAAAATGAAAAATGAGGATTCCATCTCATCTTGGGTAGCTTTGGTTTTTTTGTCAACTGTAGTGGGTTACCCAAAAATCATATTCTGGAGAGGACTAAATCAGTCTTCTCCTTTTTGATATCCAAAGCGATGAGGATTCTAGTTCTAAAATTGTCAAAGTTCCGAAAGCCAAAAGCGTTGCGCTTGATGACTTTGATGAGGTTGTTAGTGGCCTCCAATTTTGCGTTAGAATAGGGTAATTCCAGAGCGTTGATAATTTTATCTTTGTCCTTAAGAAAGGTTTTAAAAACAGTTTGAAAGATGGGATTTACACAAGAAATGATATCTTCAATGAGATCAAAGAAATGATCAGCCTGTTTCTCTTGAAAATGAAAAAGCAAGAGTTGGTAGAGTTCATAGTGTTCTCGGAGTTCTGGAGAGTAAGAAAGTAGCTTCTCTAGAATCTCTCTATTGGTCAAGTGCAACCGAAAAGTTGGACGATAAAATCGTTTGTGACTTAGTTTCCGACTATCCTGTTGAATGAGTTTCCAGTAGCGTTTCAGTGCCTTATATTCGTGCGATTTTCGATTCAATTGATTCATGATTTGAACACGAACACGGCTCATAGCACGGCTGAGATGTTGTTGAAAAGGCAACAGTTTGCTGTACAAAATTTATAAAGTGTATTGATTTAACTCATTAACCTCATTGTCATGGGTGTTTGATAATTAAGACTGTCATGAAACCGGTGAATATTTCACTAGTGGACATAATTTTTTGTCTTAATTAATAGTTAATTATTTTAAAGCTTGAATACTCTCTTGATTGAGTAATTCAAGCTTGAAAGCATGTTAAGTACTTGCAGCTAAAGCATTGTCGTAGGGACAACCAGATTGGTTCAGTGAATGAGCAATATTGAAAGATTGAAGTATTTCATCAATGAAGCATTATCAAACTCTTTTGCCCTACCAGAATTAAAGAGATAGACCTCAGTTAAAGCATAAGGAATGCTCTGTAAAGCTTCTTTGATTAAGTCATTTGTCTTGGGCTAGCCAACGGATAACTCTATGATTTCTAGGTTATAGAGATAGATGATAAAATAGACATAGATTCAACGTATCCCAACTCGGACATAAGTCAAATCAGTTACCAACACTTCTAAGGACTTGTAGTTGTCGAATTCTCTGTCTACATGATTGGAACTGGAGTTTCATTTTTTTCTTTTTTAATGGATGTTGAAACTTGCTTTCTGATATGCTTAGATCAAGTTTAATCTCTTCATGATTCGATGGATTAGACGTCGTGAAAGCTAAATTTCTTGTTTTTTAGGAATCTACACATGGTAGAAATGCTGTATCATCCTTGTTAGCAGTTATTCTTCTCCTTTTTGCCAACATCACTGTCGCTTGTTTTTAGGATATCAATCTGCATTTTAAGTTCTTTATTACCCTTTCTATGAGTAATGAATTCTCACTGTTCATCCGTAAAATTATTAATAGTTTTAAATGAATTAGTAGTTCTGGCTTGTTTAACTCAATTATAGAAAGTTAAAGGGGTAAGATCTTATTCCATAATAACGTTACTATCCTTTTTCCCAGTAGTATAAAGGGAAATGATCTATTGTTTGAAGTCATCTGCAAAAATGCGACGTGGTTTTCTAAACATAAAATTTTCTTATTCCTTTAATGTAGAACCCTTTATAATTTTTGTTTAGTTTAGTGTAAACTATTCAAGTTGAGTTCTAAATTTAGAGTATTAAATCGTAAATGATTAGCAAAAAGGTTGTTCTCCCAACTCCCAAATGTCATAAATATTCCCTGAAATGTCATTCTCTAGTGCCTAACCCTACCTTTCAGCTCTTAAATGAGACAAGATACGTTTCTTGTCCCTAATCCCCTCCTTTTTGCGTTAAACTAGTGTTAAAGCAAAAAGATTGGAGTTATAATGGAAATTCAAGAAATTTATAATCAATTCAGAGATTACTATGGGGAGCTTGAGGATGAGTATGCTCATTGTCAAAGGACGAGTCTGGAGTGGGAAAGCCTGCATTTGCGCTATCTGATTTACTATTTGATGCGCTATGGTATTGGGGAGATGAAGTTTTTTAATGCCTATCATTATCGGGCAGCTTATCGCTGGTATTTGCAGTCCTTGATGCTGGGCTCTGCCTGATATTTAGAGAGTGGGACAGAAATCGGTAATTGCTTAGAATGCGAGTTCGTCGTCCCACCTCCGCACAGTTGAGTAGGGCTGTAAAAGCTGATGAAATCAGCGTAGTAGAGCCCACTCAACCACTGCGTCTTGCTCGACAACCCAAAGACAATTGAGAGGCTAGGACTTTTGTCCCAGACTCTTTTTTATTCCCTTGGGAGGATAATTTATGATAAAATATAAGTAATACGGAGGTTGGCAAAATGGAGAAAAGATCTGGAACCAAGCGACAAGTAGCGTTAAGCAACCGTGCCTTTATCCTTGCCCTGCTGGGAACGGTATTTGTATCAGCGGCAGCAATTTTATTGTTTCAAAGCATCATGGGGCTGCCTAAGGGAAGCAGTGGGAATGTTGCTAAGGATGCTCCCAAGTCCTCCTCGGTTGCAGGAAAGAAGATCGACTCGAAAACGGTGCGCATTATGGCTAATGGCGATCTTTTGTACCATGATGGACTTTATATGAGCGCTCAGAAGGCTGATGGTAGCTATGATTTTTCGGAAAATTTCACCTATGTCAAGGACTGGCTTCATCAAGGCGACTTGGTCTTAGGGGATTTTGAAGGGACCATTCGCTCGGACTATCCTTTGGGAGGCTATCCGCTTTTCAATGCTCCAGAGGCTGTTGTGCCCGCCATCAAAGACGCCGGCTACCAAGTAGTGGATCTGGCCCATAATCACATCCTAGACTCAGGGCTTGAGGGAGTCTTTACGACTGCCAAAGCCTTTGAAAATCAAGGAATTAGCCCAGTTGGTGTCTATACTCACAAAAACAGGGATAAATCGCCTATCCTGATCAAAGAGGTAAAAGGCATCAAGATTGCTATTCTGGCTTATTCCTATGGTTTTAATGGCTTGGAGTCCAGTCTCAGTCAGAAGGAGATTGATCATCACCTATCGACCTTTGATGAGGAGAAGATGAAAGCGGAGATTAAGCAGGCGGAGAAAGAAGCGGACATCACGGTAGTCATGCCACAGACGGGGATCGAGTATCAGCTGGAGCCAAATGAGGAGCAGGTCGAGCTCTATCATAAGATGGTGGACTGGGGAGCGGACATCATTTTTGGTGGGCATCCGCATGTAGTGCAGCCCTCAGAAATTCTTGAAAAAGATGGTCAGAAGAAGCTGATTATCTACTCTATGGGGAATTTTATCTCCAATCAGCGGATTGAAACCATGGCTGGTGTGGATACGGCTGAGTGGACCGAGCGTGGTGTCTTGATGGATGTGACCATTGAAAAGACGGATAAGGGGACCATTATCAAAAAAGCTCAGGCGCATCCCAGCTGGGTCAGCCGTGTGGAAAAGGGAACTTACTCACCAGAGGGTTACCCGCTTTACACTTATCAAACCCTTATCTTAGAGGATTTCATCGAGGGTGGAAAATATCGCAATCAGCTGGATCAGGCGACCAAAGATCGGATTGATACGGCCTATAAGGAAATGAAAGAGCATGTGCATCTGAATTGGAAATAAGCACAAAAAGCGACACTCCCTTTTGTTTCTTTGCCTTTCTTTGATGAAAAACGAACTATTATAGAGCCGACGAGCAAAATAGTTTCATTATCAAAGAGATTTATATATAATATAGGATACAAAAGGGGACAGGTATGTACAGCGTAATAGAAATGTATGGCGATTATGAGCCCTGGTGGTTTTTAGACGGTTGGGAGGATGATATCATTGAAAAAAGGTATTTCGATGATTATTACACCGCCCTCAAATACTATAAACACCGCTGGCTAGAGATGTCTGAAGCATCTCCATTTTATAAAAGCCGCAGTGATCTTATGACGATTTTCTGGGATCCGGCCGATCAACGTTGGTGTGAGGAGTGTAATGAAGATATTCAGCAATACCACTCCCTGCTTTTGTTAGAAAATGAAAGTAAGATCCCCAAGAGCAAGTATCGTCCAGGCTACCGCAAGCAAAATGCTACTGAAAAACACCGCATTTGCAAAATTAAAGTGCGGGCTAGGTAGGATAAAAGTCAAAGAATGGAGAAAATTTCTTCATTCTTTTTTTATTTTTTCTCATTTTGTGCGAATAGTAAGGTGAGGAGGACTTATGGTTCAAAAAATTGCAAAGGAAATGATTCAATTGGCTAGGCAGGAAGCGGCCCAAGATATCTATCTGATTCCCAAGAGCACCTGCTATGAGCTTTATATGCGGGTGGGTGATGAGCGGCGCTTCATTCAGACCTATGATTTTGATTTATTATCGTCAGTCATCAGCCATTTTAAGTTTGTCTCAGGCATGAATGTCGGGGAGAAGAGGCGCAGTCAGCTAGGTTCCTGCGATTATGATTGTGGAGAAGTGACGGTCTCGCTTCGTCTGTCAACCGTCGGGGATTACCGCGGTTATGAGAGCTTGGTGATTCGGCTCTTACATGATGAGGAGCGTGAGCTGCGTTTCTGGTTTGACAATCTGCCTGATCTTCGTAAAAAAGTAAATTCTCGCGGCCTTTATCTGTTTTCAGGGCCAGTTGGTAGTGGAAAGACGACGCTGATGCACCAGCTGGCTCAGATGAGATTTGGCCAACAACAGGTCATGTCTATCGAAGACCCTGTGGAAATCAAGCAGGAAAACATGCTCCAGCTTCAGCTGAATGAAACTATCGGGATGACCTATGACAGCCTCATCAAGCTGTCTCTGCGCCACAGGCCGGATCTCTTGATTATCGGGGAAATCCGCGACCAAGAAACGGCCCGAGCGGTGGTAAGGGCTAGTTTGACAGGGGCTACGGTCTTTTCAACTATCCATGCTAAGAGCATTCGCGGAGTGTATGAGCGCCTGCTAGAGCTGGGTGTCAGTGAGGATGAGCTACGCATGGTGTTACAGGGCGTTTGTTATCAGCGCTTAATCGGGGGAGGAGGTGTGATCGACTTTGTCAACCAAGACTATCAAAAGCATGAAGCCAGTCTCTGGAACCAGCAGATTGACCAGCTTTTTGCAGATGGACATATCACAGATGATCAAAGGCAGGCGGAAAAAATTATCTACGCCTAAGCAAAAGAAAATTATCGAGCTGTTCCGCAATCTCTTTACCAGCGGTTTTCATCTGTCGGAGATTGTTGATTTCCTACGGCGGAGTGCCCTTTTAGAGGAGGCCTATGTCGCGGAAATGCGTTCGGGTCTGGCTGCGGGTCAGTCATTTTCCCAGATTATGAAGCGTTTGGGCTTTTCAGATAATGTAGTCACCCAGCTATCTTTGTCAGAGTTGCATGGAAACCTAAATCTTAGTTTGGGTAAAATCGAGGATTATTTAGAAAATCTTTCGAAAGTCCGTAAGAAATTGATTGAGGTGGGGACTTATCCCTTGATGCTGCTTGGCTTTTTAGTGCTGATTATGCTAGGCTTGCGTAACTATCTCCTGCCTCAGCTGGACAGTCAAAATATGGCTACTCAGTTCATTCATTATCTACCGCAGATTTTTCTAGGAGGCGTTCTAGTGAATTGCTTGCTGATTTGCGGTGGCTGGTTCTATTATCGCAAGAGCTCTAAGATGAGTTTTTTCAGCCGTTTGGCTAAGTTTCCTTTTGTTGGCACCTTAGTGCGGGCTTATCTGACAGCCTACTATGCGCGTGAATGGGGCAATATGATTGGACAAGGGCTGGAATTAAGCCAGATCTTTCTCATCATGCAGGACCAGCCTTCTCAGCTCTTTCAGGAGCTGGGACGAGACTTGGAGGCGGCTCTAGGTGCTGGTCAGGGCTATGCCGAGAAGGTCGGTACCTATCCCTTTTTTAAGAAAGAATTGGCCTTAATCATCGAGTACGGAGAGGTCAAGTCCAAGTTGGGCGACGAATTGGAACTATATGCCGAAAAGACTTGGGAAGAGTTTTTCCTGAGAATCAATCGTGCCATGAATTTGATTCAGCCTCTCGTCTTTGTCTTTGTCGCCCTCGTGATCGTTTTACTTTATGCAGCCATGTTGCTGCCAATTTATCAGAATATGGAGATTCAATTATGAAAAAATTAAAAACTTTGAAGGTTAAAGCCTTCACTCTGGTGGAAATGTTAGTCGTTCTTTTAATCATCAGCGTCTTGATGCTCTTGTTTGTCCCGAATTTGACTAAGCAGAAGGATGCTGTTTCAGATACAGGCAACGCGGCTGTAGTCAAGGTCGTGGAAAGTCAGGCTGAGCTTTATGAATTGAAGAATGTTAATGAAAAAGCCACCCTAGGGAAATTAGTTGCCGATGGTCGGATTACCGAGAAGCAGGTGGCATCCTATAAGGCTTACTATGGAAAAAACAGCAGTGAAGCTCGTGCAGTTGCGGATTAAGGCTTTTACGCTGTTAGAAAGTCTCCTGGCTTTATTTGTGGTCAGTTTCATTTTATTAGGTCTATCTGGCTCTGTTCAGGCTGGTTTCAATCAAGTACAGGAGCAGCTGTTTTTCATGGAATTTGAGCATCTTTATCAGGAGAGCCAAAAGCTAAGTGTGGCTGGACATGAAAAGATAAAATTGACCATTTCGGAGCGCAACATCTCCAACGGCTATCAGCAAGTAGAATTTCCTAAGACCTTGCAGGAACATGCTCCCCAGACCATTCAGTTTGACCAGGCTGGCGGGAATTCTTCGCTCAGCAAGATTGTTTTTCAAACGGAGGATAAAAAGGTTGTTTACCAGCTTTATATGGGCAATGGAAAATTTAAAAAGACGACGAATGAAGGCTAGCATTTTGCTGGAGGCTCTGGTGGCAATGGCGGTTTTTGCGGCTATTGCCAGCCTCCTGCTTGGCCAGATTAATCAGTCGCGGCAGGAACAGACTCGCTTATTGCAGGAGGAGGAAGTGCTGCGGGTTGCTCGGATGGCCATGCAGACGGGGCAGGAAAGTCTGACAGTCAATGGCATCACAGTCCGTCAAGTCAAGACCGACCAGCAATTAACTGTCTACCACCAAGAGGAGAAGGTGCTCAGTGTTAAAAAACGTTAAAATCAAAGCTTTTACACTTTTAGAGACTCTAGTCGCCCTGCTGGTCTTGAGCGGTGGTATGTTGGTCTTTCAGTCGATGACCAAGCTTCTGGCTTTTGAACTGCGACATCAACAGGAAAATAAGCAGCAGGAATGGCTCTTATTTGTCGATCAGTTGGAGACAGAGCTATCGCGCAGCCAATTTGATCGGGTCGAAAACGACAAAATCTATGTCAAACAGGATGGCAAACATATAGCTTTGGGCAAATCTCGGAGTGATGATTTCCGCAAGACGGATGCTTCGGGACGTGGCTATCAACCCATGATCTATGGACTTAAAGCTGCTCCGGTCAGTCAGGAGGGGGACCTTGTTCGCTTTCGCTTCCGGTTTGAAAATAATTTAGAAAGAGAGTACATCTATCGTGTCCAAGATAAAAGTTAAGGCAGGCATCTTGCTTTATGCCCTCTTTATGGCAGCAGTCTTTAGCTTGCTCTTGCAATTTTATCTGAACCGGCAGGTGGCTAATCAGCGTCTCTTTCAAGCTAATCGGGAGCGGACAGAAGCCTATGCCTTGGCTGTTTTGACCAAGGAGACTGCCATAGAGGAGAGCGGGCAATTAGCCTTCGACCAAGGGAGCACCCATTATCGCAGGCAGGGAAATATGCTGGAAGTCAGCAGCCAACTCGCCAATCAGAAGAGTTATTCTTTCTATTTTGAGAGCAAGAAGGATCCAGAGAAGAAGGACAAAGAAGCTAAAGACTCCAAAGATACTAAAAAAACTAAAGCGCCCTCTCCTTCAACTGACAAGAGAAGCGACTAATATAAATGTAAAAGATTTGTAATCCGATAGCCCTTGGAAAGAGGGCTTCTTTTTGGTATCATAAGACAACGGAGGATGCCATGAAATTTGAAAAAATAGAACGAGCTTTTCATCTACTTTTAGAAAACGTGCAAAATATCCAAAATGTGCTGGGAACTAATTTCTATGATGCCTTGATTGAGCAGAATGGGATTTATCTGGACGGAGATACAGAATTACAAGAAATTCTGAAAAATAATGAGAAACTCCGTGCCCTGCATTTGACCAAGGAAGAGTGGCGTCGGGCTTATCAGTTTATTTTTATGAAGGCTTCTCAGACAGAGCCGCTCCAAGCTAATCATCAGTTTACACCTGATTCGGTCGGTTTCTTGCTGAGTTTTTTGATTGACCAGTTGGCCCAAGACGAGAGAGTCGATTTGCTGGAGATCGGCAGTGGAACAGGCAATTTAGCGGTGACTCTGCTCAACCACACACAAAAAAACATAGATTATCTGGGTCTAGAAATTGACGACTTGCTGATTGATTTGTCTGCTAGCATTGCCGAAGTCATGAATTCTAAGGCACACTTTGCTCAAGGAGATGCGGTACGGCCTCAGGTTCTGAAAGAAAGCGACTTGATTGTCAGTGATTTGCCAGTGGGCTATTATCCAGATGATGCCGTGGCGGCTCGTTATGAGGTTGCCAGTCCAGATGAGCATACTTACGCCCATCATCTCTTGATGGAGCAATCGCTAAAATATTTGAAACCGGGGGGCTATGCTATCTTTCTCGCGCCAAATAATCTGCTGACGAGCCCACAAAGTCACCTGCTGAAAAAATGGCTACTGTCTAGCGCTCAGCTCTTGGCAATGATTTCCCTGCCAGAAAAGATTTTCGCGAGCCGGCAGAATGCT
This sequence comes from Streptococcus sp. 27098_8_73, assembly GCF_041432495.1. Classification (NCBI taxonomy): domain Bacteria; kingdom Bacillati; phylum Bacillota; class Bacilli; order Lactobacillales; family Streptococcaceae; genus Streptococcus; species Streptococcus sp. 27098_8_73. The sequence goes on from NZ_JAPVZT010000004.1 coordinate 183,039, forward strand.
AAGACGATATTTGTCCTGAGAAAACAAGGCGAATCAGACATCCAGCCGTTTATCTACCCTTTGCAGGACTTGCAAAGTCAGGATGAAATCTTAAAGTTTCGTGAAAGTTTTCAAAACTGGGTCAAAGTTAGTGAAATTCAAACAAATTTTTGATATAATAGTTTGAAAACGCTTAAAGAGGTGACGAGATGTCAAAAACTATTTCTATCAATGCTGGAAGTTCGAGTGTAAAATGGCAACTTTATTCAATGCCAGAAGAAAAGGTGCTGGCTAAAGGTTTGATTGAGCGGATTGGTCTCAAGGACTCAATCTCTACGGTTAAATTTGATGGTCGTTCTGAACGCCAAACCTTAGATATTGCTGATCATACACAAGCTGTGAAAATTTTATTGGATGATTTGAAACGGTTTGAAATTATTCAATCTTACGATGAAATCACAGGTGTTGGGCACCGTGTCGTAGCTGGAGGTGAGTATTTCAAAGAATCAGCTCTTGTGACTGACGATGTGTTGGAAAAGATTGAAGAGTTGTCTCTGCTAGCTCCTTTACACAATCCTGCCAATGCTGACGGTATCCGTGCTTTCAGGCAACTTCTTCCAGACATTACCAGTGTGGCTGTTTTTGATACATCATTCCACACAACCATGCCAGAAAAAGCTTATCGCTATCCATTGCCAACTAAGTACTACACTGAAAATAAGGTCCGTAAATACGGAGCACATGGAACTAGCCATGAGTATGTAGCCCACGAAGCTGCGAAACTTTTGGGTAAACCGATTGAAGAATTGAAACTCATCACTTGCCACATCGGAAACGGTGCTTCTATCACAGCAGTTGATAAAGGGCGCTCAGTGGATACTTCTATGGGCTTCACTCCTCTTGGTGGAGTTATGATGGGAACACGTACAGGTGACATCGATCCAGCGATTATTCCATACTTGATGCAACATACAGATGACTTCAACACGCCAGAAGATATCAGTCGAATTCTGAACCGTGAATCTGGACTGTTGGGCGTTTCAGAGAAATCAAGTGATATGCGCGATATTCATGAAGCTATGCGTGCGGGTGATGAAAAGGCATTATTGGCAAATGAAATTTTTGTGGATCGCATTCAAAAATACATTGGTCAGTATTTAGCTGTTTTAAATGGAGCAGATGCCATTATCTTTACAGCTGGTATCGGTGAAAACTCTGTGACCATCCGTCGAATGGTTATCGAGGGAATTTCTTGGTTTGGCTGCGATGTTGATCCAGAGAAGAATTTCTTTGGTGCCACAGGAGATATTTCAACAGAAGCTGCTAAAGTCAGAGTTCTGGTTATCCCGACAGATGAAGAGTTAGTCATTGCGCGTGATGTAGAACGCTTTAAAAATCAATAATCAAAAAGCTCAGCTAGGCTGAGCATTTTCTTGTGACTTTGTGATTATTCTTTGGTCAGATAGGATGATTCAAAACGAGGTGGAGGTGCTAGTAGTCAAAGATGGACTGGGGAGCAATTTGGCATAAGGCAGATGACCTATCAAGATAAGATTGCTGCTTGTTGATATCTGGCATGCTAAGTTGCTAGATAGAGGAGAAGAAAAAGACGATGTCCGGTAGGGAATCGTCTTTTTGGGGAAAATCCGTTTTTTGAAAGAATTGTGGCTAGTTGTCGATGTGGAGTATAAGTCTTGGGGACTTGGCAATCAGGCAAGATATCCCTTTTTAGCCTTGCTTTTGTGCCGTTTGATTTCTGCTTCAAAACTCTCTGACGGTGCTTCCACGTTGATGGTTTCTAGGGTGAATGGATGAGTCAATGTCAAGCGGTGGGCATGGAGCATGAGGCGACCTTGGGGTTGAGGATGGTAGAGAGGATCGCCGATGATGGGATGGCCGTGATGGGCGAGATGAACGCGGATTTGGTGAGTCCGTCCGGTTTTCAATTGACATTTGACCAGAGTCGTCTTTCCGAACTCCTTGAGTCGAGTTACATGAGTTTCGGCGTAGAGCCCCTTTTTCGGATCAACGAGGCGTTTCCGTCGGTCATGGCGATCGCGCCCAATTTTATCTTTGTAGACGGTAGTCTTGCTGGGGAATTTCCCTTGGGCAAGGGCCCAATATTCGCGGGCGATTTCTTTGTTTTCCAAGAGGCGGTTGAGAATGGGGAGGACAAAGGGATTTTTGGCAAACAGGATGGCGCCACTGGTTTCTTTGTCCAGCCGGTGGACGACATAGCAGGTCTGTCCGACATAGCTTGACACATGGTTGAGCAGAGCGACTTCTGTCGGCTCATTGCCGTGACTTTTCATGCCGTTTGGCTTGTTGACGATGATGAGATGCTCGTCCTGATAGAGCTCCTCGACCAGATGAGGTTGGCCAGCGGGAAGTTCTTTTTCTGGATAATCCTCTTTGTCAAAAGTTAGTTGAATGTTGTCGTCAGGCTTGACCAAGTTCTGCCAGTGGATGGATTCTCCGTTGACCAAGACGTGTTTTTTGGTTCGGAGAAAGTGACGAATTTTGCGAGGAATGAGCAGTTGGTCTTCTAGTAATTCTTTGACGGTCATCGGAGGCAGGCTTGCGGGGATGGTAATGGTAAATTTCATGTTTTCATTGTAGCAAAAACTAGCCCATTTGGGAATGCTTCGTTGGAAAGAGGAAAGGAGCTCTGCTATTTCCTTAAAGAAAGCTAAAAGGAGTAGAAAGTAGCGGAGTCGTGCCTTGTGTCTGCATGGATAAGGTGATAAAATATGTTTTATGAAGAAATTAAATGATATATTTGAAAAATTAGTCAATCTGTTTAAAACGGATCATCCTGAGAAGAAGGTTGCTGAGGAGCTGGAGGGTGAGACTCCTGAACCTAGATACAGTCGCTCAGGCAAGAGTCGGAAGAAGCCCCTGTCTCAGCATCCCTTCCGCCGCTTTTGGCGCCGGTTTCATCTGACCAAGATATTCTTGATTCTCGGCTTGACCTTTGGTCTGGTGGTTGGTGGCTATCTTTTTTATGTAGCTAAGACGACTAATGTCAAAGACTTGCAGAATGCTCTTAAAGCCACGACCTTGATCTATGATAAGGATGGAAATGAAGCGGGCAGCTTGTCTGGGCAAAAAGGAACCTATGTCGAATTGGATGCGATTAGTCAGGATTTGCAGAACGCTGTGATTGCGACAGAAGACCGATCCTTTTATAAGAATGGCGGGATTAACTACAGTCGCTTCTTTCTAGCCATTTTGACTGCGGGGCGTTCGGGTGGTGGCTCGACTATCACGCAGCAGTTGGCCAAAAATGCCTATCTTTCTCAGGATCAGACCATTGAGCGGAAGGCCAAGGAATTTTTCCTAGCTTTAGAGATTAACAAAAAATACAGCAAGCAGGAAATCCTGACCATGTACCTCAATAACTCTTATTTTGGAAATGGCGTTTGGGGAGTGGAAGATGCCAGCAAGAAATACTTTGGTGTATCTGCCAGCCAGCTCAGCTTGGATCAATCAGCGGTTCTAGCTGGTATGCTCAAAGGACCAGAACTATATAATCCCTTGTATTCGATTGAGAATGCGACCAACCGTCGTGACACCGTTCTTCAAAATATGGTGGCGGCAGGTTATATTGATCAGGCAACGGCGGATCAGGCTGCGACGGTTGGCATTGGAGGCCAGCTAGTCGATGCCTACGAAGGCAAGTCAGAAGACTATCGCTACCCATCTTATTTTGATGCGGTTATCAATGAAGCGGTCAATGATTACGGTCTGACGGAAGAAGAAATCGTCAACAACGGCTATCGTATTTACACTGAATTGGATCAAAATTACCAAGCCAGCATGCAGGTCATCTATAGCAATGTTGATCTCTTCCCGCTGGCTGAGGACGGGACGCGGGCCGAGTCAGGAAGCGTAGCGCTAGATCCTAAGACGGGTGGTGTTCGGGCTTTGGTTGGCCGTGTTAACAGTGCTGATGGCTCTGCTTTTCGGACTTTTAACTACGCGACTCAGTCTGCTCGTAGTCCAGGATCGACCATCAAGCCTTTGGTGGCCTACAGCCCAGCAATAGCAGCCGGTTGGTCAACGGATAAGGAACTAGATAATAGTCGGACCGTTTTTGGTGACTATAAGGTTAATAACTACGGCAATATCCAAAGTTCACCGACGGTTCCAATGTATCAAGCCTTGGCTGAATCCCTCAATATTCCCGCGGTTTCAACAGTGGACGAATTAGGCGTGAACAAGGCCTTTGAGTACGGCAAAAAGTTTGGTCTTAATATGGATAAGGTAGAACAGAATCTAGGTGTGGCTCTGGGAAGCGGAGTGACGACCAATCCACTTCAGATGGCACAAGCCTATTCAGTCTTTGCGAATGATGGAGTTATGAATGATGCCCATCTTATCACTAAGATAGAAAATGCTAGTGGTCAGGTTGTCAAAACCCACCGGCAGACTTCTACCCGCGTTCTCAATCGCTCAACCACAGAAAAGATGACCAGTATGATGCTGGGAACTTTCTCAAACGGAACGGGAGTTTATGCAGCTCCGTATGGCTATACAATGGCTGGAAAGACAGGAACAACAGAGACTGACTTTAACCCTGATCTGTCAGGAGACCAGTGGGTCATCGGCTATACACCAGATGTGGTTATCAGCCAATGGCTGGGCTTCCCTAAGACGGATGAAACTCACTATCTGACTGGTACGAGTGCCAATGAAGCTTCGGCTATTTTCCGCAATGTCGCCAACACTATCCTGCCTTATACAGAAGGAACTTCCTTCTCGGGTGAGAAAAATGCTTATGCTGAAAATGGAATTTCCCCAGTCGATACCTACGGTACTGGTCAAACGAATACGACTAGTGAAAATAAAGATTTCCTGAAAGATGTCCAAGAGCGGGCGCAAAACCTGGTAGATGATGCCAAGAAGGCTATCGATGAGTCTGGGATTACTGAAAAAGCCAAAAATCTCTGGGATACCATTACTGGCTGGTTCCATTAATCGTCTAAACAGCTTGTCAAAGAAGTAGAAAACTGCTATAATAAGGGGAATGGAGGCGTCATGGCATTAAAAAAAGCGAGTCTAGCGTGTACAGTTTGTGGGTCACGAAACTACTCAATCAAACTTAGTAGCACTCCAAAACCTACGCGTCTAGAAGTGAATAAATATTGTAAACACTGCAGTAAATACACACTGCATAAAGAAACCAGATAGGAGATAGTTGTGAAATTCATTAAAGATGTTTTCGTTTTGCTACGAGATACAACTTGGCCTACCCGTAAAGAAAGATGGACTGATTTCCTTTCCGTAATGGAATACACAGCATTCTTTGCTATTGTGATCTATATTTTTGATAAGGTAGTTGCCAGCGGTCTCTTCCGCATAATCAATATGTTTTCATAAGAAAGATAGAGTTGCCTAGGCAACTCTATTTGTCTGTAAAATATTTACCAAAATGCTTTGTAATTTTAGATTTTATGGTATAATAAGGCTAGATATCAAGCAGAAGCCCTAGGCTTTTTTATTTAGGAAAGGACAAAACATGGACAGTTTTGATAAAGGCTGGTTTGTACTGCAAACCTACTCAGGCTATGAAAACAAGGTAAAGGAAAATCTCTTGCAACGTGCCCAGACCTATAATATGCTGGAAAATATCCTGCGCGTGGAAATTCCGACTCAGACCGTGCAAGTCGAGAAAAACGGCAAGAGCAAGGAAGTCGAAGAAAACCGCTTCCCAGGTTATGTATTGGTTGAGATGGTTATGACGGACGAAGCTTGGTTTGTCGTGCGGAATACGCCAAACGTAACTGGATTTGTGGGTTCACACGGAAACCGTTCGAAACCAACCCCGCTCTTGGAAGAAGAAATCCGCAGCATTCTGATTTCTATGGGACAAACGGTTCAAGAATTTGATTTGGATGTCAAAGTGGGCGATACAGTTCGCATCATTGACGGTGCCTTTGCTAACTATACTGGCAAAATCACGGAAATTGACAATAATAAGGTCAAGATGATTATCTCTATGTTTGGAAATGACACGGTTGCAGAAGTCAACCTGAGCCAAATTGCTGAATTATAATTTTTGAATGCATAAAAAAGAGTCGGAAAGTATTTTCCGCTCTTTTTTGTTAGCAGCCCTGAGATTTTAGATAAAAGCTGGTCATTCTGGTCTCATTGCATTTCATTAAACTTGAGCAGTGACGTAAAAAATACAAACAAAAAAG